>NZ_JBEPKX010000033.1:0-46889 GCF_040544915.1 Curtobacterium sp. 1544
TCCGACCAGCTCGAGGACGCGCTCGCCGCCGCCCTCGCGCACGACGGCCCCGCGCTCGTGTCGGTGAAGGCCGACCGTCAGGAGCTCTCGATGCCGCCGGCGGTGACCCTCGAGCAGGCGAAGGGCTTCACGCTCTACGCGATCCGCACCGTGCTGTCCGGCCGCGGCGACGAGCTGCTCGACCTCGCATCGACGAACCTCCGCCAGTTGCTGTGAGACATTTAGTGCAACGGTCGATCGGACGAGGGATCGCGGACCTGTCCTATACCGCTCCAGCGTATTGCGGAGCCTCTCGGCTACGACAGACCAACGACGGTCTCGCGACGCGGGATAACGGCCAATCGCTAGGCAGCTTCGCCGGTGAGCGCGAAATGATGATGCCATGTCGTCCCTGATCACCGAGGTAACTCACGCCGAGCTTACAGTCGCTGATCTAGACGATGCACTCGACATGTGGCGCTCAGGCCTCGGGCTCACTCCGAAGCGGTTGTTTACGCTCGACGAAGAGACAACCAGCGTCGCGCAGACGAGGATCCGGGGCGCTACGGTCACACTCGGGGTCCAGCGAGTCGAGCTCCTTCGGTACGCGAACCGCCCGGATCCGCGCTCGCGTCTTCTTCGCCCTCGCAGATACGCATTATTCACTTTGCTCTCGAGGTCGCGAATCTGGACCTAGTCCTCGATATCTGTGCGGCGCATGGCTGGCATGCGTTCGGGCCATCGCATCTCATGCCGAAAGGAAGCCGGGCCGGCACGAATATCATCTACCTCGAGGGCGCGCACGGAGGTTTCCTCGAGCTGATCTCACCGCCCGCCGCTGGCCCGGACCTTTGATGGCTGGTTTGCTCTCAGGTCAGTGCAGTGCGGCCGATTTTTCGACGCTGAGGCCCGGCACGGTTCAATGGTTCCCCGCTGCGCTATCAACAGCGTAAGGGACTGCTGCAGGTTCGGTTGACTCCTGACAGGTAGGAGCTTTGGCTCCTGCTGGACGGATGTGCACCATGGTGAAGGTGAATCCGGAAGAGTTCCGCCGTGACGTGACGTGACGTGATCGCGGTCGCTTGGAGCGGTGAGACGTCGGCGCGGCAGGTCGCGAAGGACTTCGGGGTGTCCGGGTCTTGCCTGGCCCGCTGGTTTCGGCTCGCGGACCGCGACGACGGCATCAGTGTTGCAGCGTCGCCGTCGGCAAAGGCAGTCGAGCAGGCGGAGCTGGCAGCACGAACGACCTGAACCTGATGGGCCAAATCCGTGGGATGAACAACAGCGCCGTCAGCCGGGGCTTGTCCGGTGACACCGTCTGGGTTGGCGCGTCCGACGCTCCGTGGATGAACGGTGGCAGCCACGTCGCGATCCGACGGTTTCGAATGCTACTGGACAAGTGGGAGAGCACTCCGGAAGCGGTCCGCGATCGTGTGTTCGGACGGTACGGCAGCTTTGGCGCACCGCTCGGCGCGCAGCACGCGAAGCGACCCAGGCGACGCGTACGGGACGCACGGCCCCGCCGCTCCGCACCGGAGATGCCGTTCCGACGGGTCGCCTCAGCCGCGAATGTGATCGTGCTACCCACGGTCCGCGAATCAACTAGTCGCCCGGGCGGCAGTCCAGGAAGGTCAGTGAGCGTCTGACCACTTCATTGCGGATGATCCCAACGGGGAAGGAACACCGCGTACAGAATCCCAGGGTGGGGTGATCTGCACGAAACTCGGAAGGGCACTGATTCGTCCGAACGGTCCGTCGATCTGCACAGTGTCAACGGCGGCGAGCCCAGCGCGAAGGTCGGGTCCCGCCGTGATTTGGTTCGGATTCTGTCCGAATGACTGCACCCACGTGCAGACCCGTGCGAGGTCGACGTGCACGTGCCAGGAACCGCCATCGGTCGCCTGCCGGGTCAGTGCGGTCTCGATCCCTGCTGCCAGAAGGAACCCGGCGACGTAGTCATTCAACAGGTACGTCGGCGGGAGAGCGGCATGCTCCCCGCCGCCCTCTTCGAGAGCGAAACCGGTCGCGGAGCAGGCGAGCTGATCGAACCCGCCTCGGTCTGCCCACGGCCCGCGGTCGCCCCAGCCGTGCACGTCGGCGAAGACGAGGCCCGGGTGTTCGGTCGCGAGCTGTGCTGCATCCAATCCAAATCTGGCGAGGTGGCGGTAGCTGTGGATGACGATGTCCGCACCGGCGAGAACGTCATCGAACTGCGCCTTGCCCGCTGCCGTCCGAAGGTCGCAGAACGCGTTCCGCTTCCCGACGCCGGTCTCGATGATCATGGCGTTCGGGTCGGCCCGGTCGGGACGCGACACATGAAGCACCTCTGCGCCAAGCTCGGCGAGCAGACGAGCAGCGATCGGCCCGGCGATCACATGCGTGAAGTCGATGACACGAACACCGGACAGTGGTGGATCGGACGGAGCGAGCGCCGCGCGGCCAACGGGGGAGGCATCACCGGTGCATTCGATGCGCACCAAGGGTTCTCCGGCGATCGCGTGCCCTGCGGCCGACGCTGCCCACTCCTCTCGGGACCGCACCATGGTGGCCGTCCCGCCAGCGGCAACGATTGCTTCCTCGAGTGCGAGCGCGTCCCAGCCCGCGGCTGCTGCCGCGATCCGGTCAGTTCCCGGCGCACAGCCGAGCACGCGAAGAGCTCGATCGCGCAGGTGCGGGAAGGACAGGAGAATGAAGATCTCGCGGCCGTCACGGCACGTGTAGAAGTCGCTGTCGCTCAAGAGGTGCGGGTCCTCCATGGTGGACGCGGCTGGCACGTCACCGATCCGCGTCGCGAAGACGGCCATGAGCTGCAGCAGCGCATCCTCGGTTCGGACGCGCACAGATCGTGTTGGACCGCCTCGCAGCGCACCGAACCCCGCTGCCGCCAAGCCGTGTGCGGCCATCGCCGCCGCCATGCACTCGGCGAGGCGGTGGGGGGAGGTCGTCTCGGGCTCGGAGCCATCGATCTCTGCGTTCGAGAGATCGAGGCGAAGAACTTTGGACAGGTCCTGAAGCGGCGTGGAGTTCATACGCGAAGCCTCGGGCCACCGATGGTGCAGATCACAGAATTGCCGCATCTGCGGCACCCTGGACGTGTGAGTGTCCATCGCAGCGTTGATCGGATCGTCGACGTACTCGACATGGTGGCCCGCGCGGACGTCCCGTTGACGGTGAGTGAATTGGCGCGCCGACTGCGCATCCCGAGGTCATCCGTTCAGGACATCGCTCTCGGGCTGGTGTCGCGCGGCTGGCTCATCCGCACCGAGCGTGGACTCAGTATCGGGCCGGCTCCTTTGGTCCTCGAACTCCTCGCCGCGCGGCACGTCCAGTGGGCCCGGATCGACGTTGACGCGATCGCGGAACGCTTCAACACCGCAACTGCGATCGCCGTTCTCCTCGGCCGCCACGTCGTCTACACCGCAAGATCACAGCGGCCCTTCGACGAGCGCCTCGCCGTCGTTGCTGATCAGTACCTCCCGAGAAACCCACTCACGACCGCCGCCGGGCGGCTCCTCCTGAGCGCTGCGCCAAAGGACGTGCGTGCAAACGTGCTTCGCGACGCGCGCCCAGCGCATCCGGAGCTCGTCGACGAATACGAACGGCTCCTGCCCACCATCCGGCGGCGACGAACGGCCTGGAGTGACGGCCTCTCAAAGGAACCCGTCGCTGCGGTCGCGGTCTTCCCTGACCGAGACGACCGCGAAGCGCTTGTCCTCTTCGGCCGCCGAGGCATCGACACCGCACTCCTGAAGACCGCAGCTCAGGAACTGACGAGCAACGGCCCATTGTGAAGCCGCGACGCGTCGTTCGCGGATACTGCCAGCCCGCGTACCAGCGACTCACGGCTCGCCCCACTGGCGCAGCACGCCCTGAACACGGCCGTGTCGGCGCCAGTCGCCCGCAGATCGTGATTACGAGTTCGAGCCCGTTACTGATCTGATGACACCACCGCTCGTCTCGAACGTCGCTCACTCCGGACTCACCGTGACCTGGACGACGCCTTGTCGCTGTGGTGTTCCGGGCTCGGTTCCACCCTCGAACGTGTCTTCTCGCTCGACGCAGACACGACGGCCGCGACTACCGGCGTCGGCGGGGCGACGATCCGCGCAGCTACAGTCACGCTCGGTCACCAACGAGTCGAGCTGTTGCAGTACACCCCGTCCGAGCCGCCGGAGCGAGCGGGCTCCCCGGCGCGCATCGGCACGGTGCACATCGCGCTGACGGTCTCGGATCTCGATCGGGTGCTCGAGTTGTGTGCCATACACGGCTGGCGACCAGCCGGGACGCCACACCGGATGACTAACGGTGCCCGCGCCGGCACGCGCATTATCTATCTCGAGGGTGCGCACGGCGGATTCCTCGAACTGATCGCACCCCCTCACCGGACGCCCCCTCGTTAGGAGCCGAGTGCCGGTTGAGACCGCTTCCTTTCCGGGATGCTTGTCTCGTCGGATGGATCTCGGGATTGCCGGCGACCGGGATCTCGCGCGAGGTCGCGGTCACCATGCGAGCTGCGTGTCGTCCTCGAAGACCGCGCCGGTGGGGCCGTCAGCGGGCAGGGTCGCGAGTCGCACCGCCACAGCCGCACCTTCTTCGGGGGTGCGCGTGCCGCGGAAGTCGTTGAAGTCCGTGGCGACGTGTCCAGGGGCGGCGCCGTTGATCTTCAGCGTGGTGTCCGCGAACTCGCGGGCGTAGTGCACCGTGATGGCGTTGACCGCGGTCTTCGAGCTCGAGTACACCATCGAGGGTTGCCCCACCCAGGCCCCCGCCTCGCCGATCGAGCCGCGCTTGCTCGTCACGTTCACGATCCGAGGCGCCGCTGCGTTCGTCAGCAGCGGCAGGAATGCGGCGATCATCCGCACGACGCCGAAGACGTTGACCTCGTACACGTTCTTGAAGTCGTCGACGGTCTCCTCGCTCGGCTTGGGCAGGTCCTCCAGTGGCCGGAACGTGAGCGTGTTCACGCCGGCGTTGTTCACCAAGACGTCGAGCCGACCGAACTCGTCAGCGACGTCCGCGACGAGACCGTCGATCTGGTCCTGATTCGTCACGTCGAGAACGACCGGGCGCACGTCACCGTCGACGGTGGCGGCGGCTGCCCGGCCGACCTCGGCGCTGCGCGCGCCGAGGAGGACCGTGAAACCTTCTCGCGCGAGACCGCGGACGATCGCGATCCCGATGCCCTTGTTCCCGCCGGTGACGAGCGCGACCTTCTGCATCCTGTTTGGCGTTGTCATGTCAACAGCATGCTCCCTCAGTGTTGATGCGTCAACAGAGGGTCGATAGAGTCGCCCCATGACCGCGCCGCTGACCGAGCAGGAACAACGCCTCTGGCATGCGTGGAAGACCGCAGCGGACACCGTCCGGCAGCGGGTGGCCGAGGACATCAAGGCTGGCTGCGGACTTTCCGACCAAGACTTCGGGATCGTGACCCGACTCGTCGAGCTCGGGGGCGGCGAGCTCCGACAGAACGACCTCAGCGCCTCGCTGCAGTGGGATCGCACCCGTCTGTCCCACCAGCTCACGCGGATGGAGAAGCGCGGACTCGTCAGCCGCAGTGCGGTCGATGGTGGTGTGCTCGTGCGGATCACGGACGAGGGAGCGCGTCTCGTGCGTGTGGCCCGACCGATCCACGCCGACGCGGTCCGGAAACACCTCCTGCAACGCACCGAGGGCACCGACCAGGCTGCGCTGGTGCGAGTCCTCGAACACCTCGCGCTCGACAGCCCACCAGCGCCATCTCGATAGCCGGTCCCTGATGGGGGCATGGGACGAGGCGTCAACCGCGACAACTTGCCCGTGTGCTGGTTGACCTGGGCATTCGCGTGTAGCTGTCCCGCAAGAATGCCCGGTGAGGGGCGCCAAACGTTACATGCCCTAGCGCTCCTCGCAGGCTGCGATGAAAAAGAGGGGGTGGCGGTGGAGAGGCATGCTCGGGACGATCAAACTGACATAAGAGACCGCTATCGGCGCTTTAACGAGAACGGCCGGACTGTCAGTGTCGTGACGGTCCGGCCGGAGCTCCGGGCAAGCGGTGCTCGAGTGGAGCGTAGCCCGGAGGAGTGCGTTTCGGCCTAGTGTGCAGCTTCGTACGCGTCTCGAACGCCCCGGCCGTTCCGGCCATGGTTCGTGACATCGTGATCGTCGCAGCGACCCCACTCGCGTCGTCGGTTGCGGCGAACGCGCGATCGAAGGCAACGAGGGTGAGCGCGACGAGCGTTCCCTCGGAGGCGGCGCCGTCGCCGTGCTCGAGGGCAAGCGAGCTTGGAAGGCTCTCACATGAAAGCATTGCAACTGATGCATACAACGGGTGTACTGAGACCACACCATCGCTACACCCACACCAGGAGGACCCCCATGGCAGCCACTGAGACGCACGCTGAGCACACCGTGGCCGAGCACCAGCACGCAGCTGACTGCGGCCACGAAGCCGTCCAGCACGATGACCACGTCGACTATCTGCACGACGGCCACAAGCACGCCGAGCACGACGGCCACTACGACGAGCACTGAGCTCGCTTCAGCAGCGGCGCTCTCCCGGACGGGAGAGCGCCGCTGCTGTTGCAACGCATGTCCAAGTACTAATGTTTCCGTGTGACACCCCGAGCGAACCTCGAACCTGCAGCTGAGCTCTTCAAGGTGTTGTCGTCGGCATCGCGTCTGCACTTGTTGTGCTTACTCAGCGAGCAACCCACGTCGGTTGGGAACCTCGCGGATGCAGCTCAGCTCTCACAACCCCTCGTGTCACAGCACCTGCGAACCCTCCGCACCGCCGGGCTTGTCACGGTGGCCCGGCACGGGCGCGAAGCGGAATACTCCCTCGCTGACGCGCACGTCGCGCACATCGTCGCCGACGCCGTGACGCACACCCTCGAGGATCAGGCTCCTCACTCGTAACTGGGCTCGTGGACTGCTGCTCTGCCGGCAGCAGCAGCGGCCGCCGGCTCCCGACGGGGGCAGCCGTTATCGCTCACGCCGGGACGTTGATCGGGCACTGCTCAGTGGGTACGACTGGGTGGAAATGCTTCGTTGAACAGTGCTTCAAGCTGTGGTGTGCTGACTCCTGTTTCACCGCATCCGGTGACGGCGCCGTTGGAAAGTGCGACGAGATATGTCTTCCCATCAATGAACAGCGTGTCGGATCCGGTGGTGTCGTCCGGGATCTGGGTGAGCCTTTGCGTAGTACCTGGTGTGCCGGCGTAGACCTTCGAGACCTGCAGGGTTGCGGTGTCCCCGTCGAGCCGGGTGACGGTTCCTTCGAACGCGGTATCGTTCGCGCGGATCTGGTCGACGCTCAGCGTGGGGCACGCGGAAGGTGGGGTTTGCATCACTCCTGATCCGGTGTGCTCACCGGCTGGAGTCGTCACTGGGGTGAGAATCGCGAACGCGGCGGCGGCCGCAGCGAGCGTGGTCGTGGCCCCGCCGAGGAGCAGCCATCTGGGGCGGGTCGTCCGCGGACGACGCCGGCCGGTGGACGTGAGCGATTCGCCGCGTTCAGCGGCCGCGACGAGGCGACGGATGCGCGTGTCGTCGAGACGGGACGGGTGACGGTGAGGATCGGTGCGGCGAAGCGCAGCGCGCAGTTCGTCATCGTCGCGGATGTCCATCACACCGTTCCTTCCGTGGTGGTGCGCTGCGCGGGATCGATCTCCATCGACTCGAGGCGTGTGCGGAGGCGTTTCTTCGCCCGATGCAGCCGAATGGTTGCTGCGTTAACGGTAATCGTCAGCACGCTGGCGATCTGTGCTGGAGTGAGTTCTTCCCACGCCCAGAGCCGCAGGATCTCTGCGTCGGCGGGCCGGAGGCTTGTCAGCGCCTTCGACACCCGGTCATCGTCCTCGCCGGCGGAGTGCGTGTACGCGACCACCGGCGGATCAACGGTGGTGATCCGATTGACGAGCCGGTGCCGACGACGGGCAGCCCGCTCAGCGTCTCGGAGGCAGTTCCGCGCGGTCGTATAGAGCCACGGCAGCGGTTCGGACGGGATCACGTCGAAGCGGCGCCACACGACGAGCATCGTTTCCGCGAACACGTCATCCGCAGTGTCCGCATCGGTTCGACGGCGCAGGAACCGCAGCACCGCATCGCCGTGGGTCCGCACGAACACCTCGTACGCAACGGTTCGGCCAGGCGGGTGCACATGCAACATCATGGCCGACCCCCGGCCCAACCTTTCACCGGCCCGTGTCCAAGAAACTTCGCACCGTGTGAAAGCCCCCGAGAGGTACCGGCCATGTAGGTGACGACGGGCTGGAACACCAGCCCACTCGTCCTCAGCTCCGGACACGGAAAGGATCACCATGCCTCTACGGACAACCGCCCTCCTCACCGCTGCCGCGGCCACGATCGTCATCGTCGGAGGTGGCGCGAGCGCCGCGATCGCGTCGTCTCGATTCGACGAAGCGCTCCACCGCCACGGGAACGAACACGCAGACGTGCACACCACTCCCGATGTTTCTCGCACACACGAGCTCGGCGGCGTACCGGCTCCGCTGTTCCGCACGAAAGAGCAGCTCGAAGCCGGATCAGTGATCGTCCGCACCGGTGACGTTCTCATCGTGAGTAGTCCCGACGGAACCCAGTGGACGGGCGGATCGGCCGTCCCGGCGATCGCCCAGTTCCGCGCCGCTCAATTTTCCGATGGTGTCGATTTCAACGCCGGGTTCACCTTCACCAAGCCCGGGACCACGACCGCATGGGTTACTGACCGGTACGGCCACCGCACCACCTTCACCGTGACTGTGACCGACCGATGACCAACCGGCAGCCCGCCGCCACAGCCGGGGTTCAAGTCGCGGTTGCCTTGGCGGTGGTCGCTGTCACCGCTGCCACGTTGCTGCTCCTCGCTGCCCGCCCCGCGCACGCCGACGGGGCCGGGCCGTGCGCCGCGATGTTATCCGACCACGCCGAGACGATCTGCCATGTCATCGTGCACGTCTTCATGACCCCACCCCACCAGACCCTCACCTGACCACCCCGCTCCTGACCCCCCGCTCCACCGACGCTCTCGCGCCCCAAGCAGACAGGACCCCTCATGCGTTCCCCCCGCACGACCACAACCATCGCCGCGCTCCTTGTCGGAGCGGCCGCGGTCACGACCCTTGCCGGCTGCTCGATGCAGCCGCAGACCGTTGACCTGTCCAAGGCATGCGCCAGCATCGCGAAGGTCGATGGAAAGCTCGCCTGCACGGCGGCGTACACCACCGGCAAGGCTCTCCGTCTGCCCACCAGCGGTGCGGTGGTTGGCGCTGTCGGGCGCGACGGGAAGGCATTCCTGAGCGCTGACGGGAAGAAGCTGTCCATGAACAGCGCCGTGTCGAAGCAGATTTCAGAGAAAAATGCCTACGCGACCACCGTGTACGAAGCTGACGTTGTCGGATCCACAGTCACCGGTGTTCGTGCAGTGCTCAGCATCCCGAACTCCGTGATCCTCAGCAGCGTCTTCGGCGGCAAGATCCTCGCCGGCACTATCTCCCCCTACCGCGGATCCGGCCTCGGGTATGACGAACACGACACCCTCCCGGTCGCGATCCAGTTCGAGAAGCACACCGACGGCGACACCCTCACGGGCACGATCGTCAACGCGAACCACGCCACCCGCTTCGCTAACGGCACCTGCATGCCCGCCCTATCAACCTATGGTGCGGAGAACCCCCTACGAGGCGGTTTCACGCCGCACGTCAGCATCGACCGCCAACCCTCGATGCACGCCGCGTTCGATGACGAACTCGAGCTCGCATGGGCATCCTCATCAAGCGGGATGGGACACGAGTTTTTCCCGTCCGTCGCGACCCTCATGGGGGCCGACCCCATTGGCGCCGTGTGGGAGGTCACCCAACACGGCACTCCGTCCGCCGGCCCGGGTCTCGATCTCAAAGTCACCACCGACGCCCTTACTCAAGCCGCATCCTGCGCATAACCGCCCACACGGTTCGACCCCATGTGGGCGCCCATCCACGAAATTGAGCGTCTACGGCCCCAGTGCGCGGGTAGACCGGTGCGATGAGCAATGGGGCCGGTTAGACAGGTTGGTGTGGTGCTGGCAGTCGCACCCGACCGGTGGCGACCGCCTCGGTCGCGCCGGGACGACCAGCACCACACCCAGTCCTCTTCACGAACGATGCTTGCTGTCTGGCTTCCGGTTTTGGAGGGTGGAGTCGGGCGAGCAGCACGGCATTCGGGTTGCCACGCTGCTCGCCCGCCTTCTGCTTGGCCAGATGGCACCAGGCCGTACCACCAGAAAATCCCGGGCGCCTCCGCCGCATATCTTGGCGCAACAGAACAGCCGCCCCCCGAGGGGAAAGCGGCCGTCCTATCATCGTAGATCCTCAGTGTGCGGCGTCGTACGCGTCGCGCACTGCCTGACTGATGCGGCCGCGGCTCGAGACCTCATGTCCGTTCGCGTTTGCCCACTCGCGGATCTTCGCGAGCTCGTCGGAGTTGCCTCGCTTGGCTGTGCTGCCGGCGCTGGTGCGCGCTTGACGGCCGCTGCTGACCTTTCGACCGGCAGCAACGTAGTCGGAGAATGCCTCCCGAAGCGTCTCGGCGTTGTCGTCGGAGAGATCGATCTCGTAGTGGTTGCCATCGAACGAGAAGGACACGGTACGGCCCTTGCCCTCCTCGATGGTGTCGCCGGTCAGGTCATCGACCAGGTGCGTGGTGACTTTCTGCGCCATAGGAACGCCGCCTTTCATTCGAGGGACTGCGCTTCTTCTGTGGCATAGAAATTGGATCGACCCCTGCGCCATGAGGGCGACGATCAAACCTGGTTACGAGGCAGAATGGTCGTGATGACCAACACCACGCCGATCCCGTCCGGGTACGCATCAGCCCTCGCTGAACTGAAGCAGCAGGTGAGAAATGCGCGGTTCACTGCGCAGCGGCGAGTGAACACGGAACTCGTGCGGCTGTACTGGGGAATCGGCGCCACCATCCTGCAGCGGCAGGAGGCAGAAGGGTGGGGAAGCAACGTCATCGGCCGGCTTGCATCGGATCTGCGAGCCGAGTTCCCGGACATGAAGGGCTTCTCCCGCGCGAACCTGTTCTACATGCGCCGGCTGGCGGGAGAGTGGCCGGCGGACGCGGTCGTCCAACAGGCTGTTGGACAACTGCCCTGGGGTCACATCACCGTGCTCCTCGACCGGCTCGATGATCACCACCTCCGCGACTGGTACGCCCACGAAGCAGCGACGCATGGCTGGTCGCGCAACGTCCTCGAGCATCAGATCAAGACCAGCGCTCACGCCCGGTTGCAGGCGGCACCGACGAACTTCCCGGCAACTCTGCCGGCGGGAGACTCTGACCTCGCGCAGCAGCTCACCAAGGACCCGTACGTGTTGGACTTCCTCGCCCTCGACGGCGACGCGAAAGAACGCCACCTCGAGCAAGCGCTCGTCGACCGGATCATCGACACGCTCCGCGAGCTCGGTGAGGGGTTCGCGTTCGTCGGCCGGCAGGTGCACTTCGACGTCGACGGCGACGACTTCTACGTCGACCTGCTCTTCTTCCACGTCGAGCAACTCCGCTACGTCGTCATCGAGCTCAAGACCGGGAAGTTCAAGCCCGAGTATCTCGGCCAGCTCGGCTTCTACGTCGCCCTCGTCGACGACCGCCTCCGCCGCACCCAGCATGCCGACACCGTTGGTCTGCTGCTGGTCGCGGACAAGAACGACGCTGTCGTCCGCTACTCCCTCGCGGGCCAGCAGAGCCCGGTCGGGGTTGCCAGTTACGACCTACTCCCGCCCGCGGCACGTGCGGCGCTTCCTTCAGAAGCTGATCTAGTTTCCGCCTTGCGGCCAGAACCGGACACGCTCCACGGCGAAGCGTGAGCACGGCCGAGAGTTGCCCGGGTCATGCGGCGCACACAGCCGATACCCCCCTGCCGCGCGCCGGCACACCAGCGTCGTGCCCTTACCTAACTTCGTGACGAGCTCACGCCGGTGATCAGGTTCATGGATCCCGCGTACCGCTGGAGCAGCATGACGTCACCGCCGCCGCCGCCGCCGCCGCCGCCGCCGCCGCCGCCGCCGCCGCCGCCGCCGCCGCCGCCGCCGCCGTCGCCGTTGCCGTCGCCGTTGGCGCCGCCGGCCCGAGTTCCCGATGGCTCCAGGAGCTCCTTCGCCTGCTAAATCCCGATAGACCGTGATCGCCCGCTTGTGCCGCGGTCTGGCGAAGGGACGCCTAGTAGCGCTGCAGGGGCGTTCAGACGGTAGTTGCAGGGCTCACCGTGTACATCGGTACTGGGATCAGTCGACGATCCGCCGCACGCTTTGGCAGAAGCTGGCGGCGGCGACCCTGACCAGCACCTGCCCTTGACCGGGAACAGGTTGGTCAAGTTACTGGACGGAGGCTTGATTAACGTCGAGGAGACGGAACGCTTTCACGACAGGGCTCCTTGAGACTGCCTGCGCGCGACGTCGCGCCGCAGCGAGCACTGTGTGGAGATTGCCGGGCTCACCAGATGTCCGTGCCGCGTTCAATGGCTTCGGTGCCGCGATCGGCCCACAGGCACTGCCCGACGAGGAGGCCAGCGTCGGGGCTGGCGAGGAAGCGTGCGATCGCCGCGATCTCGGACGGCTGCGAGAGCACGTCCTCTGCCTGAGGGTGCATGTCAAGCAGCATGCGGGCGTGTTCCGGCGAGTCGAGCGTGCCCCGAGTCATGGGAGTTTCGATCAGTCCCGGCGCGATCGAGTTGATCTTGATCCCTCGCCCGCCCCACTCGGGTGCGACAGCGTTCTTCCGCATCCACTTCGCCGTCGCGGTCTTCGACGCCTTGTAGTAGAACGACTGCTCCGGCTCGTCTCCGAGCGCCTCGATGCTGTCAAGGTCGTGCTCGAGCAGCTGTCGGACAAGGCCATGATCGGCGGGGTAGAGCGACATCCGTGACGAGGTGACAACGACGCGGGGCTGCGGTGAGCGGACCAGGAGATCGTGGACGCCCTCGATGACGTCGACCGATCCGAAATAGTTCACCAGGAGCGTTGCCACGCTTCCGCTGCCCAGGCCCGCCCAGGTGACGATCCCGTCGAGGGTGTCGCCGGCTGCTTCACCGATCTTCGCAACCGCCTCGGTGCGCCCCTCCCGGGTGCTCAGGTCGACAGTGACATCTCCCTCGCGGAGATCGACTCGGATGACGCGGTCGCCGTCGGCCTCGATCGCTTCCGCGGTTGCAGCGCCGAGGCCGCTCGCGGCTCCCGTGACAGCAATGGTCCGAGACATGCTTGCTCCGTTCTGCGGCACCCTCGCCGCTTTGGTTTCCTTGGGAAACCATACGCCGGTGTTACCGTCGAGTCGTGCCCACGCCGGAACCTGTTACTGAGGATCCACTCCCAGAGCTCATCACCGCATTGCGCGCCTACACCGACCTCTGGCGCTCTCGAGCTCGACAGGAAGCCTTCAACGCGACGCTCCCGATTCCGCTCGACAGCACGGAAGGGTGGATCATCTGGCGCCTCGACGCGCAGCCGCCCGCTCGCGCGATCGACATCGTCAAAGCCACCGGCATCGGTAAAGCCGGCATCTCCAAAGCCTTGCGGCGCCTGGCTGACCAGCAGCTCGTCCGGCAGAAACCAGACCCCGACGACAGCCGCGCAGCACTGGTCCACCTCACCCAGCAGGGGCAAGACGTTGCCGCGGCGATGCGCGACGCGGCAACCGCCATGGTTCGAGCGTCCGTCGACGGGTGGACCACCGAAGAACAGCGCACCCTCACCGCCCTTCTTACCCGCCTCGTGAGCGCCCAAGGCGCCTCCTGATGTGACGCTTCCCGCGTGCAGGAGAAGGATGCTGAATCGGTTGTGTGCGCAGCGCAACTATAGTGGTCCGCAACATGACCCAGCATCGACAGCAATCCGAGCGCCGCCTCTACGAAGAAGTCAGCCGCCTGTGGAACCGCCACGTGACCGTCGCTGCCATCACCGAGGGTGACGAACGATCCGACACCCTCACCCGGCTGATCTTGAAGTCGATCGCGCTGAACGGCCCGGTCCGCTCCAGCGACGCAGCACGCGACACCGGGCTCTCCCGGGCAGCGATCAGCCGCCGGATCACCGCGCTCGAGGCGAACGGATTCGTATCCGCAGACACCGATCCAGCCGACCGACGCGCGTCGCTGCTGACGCTGACCGATGAAGGACAACGCCACCTCGACGAGCTGTCCCTGAGCGGCGCCGCGACGATTCGCGAGGTCACCAACGACTTCTCCGACGAGGACCTCGAGCGCTTCGCCGAGCTCCTCGGCCGGTTCAACACCAACGCCGCCGAGCGGCTCACCGCGACCGTGAGGAGCCAGCACGCATGACCGACACCGCAGTCACCCCCCTGTCCCGCCCGTCCCTTCGCGGCCGGTACCGGTCCTGGTACGAGACGCTGCCGCCAGCGCTGCAGATGATCGGACTGCAGCTGTGGCTGCCGATCTTCTTCGTCATCGCGTTCGTGTTCTGCTACCTCTTCGCCTTCCACGCCCCGGCGTTCCACCACATCCCGGTCGCCGTCGTCGGGCAGAGCCAGATCACCGGACCGACCGCAGCAGCAATCCGCACCTCGGCCGGCGACACGGTCAACATCTCGACCATCAGCACGCTCGAGCAGGCGCGAACAGCCGTACGCGATGGCAGCATCGCTGCCGCCTACGCCCCCGACCCGAGCACAGGCCGGGCGACGATCGTGGTCGCGAGCGCGGCGAACTATCAGCTCTCCACCTTCGCCCAACAGTTCTTCGGCTCCGTCGCTACCGCGTCAAAAGCCACCGTCACCATTGACGATCTGGCGCCGCTGCCGAAGGCGGACGCGTTTGGGACGTCGTTGTTCTACCTGACGTTGCTGTGCACCATCGCCGGGTACATGGTCGCGATGTTCGTCGGGATGATGGGCGGGGGACTCCGACACTGGCAACGCTTCACCGTCATCGCCGCCGGCAGCGTCATCCTCCCGCTCGTCGCCGTCGTCCTGGTCCGGTTTGTCGTGCACGCGGTCGAGGGGCACTTCTGGATGCTGTGGCTCGTCGGCGCGTCGACGAGCTTCGCTGTGGGATGCGTCGTGAACGGGTTGGCGTACTTCCTCGGCAGGTTCGTCACCGGAGCGGCGCTGCTGGTGTTCGTGTTCGCGAACGTGCCCGCCTCCGGCGGCGCGTACGCGGCAGAGCTGCTGCCGCAGCCGTTCCAGTTCCTCCACGACTTCGTCACCGGCACCGCAACCGTCGACCTCTTCCGGCGCACTGTCTACGACGTCGGCCCCGCGTCATGGCAGGGCTGGCTGCTGCTCGGCTGCTACGCTGCCGCCGGCGTCCTGCTGGCATTGGTTGGGCGCCCGTACTTCATCGCGAAGGCCCGCCGGCACCGCAGGGCCGGGAAGCGCTCCATGATGGCCTCCGCACAGATCGCCTCACTGACCCACGCCGGCTACGTCACCCCCGTCGATGACTGGACCACGATCGGCCGCGACGCGAACGCGTCGACGCACGCCGCTGACACCGAAGCCCCGCAGACGCACGGCGGAGGCGGTGGGGTTCTCGTGCAGCAGGAGCGGCGACCCCACACGCCGCATCATGACGTGCCGAGTGTCGCGCCATCAGTCGGGAGCGGGCTCCTGATCACCGCGACAGCGTCCGCGGAATCCGGTCCGGTGGAAGTCACCGTCCATGTCAGCGGCGACGGGCCTGCGCACACGGACCGGCACACACACCGCCGACACCGGCACCCGGCCCACCGTCAACGCGACGACAGCAGCGACGCCGACCACACGGCAGAAGAAGCCGACGGCGACGCCGTGGCAGCGGAAACCGGCGTCCTCGGTTAGCCCACGCCGACGCCGGTGCGGCACGAGCGAGCGAGCTCGGGCCGGGCCGTCGCGAGGCGCTCAGTGTGCTTCGTGCCCACGCGGCGGGGCCCTCCTTCTACCGAACGCAACAGCAAACGGCCCGTCGCCTATCGGGCGAGCGGGCCGTCTGCTGCTGCCAGAGTTGCTCAGGCCGCCTGGAGGACGAACTGCACGTCGAGGTTGATCGTCACGTCATTGCCGAGCGTGAAGCCACCGGCCTCGAGTGCGGCGTTCCAGTTCACACCGAACTCGGTGCGGTCGATCTTCGTCGTCGCCTCAGCGCCGAGCTTGACCTGGCCGTAGCCGTCGGTGGTGACGCCGCCGAACTCGGTCTTCAGGGTCACGTCCTTGGTGACGCCGCGGAGGGAGAGCTTGCCGTCGATGAGCATGTCGTCGCCGTCCTCGCGGATGCCGGTCGACACGAAGGTCATCTGCGGGTGCTCCTCGGTCAGGAAGAAGTCACCGGTGGCGAGGTGCTGGTCGCGCTGCGCCTGGTTGGTGTTGATGCTGGCGACGTCGATCGAGGCCTCGAGCTTGGTGTCGAGCGGGTTCTCGGCGGTCACGAGCGTCGCGTCGAAGCGCTCGAACGAGCCCTTGACCTTGCTGATGGCGAGGTGACGGACCGAGAAGGTGACCTCGGAGTGCGTCGGGTCGATCTTCCAGGTGCCGGTCTGGTAGCCGGGGATGGCGGAGGCGGTGAGCGTCATGGTGTGTCCTTCGATCGGAAGAGGGTGGGTGCTGTCTAAGGCAGCGGGGCGCCGCATCTAGATGACGTGTCACCAAACGGGCGGTCGGCGCGGCGTATTCCCGATGTTGCGGACGCTCCGGATGTCATCCCTCACCGGGGACTCACTCCGAGACCTCGCGTTATCGCGGCGAGAGGATCCGGCCTTCGCTCCACGCGTCGCCTACCCTGTCGCCCAACGTGAAATACCCTCGGCTGAATGAGTCGAAGAAGATCATGCCCAACTTCCCCGCATCAACTCGACCGCTCGCGTTGAGTACCGATTCATCAACAGAAACGTTGGCGATGCGCCCAATCACCGTGTGAATGTGCTTCTCGTACAGAACCTCGACCAACTCGCACTCGATGACGAGCGTGCTGCCGTCGATGATCGGCGCGTTGACATGCTTGGCCTTGTGGACTGTCAAGCCTGTTTTAGCGAACTTATCGGGCACCTGGTACCCCGAGTGGATGCCGAAGAAGTCGGCGTAGGGCATCAGCTGCTCTGTGGCAAGCGTCACCGTGAAGGCTCCCATTGCCTCGATGTTCCGATGGGTCTTCTTATTGGTGTTGATGTTGAGGTTGATGTAGCCGCCGTGGTTCAGCGCGCCCCAGTGGGAGTTCATGAAGTTGACCCTGCCGACCTCGTCGTAGGTGCCGATCATGAACAGCGGTGTGGGGTGCCCGTAGCCGAACTCTCGGGCGGTCAGATCTTTCATGGTGCTCATCTCAGATGATTTCTCTCTCGACATGGTGAGTCGTTTCCATGGGCGTTGCGATTGGTCACCCGGAACGTCGCTCAGGATGCGCGGGCTCGGCATGAGCGCCCATCCCCTTGGAGGGGGGAGTCGCGGAATCGCTGAGTCCGCCCACGTGCTCGCCAGCGTAAACATTGACATCTGTGTCAAGGTCAAATCGGAGACTTGGGGAGGGGAGCCGGCCGGGACTGGAGAGGCTGCCGCGTAGTGGTGCACCGTCACGGGTGCTGCGGTGCTGCGGTGCTGCGGTGCGAGGAGGGCGTGCGTCGGTACGACGTTGGCATCGAAGAGCCGCATGCTGCGCCTGATGTCGTGTCAGCGGCCGAGCATGCGGCGCCACCCGGAGCGGGTTGACGCGTCAGCGGTGGGGCTCACCGTTGCCCTGCCGGCGGTCGGAGTCGAGCCGCCCGAGGACGGGTCAGGCGAGTGCGGGGCTGAGGAGGTCGGCGTGCTCGGAGCGCAGGAGGTATTCGGTGACCGCGTCGCGGCTCTTCTCGAGGCACACGATCCGGTTCTCGACCACCCGCAGTTCACGGGCGAGTTCTTCCGCCGCGGCGCGACCGCCGGGGGACTCTCGCGGCCCGGGGTCGGGTGCTTCGATGTCGAGGACGATCTTGATCATCCGGGTGGACAAGCCTGCTTCCACGAGAGCACGCACGTGGCGCGCGTGCTCGACCTGCTCGTCCGTGTAGTCCCGATACCCGTTCGACGACCGGAATGCCTGGATGAGGCCCTGCTGCTCGTAGTAGCGGAGCATCCGCGCCGGTGCTCCGACCGCTTCCGCCGCGTCGCTGATCTTCATGCTGTTCGACTCCTCCACGGGGTTCCGACTTGACCTTGACAGTGATGTCAAAGTTTAGCCTTCCTGGCGTACCTGGTTCCGACGGTCGGAACCCGGGAGGAAGGAACACATGTCAGCGCGCAGCTGGGACGGCACGTCACGGAAGATCCTCGTCATCGGAGCGGGAGAGCTCGGGATGCCCGTCCTTCGAAACCTCGCCCGCCGGGCACCTGCGGTGCAGGGCTCGACGATCGACGTGCTGCTGCGGAGCACAACGCTCGACTCGACCGTCCCAGCGAAGCAGCGCGACGTCGCCGAGATCCGCCAGCTCGGCATCGGCATCATCCGCGGCGACCTGGTGGAGAGCAGCGTCGAGGACCTCGCTGCGATCTTCCGCGACTACGACACCGTCATCGGCTGCACCGGCATCACCGCCGGCCTCGACACCCCGATGAAGGTCGCGCAGGCCGCACTCGTGGCGGAGCTGCCGCGGTACTTCCCGTGGCAGTTCGGCGTCGACTTCGACGTCATCGGCCGGGGCAGCCCCCAGGACATCTTCGACTCCCAGCTCGACGTCCGTGACCTGCTCCGCTCCCAGCACGACACGGAGTGGGTGATCATCTCCACCGGCATGTTCATGAACTACCTCTTCGACGCCGACTCCGGCATGGTCGACCTGCCGAACACCACCGTGAACGCCCTCGGCACGGCGGACACCGCCGTCACGGTCACCACTCCGGAGGACATTGGCGCCCTGACCGCGGAGATCGTGTTCACCGAGCCGCGGATCCGCGACGAGATCGTCTACGTCGCCGGCGACACGATCACCTACGGCCAGCTCGCGGAGACCCTCGAGACGGTCCTCGAGCGTCCGTTCGAGCTGCGGGTGTGGTCCGAGTCGACGCTGATGGCGGAGCTCGCGGCTGACCCGGAGAACATGACTCGGAAGTACCGGGCCGCGTTCGCGCAGGGACGCGGCGTCGCGTGGCCGAAGGCCGAAACGTTCAACGCGCGGCGGAACATCCCGACCACCACGCTTGCCACCTGGATCGCCCAGAACCTCGGCACTGCGACGACGGCGGAGAGCTCCTCGCACCGATGATCTTGCGGAAGTACGCGCACCCGACTGTGGTCCTCGAAGAGAACGGCAAATCGCTGCTCATCGACCCAGGGACCTTCACCGCCGCGGCACCGGAGCTGATCCGTGCCGCGGCCGCGGTGCTGATCACCCACGAGCACCCGGTTCATGCGGACGTCGACCTCGTCACCGCCGCCCTCGATGGCCAGCCCACCCTGACTGTTTGGGCACCAGCGAGCGTCGCTGCTCTCCTGCCCGATCGCCCGGACCGCGTCCGCGTGGTCGCTCCAGGCGACAGCGGCATCGTGGCCGGGTTCCGCGTGGCGGTCGTCGGCGGTGCGCACGCCATCATCCACCCCGACCTGCCGGTGTCGGCGAACGTCAGCTACATCGTCGAGGAGAACGTGTACCACCCGGGGGATTCGTACTTCGTTCCAGACGAGCCGGTCCGAACCCTGCTCGTGCCCATGTCGGGACCCTTCGCGCATCTGGAGAAGATCATCGACTTCATCCGCGCTGTGACCCCCGCCGGGTGCGTGTTCGCCTCAGCCGGGTTCGTCGGGATAGCGCGAGGAGGCCCGCGCCGGCGTATCCCTGGAGTAGACCCCTCAACGCTCGACCTTGGCGTCGTTCCGTAATGACGCAGCCGCCGATCGAGTATGCGCGGAGGGTGCTGCTTGCGATGCTGGCGTCAGCTTCGCGGCTTCGCGGCCTCGATGTCCGTGACCGGCTGACGGCCGATCGGACCGTCCTCGCGCTCGGCAGCAGGGACGGTCCGCACGATCTCGTCAGGCCGAGGAGCTGTGCGCCGGACTGCTGCTGTGGCTGACGCCCGCCATCACCTCGGTGAGCGCCGTTGGTGAATCATGGTGGAACTGTCGGAACACTGCGTCTGGGAAGTGTGGTCCGACGACGACCATGTCGCCGTCCCCGACACGGTCGGCGATGGCACGCCGTGTGTCGACCGCCTCGGCGGGTTCGTGATCGCCCACCCACACCACGTCGGGGTGGATCAGCTCGCCCGGGCAGTGCACAGCGTCGCCGACGATCAGCGCGCGACAACGACTTCCCTGGACTGCGAAGGCGACGTGTCCCGGTGCGTGTCCGGTCGAGGAGATCGCCGTGACACCGGCCACGGGTTCGGAGCCGTCCTCGAGCTGTCGGCGAGGTAGTCCGCGTTCGGGAACGTCGAGATGCCGTCGATCCATCCGACGTGGTCGGCATGCAGGTGCGTCAGGAGCACGGCATCGATGTCCGTGGATTGGACGCCCAGCTTGCGGAGTTCGTCGAGCAGCGTGCCGCCTCGCATGAAGGCATCCCGGGCGGTTCCGGGGCGGACGAGCGGGATAGTCCGGTTGTCGATGCCGATGCCGATGCCGATGCCGATGCCGATGCCGGTGTCGACGAGGACCTTCCGGTCCGGGGTGCTGATCAGGACCGCGCCGATGCTCAGGACCAGCATGCCGTCGTCGTCGACGACGTCGAGGTCGTCGGACAGCATCGCCTCGTGGCCGCTGGGGTACGCAAGCGCTGGCTCGGCGCGGAACTCGCCGTCCGGAATGTAGGTCAGGGTGATCCCACCGAGATCGAGAGTGCTGGTGAGGGCGGGTGTTGCGGACAAAGGGACTCCTCGTCGGGAATGATCGGAGTGGGTTGGCCGTGACCGCTGCCGCGCTGCTCGCCCTGCTCGTCTCCGCCGGAGGCGGTCTCCTCGCAGTCGCCGTGCTCGCACGGAGCTGACCGTACGAGGGGGCAACGTGATCCGACTGCGAGTGCCCGGTCGCTCGGCGCACAAGCCGGCGCTGTTCGCGGGTGCGTCAGAGCTCCCGCCTCCGGTACACCCGCATGGCGATCCCGGCGGAGACGAGCAGCACGAGTACCGCAGCGAAGACGAGGGCCACGAGCCACAGTGGGGGTACGAGCACGTCGATCGACCTCGGAGTCGCGAACCACCCACTCCGGCCGACGATGGTCCCGGCGACGGCGATAATCCCGACCGGGATGTAGATCATCGGCCGTCCGCGGGTGAAGCCGAGGGCGAAGAACCAGGGCAGTTGCACGGCGTACGCGACGCCGACGCATGCGAGCGACGCGAGGAGCATCGTGCCGACGAGTGGCCATCCGAAGTCCTGGTGTCGAACAACTCGCATGACGAGGGTGGTTGCGGTGCCGACCCCGATCGCTGTTAGGGCGAACACGGTCATCGAGCAGTACCGGCCAAGGACCACCGCGGTCCGGCCGATTGGGGCGATGCCGTAGAGGGTGTCGAGTCGTCCGCGTTCGTCGCCCTGGAACGGGATGGACGCGGAGACTGTCGCAACGACCGCGCCGATCGCGATCCCGAAGCCGGGTACGGGAAGCGTGACGCAGAAGACGACGGTGAACAGGAGCGGCAGCAGGACGCGCAGCGGCTGGGTGAGTGCCATGGTGCGCAGGTCGAACCGGGCGAACTGGAGTACGGCGGTCATGCGGACACCTTCTGATGTGCGCGCGAGTCTTGGGCGACGTGCACGACGACATCGTCAGTGCTCGCCCGGTCAATGACGACGTCCGGTCCGAACCAGGCGGTGTCACGGGAGCGTATGAGGCCTTCCCATCGCCCGGTGGAGTCGCGGCGCAAGCCGATCGTTGACGGTCCTGCGGCTTCGGGGAATGGTCCTGCTCCGCGGACGACGGCGAACGCGTCATGGAGCTCGTCGACGCCACCTTCGTAGGCGACTGCGCCGCCAGCGAGCACGACGAGGTGGTCGGCGAGGTCGTCGAGTTCCTCGGTGATGTGCGTCGAGAAGAGCACCGTGTGGCCCGGGTCGAGAACGAACTCTCGGATCGTGTCCGCAAGTTCTCGCCGGGCGACCGGGTCGAGGCCGCTCGACGGTTCGTCGAGTACGAGTAGCTCGGGATCATGCGCAAGCGCCATCGCGAGGGACAGCTTCACGGTCTGCCCGCGTGAGAGGCCGCCAACGCGGTTGCCGACTGGCACGTCGAACCGGTCGAGCAAGTCGCGGAAACGACGGTCGTCCCAGCGCCGGAAGAGCAGGCCGACGTACCGCCCGACCGATCCGACGCGCCACTCGGGCGCGGCGGTCGCCTGGTCGAGCACCACCCCGATCCGGTCGTGGACCGCGGCGTCCGCAGGGTACCGGTTGCCGAACAGTGTGATGGATCCGCGGTCGGCTCGTACAAGGCCGAGCACGGTCTTCACGAGGGTGGTCTTGCCGGCGCCGTTCGGACCCACGAGTCCGGTCACGAGCCCGGTGGGAGCAGTGACGTCGACATCGTGGAGCGCGAACGCCCCTTGCTGCTTGTGGAGCGAACGGACCGCGACGGCGGCGTCGATCAGGTTCGGTTCCATGCGTCCTCAACCTTCTTTCGGATGTCGTTGATGCTCATGTGAGCCGCTCGAGCTGCTTGGACGAGTTCGTTGGTGGCGCTCTCGACCCGTCCAGCGAGTGCCGTCCCCGCGAGGTCGGCGTCGACCTCGCGCACAACGAAGCCACGTCCGTGTTCGTTTCGGACGAGCCCCTCGGCGACGAGGTCGTTGTAAGCACGGGTAATCGTGATGACACTCACCCGCAGTTCCAGCGCCAGTTGCCGAAGTGATGGCAGGAGCGCACCCTCGGCGAGCTCACCGGCGTGCACCGCGTTACGGACCTGGGTTTTGATCTGCTCGTACATCGGCACCGAACTCGTGCTCGACAAGATGATCCGCACGCCACTCCTGACAGACTGTGTATGTACACCAGCACAGTACGGCCATGCCTGAGCCTGGTCAAGTGCCGGGACTCGATGGCTCGCGACGTGTGTCAGGGTGACGTCAGTGAGGTGTGAGTGGTCTCTGCGAGCGTCGGTGACACCGATCGAAGGAGCAAGCATGAGCTACTACAGCGATCACCGTGTCCTCGTGACCGGCGCCAATCGCGGCCTCGGGGCAGCGTTCGCGAGCGCGCTCGTAGAGCTCGGAGCGTCGAAGGTCTATGCAGCCGCTCGCAATCCGCGGGCACCTCAACCGGCGGGCGTCACCCCGGTGCGTCTCGATGTCACCGACCGTGGCCAGGTCGTGACACTCGCCCGAGAGCTCTCGGATGTGACCATGGTGATCAACAACGCGGGTATTCATCGGCGGGCGACGCTGTTCGATGACGACGCGATCGAGGTCGTCGACTCCATGCTGCGGACAAACCTGCTCGGCATGCTCGCCGTGACTGCCGCCTTCACCCCAGCTTTGATCGCGCACGGGAGCGGCGTCATCGCCAACGTCCTGTCGGCCGGTTCCTGGCTCGCCGGTCCGGGCAACATGGCGTACGCGGTCTCGAAAGCGGCAGCGCTGTCGCTGACCAACAACACGCGAGCCGAACTGGCGTCGCAGCGCGTGCAGGTGACCGCGATCCACGCAGGATTCATCGACACCGACATGATGGCCGACTTCCCCGGCGCGAAGCTCGACCCCCGTTCGGTTGCCGACGCAGCACTGGCCGCCATCGCCGCTGGCGAGCAAGAGATCCTCGTCGACGAGATGTCTCGAGCAGCGAAAGCCGCGTCGATCGCGCCCGTACCCCGATTCTGACGGTTCGCTCACCCCTCCCAAGGCGCCGGCTAGGCAGTCCAGCTCAAACGAAGGCGACAACGCTTCGGTCGTTCATCCGCTCTTGCGGCGCGCATCGAGACAGATCGTATCTGTGCAGCTCAGTGCGGGCGGTGGTGCTCGATCGCCGGCATGAAGCAGTCGTCGACGATTGCTTGGACCCGCGCGGCACTTGGGGGTGCAAGGTTCATCAGCAGGTCCAGTCGGACGAGAGCAAACGGCATCTCGAGCACGATGTCCGGGGTAGCTCGGAGATCGATCTCACCGCGATCCGACGCACGCTGGTAGAGCGGTCGATCGCGCCCCGATCGGTGCGGACCCATGAGGCGGTCACGCACCTCGCTCGGGGTCCTCACTCCGGCGACGGTGAGTCCCGCGTACGCCGCGGCCATCGTGATTGCGTAAAACTCAGCCCGCGCGGATGCTGCCGCGGTGAGCTCGGCCACGAGGTCGCCGCGGAGCGAGCCGGTGTCCTCGACCGAAACCGGGTGCGTCACCCGACGGTGCTCGATCGCAGCGACGACCAGGGCATCCTTGTTAGGCCATCGGCGGTAAAGGACCGGTTCGCTCGTCCGTGCACGGCGAGCGATGGTGTCCATCGTCAACCGCCCGTACCCGACCTCCACGAGCTCAACCCAAGCTGCCTCGAGGATCGCATCGACGAGCTCCGTACCCCGACGGCGCTTGCCCGGGTTCGCTTCAACCATTCGGCCAGTTTAGAAAGCTTTGACTTCCTTCTCAAAGGCGTACTACGTTTATTAGATAGCTTTTACTATCTCTGGAGTTCCTATGGGTGAAGTAACGACCGCGGTGCTCATCGTCGGTGCCGGGCCGACCGGTCTGACGCTCGCGTGCCAACTCGCACGCTGCGGCGTGCTCTTCGAGATCATCGAGGCGTCCCCGGGGCCGCACGCCGGATCGAGGGGCAAGGGCTTGCAACCTCGATCGTTGGAGGTCCTCGAGGATCTCGGGGTTGTGGAGGCGGTCCTCTCGGACGCCCAGGTCATGCCGATGCTCGCGATCGCACCGGACGGTTCGACGAGTCGCGTCGACGAGGTTCCGCAATCGCTGCTCGGCCGATCCGACATCCCCTACCCAGCGAGCGTGATCACGCCGGAGTGGCGTGTCGAAGGAGCTTTGCGCGACCTGCTCGGGGGACTCGGACACACGGTGCGTTTCGGGACGACGTTCGACTCGTGCGCCGAGCAGAGCGACGGCATCATCGCGACGGTCTCCAGCGGGGGAGGCACCGGAACTATCCGGGCGCGTTGGCTCGTCGGCTGTGACGGCGGACACAGCGTGATTCGGAAGCAGTCCGGTATCGCCTTCGTCGGGGAGACCCGACGTCCGCATGCTGGTGGCGGACGTGAGGGTCGACGGGCTTGATCGTGGCTCCTGGTACATGTGGCGGTCAGAGGGAGAGATGGCCTCGCTGTGTCCGCTGCCGTCGACGGACCTTTTCCAGTTCCAGGCCGGCATCGAGCCCGGCGTCGAACCGGACCTCAGTGTCCAGAACCTCCAAGCCGTCCTCGACCGTGTATCCGGCCGCGGCGATGTACGAATTGTCGATGCTCCCTGGACGTCGGTATGGCTGGCGAACACACGGCTGGCAGAGCGCTACCGCCACGGTAGGGTCTTCCTTGCTGGGGACGCTGCACACATCCACCCGCCGGCTGGTGGTCAGGGAATGAACACTGGGATCCAGGATGCAACGAACCTCGGCTGGAAGCTCACGGCGGTCGAAGCCGGTGCCAGCGCGAACCTGCTCGCAACGTACGAAGCGGAGCGCCGGCCGGTCGCGGAACGTGTGCTGTCGATGTCCAACCGTCGGATGAATGCCGTGATCCGCGACAAAGCCCTGCCCGCCAGCCGGGACAGCAGCACGATCCAGCTCGACATCTCCTACCGCGATTCCCCACTCGCTCGCGACGACCGGAACGGGCAGGGGGTCCTTCGCGCCGGGGATCGTGCCCCCGACGCGACTGGACTCACCGCGAGGGACGGTTCCGTGCATCGGCTGTTCGAACTCACGGCGGGTGGGACCTGGACGCTCTTGCCCTTCGGCGGCGCACCTTTGGGGGCCGTCGACGGCGTCACCGTGATCGATGTGGACGACAGCGACGGGTCCCTCGCTGCGGCATACGGCGCGACGGACGGCACGCTCGTGCTCATCCGCCCGGACGGCTATGTCGCGCTCATCTCCGACGCCGGTGAGATGGGCGCGGTCGGCGCCTACCTCGACGACCTCCGCGCAGGGATCCTGGCGTGAGCCGCTCCCCCGAAACGGTCTCCACGGCGCTTGGACCCGTCGAGATCGAAGAACACGGCGAGGGCGTGCCAGTGTTGGTCCTCCACGGCAGTCCCGGCGGGGTGGACGGCGCACGGATGATGGGCAGGTTCCTGCCCGCGGAACGCTTCCGGACCATCGCTCTGTCCCGGCCGGGGTACCTCAACACGCCGCTGCCCCCTGATGGCACATCGATCGATCATGAAGCTGACCTCCTCGCGGCCGTGCTCGATGCCCTCGCCATTGATCGCGCCGGAGTGTTCGCGTGGTCGGGTGGGGGGCCCTCCGCCTACCGTCTCGCCGTCCGACACCCCAATCGCGTAACGTGTCTCGTCCAGGTCGCGGCCGTCAGTGGCCGGTGGACCGCTCCGCAATACTCGCCGTCCGATGCGTTCCTCTTCGGAACCAGGGTTGGCAACTGGATGGTTCGCCTCCTCAGCCGCCTCGCCCCCGCGCAGATCGTCGGTGGGGCCCTTGCCGGTGAGGGCTCTGTCCGAGGTGATGACCTCCAGGCGCTCACCAGGAGCGTCATGGCGGCCCCGGACCAGCGGCGTGCGGTCTTGGAGGTAGCACGCACCATGAGTTGGAGCGGACCGCGTCGAGCCGGATGGGACAACGACGTCGCCAACTACAGGGCGATCGATTCCCTCGAGCTCGACCGCATCTGGTGCCCAGTGCTCCTCATTCACGGCGACGCCGACACCGACGCCATCCCGCAATACAGCCTTGACGCACACAACACGATCCCTGACAGCACCCTCGTTGTGATGAAAGACGGCACACACCTCGCCTTCTACGCACACCCCAATGCCCCGCAGGTGCAACGACGAGCCCGGCAGTGGTTCGCTGATCACGCCTGAGGGGGTTAATCGGCCTGATGCCCGCCGACGTCCTAGCCTCGGCCACCCTGGTCGGGCCGCGGGGCCTGACCAGTGGTTTACTCAGGAGCAGATCTTGCACCAAGAAGCTGTCGTCGCAGCAGTAGCTCCGGGAATAATCGCTGACGCGCTCGAGCAAGAACTTAAATGCAGCAAGAACAGTGGCCTGACATTCAAACGCGGCAAGGCAGACGGGCCGGCCGAGCCGGACCCGTTGGTGGAGCCCGACGACATGGCCATGGTTGCTCCGCCGTGCCACCCCTGGGAGCCGGTCAAGGTACCCGAAGATGCTTCCATGCCGATTCACTGCGTCCTCTGCGGACAAGCTTTCACCGTTTGATGGACTGACATAAGAGCGCCCTATCGGCACGAACTAGAACAGCCGACCACCCGCGGGTGATCGGCCGTTCTGTGCCGAGAGCTCTGTCAGTGTGCGGCGTCGTAGGCGTCTCGTACGGCCTGGCTGATGCGTCCGCGACTGGACACCTCGTGGCCGTTCGCGTTCGCCCATTCGCGGATCCTCGCGAGATCCTCCGAGTTGCCGCGCTTCGGACCGTTGCCGGCGCTGGTACGACCGGAGCGGCCACTGACCTTTCGGGCTGCTGCGACGTAGTCGGACAACGCTTCGCGGAGTGCGTCGGCGTTGTCGTCGGTGAGGTCGATTTCATAGTGGGTGCCGTCGAATCCGAAGGCGACGGTGCGGCCCTTGCCTTCTTCGATGGTGTCGCCGGTGAGGTCGTCGACGAGGTGCGTAGTGACTTTCTGCGCCATAAGGAGGCCGCCTTTCGCTCTGGGGATCAGATCCACCCTGGCATAGCAGATCCCGGAGAGCGCTTTGTTGCTCCTTCTTCCCGCATGGTGGTCGGGTTCTTCCCGCATGGTGGTCGGGCAGACTGAGTAGTGATGTCTGACTCGTCGCCAGCCGTATCCGGGTATGCCGCCGCTCTTACCGAACTGAAGCAGCAGGTTCGCGCCGCCCGGTTCACCGCGCAGCGCCGCGTGAACACGGAGCTCGTCCGTCTCTACTGGGGGATCGGCGCGACCATCCTGCAGCGCCAGGGTGATGAGGGGTGGGGCAGTAACGTCATCGGTCGTCTCGCGACGGATCTGCGTGCAGAGTTTCCGGAGATGAAAGGGTTCTCCCGCGCGAACCTGTTCTACATGCGCCGATTCGCGGGGGAGTGGGCGGCGGACGCAGTTGTCCAACAGGCTGTTGGACAACTCCCGTGGGGACACATCACGGTCCTGCTTGACCGGCTCGATGACCACGAGCTCCGCGACTGGTACGCCGGCCAGGCGGCTGCACACGGTTGGTCGCGAAACGTGCTCGAGCACCAGATCCGCTCCGCAGCGCACACGAGGCTGCAGGCGGCGCCGACGAACTTCGCCGACGTCCTCCCACCGGGGGAGTCGGATCTGGCGCAGCAGATCACGAAGGACCCGTACGTGCTGGACTTCCTCGCCCTCGACGGGGACGCAAAGGAACGCCACCTCGAGCAGGTCCTCGTGGACCGCATAATTGACACCCTCCGCGAGCTCGGGGAGGGGTTCGCGTTCGTTGGCCGGCAGGTGCACTTCGATGTTGCCGGCGACGACTTCTAGGCCGACCTGCTGTTCTTCCACGTCGAGCAACTCCGTTACGTGGTGATCGAACTCAAGACGGGGAAGTTCAAGCCCGAATACCTCGGCCAGCTCGGCTTCTACGTGGCCCTCGTCGATGACAAACTCCGCCGGCCCCAGCACGCCGACACCGTCGGGCTGCTCCTCGTCGCGGACAAGAACGACGCTGTGGTGCGGTACTCACTTGCCGGGCAGCAGACACCAATCGGCGTCGCCAGCTACGACCTCCTGCCACCGTCCGTGCAAGCGGCGCTCCCGACGGAAGCGGAACTGTCGCAAGCGCTTCGCAGGTCCGCTGAGGACCCTAGTCTCGGCTCCAGCAACCCGTCCGAGGACGAGGGCTAAGAAGGCGTGCAGGGTGCTACCCGGGGCCGTCACTCGCAGCTGCGAGGAGGGGCACGATCACGTCGCTGATGGGCGTGGGCACTCCGAGTGCTCGCCCCTTTCGCTGGACTACGCCGTTCCGGACGTCCCACTCGAGTGGCCGGCCGGCCTCGCGGTCGGTGAGGATGGACGTGCCCTGATCCGCCGGGGCCGTGCGGAAGCCGGCCAGGATCTGGTCGGGGACGTCGTCGTCGAGCTCGGCGCCGTCGGCTCGCGCGACCTCGAGCCCCTCGCGCAGGTACCGGAGCGCCAGGACCTGGACGTCCGCCCGTCGGAAGACGCCGGAGCGGCGCGTCGTGAGCGCCATCAGCCCGGCGGCCGCGTTCTGCAGGAGCTTCCGCCAGGCGACGGTGGAGAAGTCCGCGACCAGCTCGACCGAACAGCGGTCCCCGTCCAGCAGGTTCGCGACGACGTCGGCCGCGGGGCCCGCAGGCAGGGTCAGCCGGGCCGGAGCGAGCAGCCGCACCGAATCGTCCTCCTCGCGGACGGCAGGGAACCAGACGACCGCGGGCAGGACCGTGCTCGCCGGGACGAACGGCCGGACCGAGTCGACCTGCTCGATCCCGTTCTGCAGCACGCACACGATGGTCTCCGGCGTGCAGAGCGCCCGCAACCACTCGCGTGCCTCGGCCGTCTGTGTCGCCTTGACCGCGAGGAACACCACGTCGACCGGGGCGACGACCGACGATGCGTCGGTCAGCACCGGCCCGGGGACGACGACGGATCCGTCCTCGCCGACGAACCGGAGTTCCGCACGCGCGGAGCGACCCGCGAGCACCGGCGTCGACCCACGGGCGTGGAGCACGGCCGCGATCGTCGTCCCGATCGCGCCCGGGCCGATGACGGCGACGCGGGGACGGTCGGCAGCGGACCCGTCCCCACTCGGCGACGTGGGCGTCACGCCGTCACCTCGCGGTGCCACCGGAATCGTTCGACGACGCGCGCGAGAGCCGGTCGTCGCATCGCCAGCGCGTACACCGCAGCGCCGAGCGCACCCCCGAGGACGTTCGAGGCCAGGTCGTTGACGTCGGCGATGTGGCCGCCGTGCGCGAACCGCGCCGTGAGGAACTGCGTCACCTCGACGGCAGCGCTGATCCCCGCCGTGACGGCGATCGTGCGCGCCCAGGTCGGCCGCGCGAGCATCAGCGAGACGAGGATCCCCAGCGGCACGAACACCAGTGCGTTGGTCACCGCGTCGCCGACCTCGTACCCGACGACCGGCACCAGGTTGAGCGGCAGCGGGTCGGGACCGTCGGACCGCGGCCACGCCAGGAAGATCGGGAACACCGTGTTCGCAGCGACACCGCCGGCGTAGAGGGCCGCTGCGGCCGCGACGGCGCCCCGTGCCGGTGTGAGCCGTCCGCGACGGTGGAGCACCCAGAGCAGGAGCACGAACAGGACGACGGCCATCGGGACGACCACCGGGAGCATCGGGACCCTGCCGAACATCGACTCGTGCCTCCTGGGCTGTGGGGAAGAAGGGGTCGCAGCCACCGCCGAGCGTACCGTCGAGAGCACGGGTCACGCGGCGTCGGGTCAGGACGAGGACGACGTCAGCGCGCGGCCGCGGTGAAGAGTCGGGCGTGGTCCACGACCCACTGGCGGAAGGTCCGTGGCGGCCGTCCGGTGATCGCCCGGTACTCGTCGGAGACCGCCGGTGCCGTCCCGACCGCTCTCCGCCAGTCCGCGATGATCTGTTCGACCCACACGGCGGGCACGTGCTCCGACAGCATCGCAGACGCCTCGGCCTCCGTCTGCTCGAGGACCCGGACGGGTCGTCCGACGACGTCCGCGATGATCGCGACCTGCTGACGGAGCGTGAGCCGTTCCGGGCCGGTCAGCACCGGTGTCCGACCGACCAGGGCATCACCGGTCAGTGCCGCCACGGCGACGTCGGCGATGTCCTGCTCGTGGACGGGGACCTGCACGGCGTCCGGGTGGGGCAGCGGCACGACACCGTCGCGCTGGATCCCCCAGCTCCACCGGGCCGCGTTGCTCGCGAACCCGCCGGGCCGCAGGAACGTGTACTCGAGGCCCGCACCGGCGACCGCACGCTCCACCCGGAGGAAGCGGGCGCCGTTGAATTCGCTCTCGGCGCCGGGGAACGTCACCGCGGACGACGACAGCAGCACCACGTGGCGGACCCCGGCAGCGGCGATCGTGGACACGAGTTCCTCCGGCTCGTCGACGTCCGCGTAGAGGAACAGCCGCTCGGCCCCGTCCAGAGGGGCACGGAAGGACTCCGGGTCCCGCAGATCGGCCGCGACGACGGACACCTGCGCCGGGAACCGCAACCGCTCGGGGCTCCTGCTCGAGGCGCGGACGTCGACCCCCCGACCGACGAGTCCCTCCACCACCGCGCCACCGACGGCTCCACTCGCGCCGACCACCAGAACCGACATCTCGCCTCCTTAACGAACAACGTTCGCGAACAGTGTTCGTCACAAACCCTGCTCGTGTCAAGTGGTAACGTCCTCGGCATGCCAGCCGCACGCGAGCCCGTGTCCCGGCGGGCACGGCCGGCGAAGTCCCCGCTCTCGCGTCGTTCCATCGTCCTCGCGACGGCACGGCTCATCCGCGAGCGAGGAGTCGACGCGGTCTCGCTCCGTGACGTCGCGCAGCAGGTGGAGACCGGCGCAGCGTCGCTCTACGCGTACTTCGCGAACCGCGACGTCCTCCTCGAGCACGTGCTGGACGAGGTTTACGGCGAGGTCGTCCTCGTCGACGCCGTCGACGACGACTGGCGGAGCGCGCTCGCGGCCACGATCGTCAACACCATCGAGGCCCTCGCCGACCATCCGGGGCTCGGCGCGGTGGCGCTCGGCTCGATCCCGACCCTGCCCGGAGCGCTCCGCCTCGCCGACCACGAGCTCGCACTCATGGGCCGCGGTGGCGTCCCGGAGCCACGGGCTGCCCTCGCGATCGACCTGATCTCGCAGTTCGTGGCCGCGACCGCCACCGAACGGACACTCCGCGGTGCGCCCGGCGACGTGCAGGACCGGGACAGCGTCGAACAGGCCTACCGCTCGATGGACCCCGAGCGCTTCCCCCGCGTGGCGCACGCCGCCCGCGCACTCGTCGGTCCCTCTGAGCACGACCGGCGCGACTTCGCGATCGGGGTCATCATCGCCGGCCTCGGGTCGTCGCCCGGCTGAGCTGCCCCTGGTTGTCGGCAGTCAGCTGCGGTTCGCATACTCGCCCCAGCCACTTGGTCGCTTAGACGAAGGGGAATGTATGGGAACTCGACAAACTGACATAAGCGCACGCTATCGGCGCCGGTACGAGGATGGCTGGACAAGCAGCGTGGTCGCCGACGACGTGGTTCTGCGCTGTGTTGTGATCGGCGGCACCCTCAAATCATTGATACGTCGAGAGCTCGAGGAGGTTTTGGTCGGGGTCTCGGATGTAGACGCTGGTCATTGGCCCGAGTGCACCGGAGCGCTCGGTGGGGCCTTCTTCGATTGGGATCCCGGCACTGGTGATGGCCGCGCGGATGGACTCGGGGCCGTCGTCGACGATGAAGCAGAGGTCTCCGCTGCCGGGCGTGGGGTGCTCGGCGGACGGCTGGAACGAGTGTCCGTGTTGGTGCAGGTTGATTTTGCTCTGCCCGAACCGCAGCGCGTGCCGGTCGTCCGTGACGACATGCTCGAAGCCAAGCCGTTCGTAGAACGCCACCGAGGAGTTGATGGACTCGACGGTGAGGACGAGATGGTCGAGGTGGTCGATCTTCATGATTCGGTCCTAAGATTCGATGAGTGCGGGTGTGCCGGTTGCTTCAGGTGTCGTGGTGTCGGAGCCAGTCGAGGGCGAGCTGACGGCTCGCGGCTGCTGCGGCAGTGAGGGTTCCATTCGCATCGCCAGCGCCGTGTTCCAATCCTGGGTACTCGACGTACTGGTAAGTGATGTGGTGTTCGGCAAGGATGTGGGCGAAGGAGCGTGCTCGGTCGGCGAAGACGAGGTGGTCCCGCCCGCCCTGGTAGATCAGTGTCGGCGGTGAATGGGCGCTGATGTGGGTGGCTGAGTCCGTGAAGCGGTACCGTTCAGGGTACTGGGCGGGCGTGCCGCCGACGTACCACTGCTCAACGAGGCGGCCGATCGCGCTGCGGTTCCCGATGCCGCTGAGGTCGACTGCCGGATAGCCCGCTATCACTGCCCGCACTGTGGGGATCGCGGCGTCCGATGGGTCGCAGCTTGAGGTGAGGGTCTGGTTCGCGGACATGTATGCGGCGTTGACAGCGAGATTCCCGCCAGAGGACAGACCCAGTGTTGCGATCCTGCTCGGGTCAAGCTGTTCCGTGTGGCCTGCCTTGCCGATCCACGCGAGTGAGCAGCCGATGTCCGTGACTTGGGTTCTCCACGGGTGGTAGTGCGAGGAGGCGAGGCGGTAGTCGACGTCGAGGACGGCGTAGCCGTGCTCGGGTAGGAACCCGGTGTACGCGTTGGGTCCTCGGGTGCCGGTGGAGAAGCCGCCGCCGTGGATCGAGACCACAACGGGCCAACCTGCATCCGGAGCGGTACCACGGGGAAGGTAGAGGTCCGCTCGGAGCGTGGTGTTCCCGGCCCTGCCGACCGTCACGGTCTGGTCTGGGGAGCTGCTCAGCCCGGTGAAGGGCAGTGTTGGCAGTAGTGCGCTCGACCCGGTGCCGAGTGAGGCGATCGAGATCGCGAGGACCGTCGTCGCTGTGATCGCGCTGAGGGTCCCGGCTGACCCGGTCAGGAGCAGGGCAAGCGGAAGCCGATGGCGGGGATGCCTCGCCCGTTCAGGTTGGTCACGCCGGCGCTGTGCCACGGGTGTTCGCCAGAGTATGGCGGCGCAGACGACGCCGGCGATCCCGACGACCACGTTCCAGATGCCGAGCGCATCGCGCAGCGTCCCGAGGAGGATGATCAGGAATTGCGAGACATCCCACTGCAGCAGGGGGCTCGTCCACGACACCGGCACGATGGTGAGCAGCTGGGCGAGCAGCGTGTACGCGATCGCGACGGTTGCCGCTGTCGTCAGGGCGTGTCTGGCAAGTGGGGTCACGTGCCGTGCTCTGAACGTCACTGAGGTGCCTCGGGCTGGTGCGCGGCGGTGAGGGCAGTGAGGGCGTGCTGCCGCCAGCGGCGCGCGGATTCCATCGCGGCCGTGTAGGCGCCGGAGCCGTGTATGTGCCCGTGGCCGAGGTACCCGGAGGCGGGTACGCCCGATGCTCGGAGGCGGTCGACGAAGCGCGGGGCGTCGTCGCGAAGCGGGTCGAACTCGGCCGACATTGCGTAGGTCTTGGGCAGTCCGGACAGGTCTTCTGCGAGGAGGGGGGAGATGTATGGGTCTGCGGCGGCGCGTGCGGTGTCGGCGAGGTAGAGGGGGCCGAGCATGTGCAGGGTCGGCAAGTCCAGTCCGTAGCCGGTGGCGTGTTCCTGCACGCTGGGGCTCTGGAAGGTGAGGTCCAGGGCCGGTACTTCGAGCAGTTGGAACATGACCCGTGGGCCGTCTTCGTCGCGGAGCTTCAGCGTCAGTGCAGCTGCGAGGTTCGCTCCGGCGGAGCCTCCGCCGATGCTGATACGGCTGGGGTCGATGCCGAGTTCTTCGGCGTGGTCGACTGCCCAGAGGAGCGCGTCCTGGGCGTCGTCGAGACCTGTCGGGTACTGGTGTTCGGGTGCTTTGCGGTAGTTCACGGCCACCGTGACGCAGTCGGCGGCCACCGTCCGTTCCCGGCAGAGCGCGTCGACTGGGGCGGTGTGGGCGGACCCGAAAACGAATCCGCCCCCGTGCAGGTAGAGATGCATCGGGTGGGGGCCGTCCGAGAAGGGCGTGTACACCGCGGCGGTCACCGATCCGCCCCGCACGGGGACCACGACCGTCTCGACCTGCTGGACCGGAGGTCCGGGTTCGATGACCGGTCCGACCAACGCGTTGGCGGCGGCGTCATCGGCTGCGCGGAACGCTGGCCAGTTGTTGATGCTCGGCGGGGTCGGGGCAAGCGCCTCGAGGAAGTGGACGAGGAACGGATCGAGGGGCATGGTGGTGGTCCTCAACTGGTGTGTGGTCGGACGGTCAGAGGCAGGTGCGGAGCGCCTCGCAGAGCGATTCCGCACGGCTGTCGGCGTCGCCTCCGGGTTGGTTGGTGACATAGGCGAAGGACACGCCTGTTTCGGCGTGCGCGAAGGCGAGTTGTCCGCCGGCGCCGTCGTGGCCGAAGCTGCCTGCGCCTGCCATGCGGCGCTGGGGTGAGTCGATCATGAAGCCGGTGCCCCAGCGCAGTCCCCAGTCGGCGCCAAGGAACGGTGGGCCGCTCGACTGGACCCGCAGGGCATCTCGCACGGTCGCGGGCTGCAACAGTTCGACGCCGTTGAGACCGCCGACCGTGGCTGCGTAGATCTGCGCGAGTTCGTCCGCCGTGGCGACCAAGTTGGCGGCGGGTAGTTCCGCGGCGAGGAAGTCCGGTCGGTTGGCGCTGTCGAACAGGTGCGCACCATCGAACGCGCCGTGCATCCCCATGATCCGGTTCTGCATTGCTACCGCTTCGAGATCGGCCGTTGTGGCAGCGGGACGGTCTGGTGTGCTGCTGGGCGGTGGGACGATCTGGTAGGAGAAGTCGGCGCTCGACGGATCGACGCCGAATGACAGTTGGATGCCGAGCGGTTCGGCGATGTGGTGCTGCAGCCACTCCGCTGGCCTGTGGCCCGTTGCGCGACGGAGGGCTTCGCCGGCGAGCCAACCGAACGTGATGGCGTGATATGCGTGCGCCGTCCCCGGTTCCCATGTCGGCTCCTGCGCAGCAAGCGCGTCCGCGACGGGGAACCACGCTCGGAGCTGCTGCATCGTCATCGGTTCATCGGGGGCGACCAGACCTGCTCGATGCGCGAGCATCTGCCGGAGTGTGACGGTGCTCTTGCCGTTTGCGGCGAACTCCGGCCAATACTCCGCGACCGGAGCGTCGAGGCTGAGCAGTCCTTGCTCGGCTGCCATGAGCACACAGATCGTCGTGATGCCCTTGCTGACGGAGAACACCACGCTGCGGGTGGCCCCAGTGAAGGCAGATCCGTCATCTGTCACCCCGGCGTACAGCTGCACGACGGGTTCCCCATTGCGGTACACGCTCACTGCGGCGCCGGTCTCGGCTCCGCGCGCGAAATTCGCTCTGAACGCGTCGGCGACGGCGTCGAAGCCCGCTGCCACGGACCCGCGCACCTCAGCGCCGGTCATCGGGCGCCTGCGGGTGTTCCGACGCGTCGTCGAAGCTGCCAGCGGGAGCGGTGACCGCGGTTCCTGCCTCGAGACCCGCGATGCGCATGAACTCGCCGAAGATCCGCTGTGCGTCGATGCGTTCGTCGAGGAGCCATTGCAACTGCAGTCCGTCCATCACAGCGGCGATCAGCACCGCCGCATCGTCCGAGCCGATCCGCGGTGACCACCCCTCGTCCTCGGCCCGGCGGACCTCGTCCGCGAACTGGTGTCGGATGCGTTCGTACCGGGTCGTGAAGAACTCGTGCGCTGGATGATCCCTCGCCACCGCTTCGGCGGAGAGCGTCGTGAACACCTCCGTGATCGAAGGCTCACCGAGCGACTGCATCAGCAGACGCGTCAAGTCACGGACGTACGCCGAGCCGTGCAGCTGCCGCTGTTGGTCCTGGTGCTCCTGATCCCGGTGCTCGAGCACCGCGATGAGGAGTTCGTCTTTCGTCGGGAAGTGGTGACGGAGGCCGGCGAAAGTCATGCCTGCTTCTTCGGCGATGCCGCGCATCGATGACCCGCTGTACCCGAACCGAGCAAAGCTGCGCCTCGCCGCCGCGAGGATGTTCTCTCGCTGGGCGGCGGTCTTCGCGTAGGGTCCGCGCCGTTTCCCGTTCGTCACGAGGCGAGCGTACCGCGCTCCGGAACAAAATGCTTGCACGTGAGCGGTTTTCGTGGTTACTCTTCCGACACCCCGACGACGAAGCGGAAGGACCGGGTGATGCGGACCCAGATCGAGCGCCCGATGCGCGCACACTTCGACCCTCCCGTGGGCGTGAACTTCTGGTCACGCGGCGGCGGCCCGTTCATGTGGCGCGACTTCGACGCGGCGCTTGTCCGAACGGAGCTGGATGTGATGCGGCGGCACGGTGTCTCGTTCACGCGGTCGTTCTTCTTCTGGCCCGATTTCCACCCGGAGCCCTGGTCGATCGACGAGACGCGGTGTGCTGCCTTCGAGGAGTTCCTCGACTTGCACCAGGCACTGGGGATGACCACGATCCCGACGTTCTTGATCGGCCACATGTCCGGTCAGAACTGGGATCCGGCCTGGCGTGGGGGGCGCGACCTCTACAGCGACGTCTGGATGGTTGGTCGTCAGGCGTGGTTCATCCGCGAGATGGTGGCCCGTTTCCACGATCACCCCGCAATCAGCGGTTGGTTGATCTCGAACGAAATGCCGCTGTACGGCGGCGGCGGCGGGCTGATGAGTCCCGCCGAACACGTCGACGGCGACGCGATCCGGTCCTGGGCAGAGCTCATGGTGCAAGCCGTCCGTGCAGCAGGCGGCCACCAGCCCGTCTCGTTGGGCGACGGCGCCTGGGGTAAAGAGGTCATGGGAGCGGACAACGGGTTCCGGCTTTCCTGGACCGCGCCGTTGGTCGACTGGATCGGACCGCACGCCTACCACATGAGCGACGACCTGCTCCGTCAGCACTTCATCCCGGCGTTCAACGCCGAGCTCTGCGCGGGGTACGGCAAGCCGGTCGTCCTCGAGGAATTCGGTGTGAGCGACTCGTTCGTTGCCGAGGACCACGCCGCGGACTACTACCGGCAGATCCTGTGGACGACACTCACTGCCGGCGTGACCGGATGGATCGCTTGGAACAACACCGACTTCGCCGCTGTCACACAGGAGCCCTACAACCACCGCCCCTTCGAGCTCTCGTTCGGCCTCACTGATACCACCGGACGAGCCAAGCCGGCGCTGGAGGAGCTCGCCCGGTTCTCGAGCACTGTCGAAGAACGCTGCCTCGCCACTGCTCACCGCGCCCCAGCGCAGGTCGGGCTGGTCGTCAGCGGCTACTTCACCGAGCACCAGCCGTTCTGGTCCGAAACCGAGAACGACGCAATCCGCGCTGCACTGCTCGAGGCGTACATCGCCTCCCGACTTGCAGACGCGCCACCGGCCATGGTCGCTGACGATGCCGCCATCCCGTCGGCGTCCTTGCTGATCGTCCCGTCCGCGAAGGCCATCACCACTCCAGGAACGCGAGCGCTCCTGAACGCAGCCGCCGCGGGCTCCACCGTCTGGGTCAGCCACTGCGTCGGAGAGACGTTGAACCAGCGCGCGTGGTGGTGGCCCGACGCCGACGAAGTGTTCGGCATCTGGAAGCGATCGCGCTACGGCGTCACGGAACCCATCACCGACGACCTCATCGAGATCCGCTTCTGCGCCGAATTCGGCGACATCCAAGAAGGCACCGTGCTGCAGTTCCCCACCGGAGGCGCCTCAGAGGCGCGAGCGTTCCTGCCCGTCAACGCTGAGGGGGCGCAGGTCGTGGCGCGCGACGGGCACGGACGTCCCGCGATCCTCGTGCACGAACGCGGCCTCGGACGCACGGTGCTCTCCACGTACCCACTTGAGCTCCTCAGCGCGCGCACACCGCACGTCGACCACCGCCCACTGGCCCAGCTCTACCGAGCGCTGGCCGTCGTTGCAGGCGTGTCCGCGCACGCCAGCACCGATGACCTCGACACCTTCGCCGACACCCTGCTGACCAACGACGGCGGCGTCCACACGATCGTCGTCAACACGGCCGGGGTGGATAGCGACACGACCGTCCGCCACGCCAACGGCGACACGGCTGCGGTGCACCTCCCCGCGTTCGCGGCAGTCGCCCTGAATCCCGGCAACGATCTCGACCCTGATCGTGCACGCACGTCGATGACCGGGGTCGCCGCCGACGCCTGACCTGTCGACGGCGCCCCCTTCCCGCACCACCATGCTCACACTCAACGACGAGAAACGAGAACCCGATGACCATCATCCAGACCAGCCGGACCATTCGGCGCAGGAGCACCGCAGCGGCGGTCCTTGCCGCTGCGGTGGCGATCGCCATGACCGGCTGCTCCACCTCGACGACCGCGGACACGTCCGGTGGGACGACGAAGATCACCACCCTGAGTCTCTACTCCGGTAGCAGCCCGGCCGGGAAGTGGCTCAACGGCCTCAGTGCCGACTTCGAGAAGGCGAACCCCGGCATCGACGTGAGCAACGACTTCGTCGCACAGACCGACCTCCCCACGACGTACGGCAAGTCGATCGTCGCGGGCAACGAGCAGGACATCGTCATGACGAACCTCGTCGGTGATCCGACGACCTGGCTGCAAAACGGCGCCACCGTGGACGTGAAGAAGTACCTGAAGTCCTGGGGCCTCGACGACACGTTCTCGAAGTCCGCGCTGCAGGCGTGGACGAACACGAAGGGGCAACTGCAGGCCTTCCCCCTCGAAGGCTACAACTGGCCGATGTGGTACAACATGGGCCTCCTGAAGAAGGCGGGCATCGACACGCCCCCAGCGACGTGGGACGAGCTGATCTCTGACTCGAAGAAGCTCCGCGACACCGGCGTCCAACCGTTCGCCGTCGGCGCCGCCGACTACCCCGCGCCCGCCGTGATCACCCTCGTGGGCCTCGCGAAGATCGGCGAGAAGCGCTTGACGAAACTCTTCGCAACCGGGGACTGGTCCGATGCCGACGGCCAGAAGGTCATCGACGGCACGCTGCAGCTCCGCGATGCGGGTGTGTTCGATGACGACTCCGCCGGGATGAAGTACCCCGACCAAGTCGCTGCGTTCGGAGCCGGGAAAGCAGCGATGCTCTTCGACGGCTCCTGGGGGTACGGCAACGCCGCTAACTCGTTCGGGAACCTCGATATCCGGCTCGGCGGCTTCCCGCTCCCGAGCGGCAGCCCCGTCGACAAGCCGATCAGCTTCGCCGGCCAGTCCACCGGTGTCTGGATCAGTCCGAACGGCGAGAAGAAGGCCGACGCGGTGAAGAAGTTCGTGCAGTTCATGTACGAGAAGAAGAACCTCACCGCGTTCGCGAACCTCGGGTACGTGTCGCCGGCGAAGACCGGGACCCTCGACCTGGACACGAAGACCCTGCCGAAACTGAACGTCGAGTCGCAGGAAGAACTGCCGAAGGACACGTCCGTCTTCCAGCCCACCTACAACAGCCTTTCACCCACGGTGACCTCGGCGTTCTTCCGCGCATCGACCCAGGCGTTCGTCAAGGGTGCGACCGCAGCGCAGGTCACGCAGAGCTTGGAGCAGGCATGGCAAGCCAACTGATCGAGTCAGTTGCGCTGCCGAGCACGATCGCTCGACGGCGCCACGTCCGCCGACAACGGCGCAGTCAGGTCACCGAGGTGACGCCTGCGCTGGCGTGGTACGGGCTGTTCATGGTCCTGCCGCTGCTGGCGATGATCGCGCTGAGCTTCTTCAACTGGAACAGCCTCGTCGCCCAGCCGCACTTCGGTGGCCTGACCAACTACCGGTACCTGTTCCAGGACGAGATCCTCCGAACCGCCATCGTCAACACCGTCCTCTACGTCGGCGTCGGGCTGCTGCTCATCATCCCCGGCGGGTTCCTGCTCGGCTTCTTCCTCAGCCGACGACCACCGGGCCACGCGGTGCTGTCGGTGATCCTCTTCACACCGTGGATTGTGTCAGCGTCCGCGCGGGCGATGATGTTCACCGGCCTGTACCAGCCGTCCGGCGCGATCAACAGCATCCTGGGTGCGGTCGGGCTCGGGAATCTGCAGCACCTCTGGTTGTCGAACCCGTCGACCGCGCTCTGGTCCGTCATCGCCACGGAAGCATGGGCCGGTATCGGCGCGACCGGTGTCATCTTCTCTGCTGCCCTCGGCCGAATCTCGCCCGAGACGTACGAGGCCGCGCGGCTCGACGGCGCGGGCGTCTGGCGGGAGATGTTCTCCATCGCATACCCGATGACGAAGGACTTCGTGGGACTGATGACGATGTTGCAGTTCCTCTGGCTCTTCCTCGGATCGGCGGGAACCGTCCTGCTGCTCACCAACGGAGGGCCGGGCTCGAGCACGATGACCCTCGCCTTCTACCTGTACGACCAGGCGTTCGTGTCCGGGCGAATCGGCTACAGCCAGGCGATCGGTGTCGTCGGCCTGCTCGTCGGGCTGATCGGCATGGGCGTCATCCGATTCGCCTTCCGGACCAGGGAGTGACGATGCAACCACGTGCCACCCGGGTGAAACGATCGCTGGGATGGACGGCGGCGTACACCCCCGTCGTTGTCTACGCGATCCTCATCCTGCTGCCCCTCTACTACCTGCTGGTCAGCGCGTTCAAGTCGAACCTCGACATCACCCTGAATCCGCTCGGATTGCCGCCTGCGTTCTCGTTCGAGAAGTTCCTCGACGCGAACCGGTCGGTCGCGCTGCTGGCGTCGTCCGGCAACTCGCTCGGCGTCGCCATCGGTTCGGTCGCCCTCACGATCCTGCTCGCCGCTCCGGCGGCGCACGGGATCGCTCGCCGTGCCGGTGCCTTCTCGACCTTCGCGCAGGTTGCGTTCGGCTTCGCGTTCCTCATCCCGCAGTTCGCCGTGCTCGTGCCGACGTACCTGTTCGCGGTGAAGACGGGGCTGATCCATGCGCCGTTGCTGTTCCTCGTCCTGTTCTACGCGGCGATGAACGTCCCGTTGGCGGTGCTGCTCATGATCCCGTTCTTCCGAGCCGTACCCAAGGAGATCGAGGAATCGGCGGAACTGGACGGGGCAACGGCGGCTCAACGGATGCGGCACGTCCTGCTGCCGATCGTCACCCCGGGGCTGTCCACTGTCGCGATCTTGTGCTTCCTGTCCGCCTGGAACGAGTACATCTTCGCCCAGGTGATCACGACCAACACCTCCTACACGGTGCAGGTCGCGCTACCGCTCCTCCGCAGCGAAGGCGCATTCCAAGGCGCCGACGTCGATCTCGGCAGACTCGCTGCCGGCGTCGTGATCAGCGTCGTCCCGGTCTTCGTCTTCTACGCGATCCTCCGGCGACGACTCATCGACGCCTTCGCAGCCGGGGCGGTGAAGGGGTGAACCCGGATCAGCTCTCGCCGCGGTCCGTGCGGTGAACAGACGTCCGCCCTCGACCGGGCGGACGGAGCGGGATCTCTGATTCGTCCCGCTCGGGGAGCGGTGCTCCCAGAGGCGGGGCCGCGCGTACGGGACGCACGGCCCCGCTGCTCCGCACCGGAGAACGGCCCGCGATGATGCGCCTCGGCGACTATCGTCCTACTCGGCGGTGGTCGGTGAAAAGCGGGGCGCTCGCGGCTGTTGGCGGCACCACTTGGGTGGCCTCGAGCCAGGCCGACGCGTCGAGTTGCGCGAATGCCGGCCCGTCTTCAGCGGTGGCGGCGCGGACCGTCACTCCGATGCTTGATTCGACTGTGTCCCGATCGACGTCGCCACGCGCACCACCGGTGCGAGCTTGACCACTGACCTCCGTCATCGCCGCAGCCAACGGTTCCGGGGCTTCGAGCGGGACGAAGTGCCCCATCCTATCGACTGGACGGACTTCGATGTCGGAGAAGTACTCGTCCGCCGTGTCCGCTCACGTCCGAGGAGAGATCTGGTCCGCGTCCTGCCAGAGCGCGATCGTACGGGTTGCCAATCGGGCACCGGGCTCCGGCGGCTCGGCATCAACGGTGTCGTCGCTGCGGTCGCGGTGTTCCCCGACTGAGGCGACCGGGAAGCGCTCGTCCTCTTCAGTCGCCGAGGCATCGACATCACGCTCCTAGAAGCCGCAGCCACGACCACACCAGCGGCGTCCATCGTCGAGGATGGACGCGTCATCAATCATCTTGCGCATCCCCCGCCTCAGCCTGAGACTCTCGCTGCATCTCGGCGCGACGCCAGTCGTCTGCGCAATCGGCAATAGCGATTCTCACGGCGTGGACGGCGGCTGCCTCGATCTTCCGCCGGACGCGGCCGACGGCGATGCTCCGTACCAGGCCTCCGGTGATGGGTACGACCACGAGTTCCGCGTCATCTGGCTGGCGTTTCATCGCGTCCGACGGAAGGATTCCAATACCGATCCCTGCACGGACCAAACCGCCCAGGGTTGCCACATCCGGTCCTTCGAACACCACCGAAGGCTCGAGGCCGACCGATCGGAAACCGTCATCCACGATCCGTCGGACGCTGAAGTCAGCTGAGAGCAGCACGAGCCGGACCTGCGCTAAATCCCGGAAGGAGACACTCTCCTTCGTACCGGCTACGTGCCCGGTCGGAACTGCACAGACAAGCTCCTCGTCGTATAACGGTTCCCACAAGACGCCGTCGGTATCGAACATGCCGGGGACTCCGATGGCAATGTCGATCGCTCCGGTCCGAAGCCAGTCCACTACAGCCCGTTCAGACCCTGCCGCCAATTCGACAGTGAGGTCCCGGTAAGCGCGGCTGACGCGTTGCAGCACCGCGGGGATGAAGCCCGCCCCGAGCGACGAAAGGAACCCGAGTCGGACCGACCCGTGGTCGACGCCGGAACGTTGTCGCACTGCACGTGCTGCTGCATCGATCTGCTGGATCGCTGAGGCAGCCTCGTCGAGGAATGCCTGTCCGAGACGACTCGGGATGACGTTGCGGCCGACGCGGTCGAACAACTCGACGCCGAGCTCGCGTTCCACAATCCGGATCGCCCGGCTGACGGCCGAGGGGGCGACCATAAATTCCTCTGCTGCTGCTGTCACGGTGCCCAGTCGCGCCGTGGCGATGCAGTAGCGAAGCGCGGTCAGTTCCACCTTTGCTCCAATCGCAACATTTGGTGCAATTGTTGACAATAGACGCAATGGTGCGACGGTTCTACCGTTCGAGGTATGAACGAAAACGATCGAAGCGAACCCGTGCTTCGTGGGGTCCGAAGCCTCTTGTTCACCCCTGGGGACAAACCAGACCGCTTCGACAAGGGGGCGGCCGCCGGCGCGGATCTGGTCATCCTCGACCTCGAAGACGCCGTGGCACCCGATGCAAAGGACGCAGCTCGACACCACGCGATCGAGTACCTGCGGAGCGCTCGGAGCGGACGCACCCTCCGCGCGCTCCGAATCAACGACCCGACCACCCCACTAGGCATCGGGGACCTCGCCGCGCTGCGGGCCTCCGGAAGCCGACCAGACCTGCTCGTCGTGCCGAAGGTCGAGAACGCCGCGACGATCATGCGAGTCGGCGGCACGTTTGACGAGACCGCAACCAAGCGACTACCGGTCCTGCCGCTCATCGAGAGCGCCGCAGGGACGCTTCACGCCGACGAGATCCTTGCTGAGCGCGATGTGGTCGGCGTGCTCGTCGGTGCAGCTGACCTCGCCGCAGACCTCGGGATCCCCGAGCCTACACGCCCGCTCCTGACCGTGCCACGGGGGCAGATCGTTCTTACCGCTGCGGCGTACGGGAAGCCCGCGTTCGACACTCCGTGGTTCGCGCTCAACGACGAGGCAGGTCTCCGGAGGGACATCGGCGCCGCGTTCTCCGAGGGCTTCTCGGGGAAGAGCGCCGTGCATCCGGCCCAGATCGCGCCCATCAACGCGGTGTGGACACCGAGTTCCGCCCAGGTCGCGAAGGCTCGTCGCGTGATCGCCGTCGCGAATCGCGGTGTCGGGACGGTCGACGGGCAGATGGTCGACGAAGCGATGGCCCGGCGTGCCCGGAACGTGCTCAGCCGCGATCCGCAGACCGCGGGCGACTGAGCTCACCAGAACCAGCAACACGAGAAGGGAAGAGATCATGGACACCCTGCCCACCCAGCTCCGCGCTCTCAGCGAGCACCGGTACCGCGAGACGAGCGGCCTCTACTACGAGGATTTTGTCCCTGGTGACGTGTTCGAGCACCGTCCCGGTCGCACCATCACCGACACGGACAACATCTGGATGACACTGCTCACGATGAACACACAGCAGGTGCACTTCGACGCCGAGTACGCGTCGAAGACCGAATGGAAGCGTCTGTTGGTCGACTCCACCCTCACTATCTCGCTCCTCACTGGTATGAGCGTGAAGACCGTCAGCGCAAAGGTCGTCGCGAACCTCGGCTGGGACAAGGTCCGCGCGACGCACCCGGTGTTCGCTGGGGACACGCTCTACGCAGAGTCACGAGTGCTCAGCAAGCGCGAGTCTAAGTCGCGTCCGACGCAGGGGATCGTCACCATCGAGACTACGGGCACGAACCAGGACGGTGACGTCGTCATGGTCTTCGAACGCACGATGCTCGTGCACAAGCGCTCCGACGACGTGGAGCGGGAGGCGAACTACTGATGGATCTCAAAGCCGAGTACGCAGAGCGCCTCACGAACGGCCCCACTGCGGTCGCGCTCATCGAGTCACACTCCACCGTCGCCCTCGGCCAAGCAGCAGGGCAACCTCCCCAGCTCATGCGATGCCTCGCCGACCGCGCTGCGGCAGGCGGGCTGAGCGACGTCCGCTTGTACTACTTTCACTCGGAGCAGCCCATGGCTGACACGCTGCTCCGATACGAGCTGATGGATGATCTACACCCGTACTCGTTCTTCCTGCAGGCTCCCGAACGCAAGCTCATCGACCAGGGCGCCGCCGACGGACACCGAAAGGTCGTCAACTTCGTGCCGAGCTCGTTCGGCCAGTCCGTCCGCACGTTCCGCGACGCCATCCCCGTGGACACCTTCCTCGTGCAGGTCTCCCCGATGGACACACACGGATACTTCAGCTTCGGAACCAACAACGACTACACATCAGCCGTGGCACGCATGGCAAAGCGGCTGATCGTCGAAGTGAACCCCAACATGCCGCGCGTCTACGGCGCCGATCCGCTACATCTGCGGGAGGTCGACGCCATCATCGAGCACACAAGCGACCTTCCCTCGTTGGCACCGCGACCGGTCCGTCCGAACGAACAAAGCATCGGATCCGCTGTCGCGGCCCTCGTACCTGACGGAGCAACACTGCAGATCGGCGTCGGAGGGCTGCCGAACGCGGTCTGCGCAGCGCTCCGGGACCGGAACGATCTCGGCATCCACACCGAAGCCCTCGGGCCAGGGCTTGCCGACCTCATCGACCGAGGGAACGCCACCGGCAACCGGAAGAACATCGACAAGGACCGCGCCGTGTTCACGTTCGCGATGGGAGACAACGACTTCTACGGGTGGATGCACGAGAACCAGGCGATCATGTCCGCTCCCGTCGACTACGTCAACGACCCCGCAGTGATCGCACGCAACGACCGCGTCGTGTCCATCAACTCAACCATTGAAATGGACCTCACGGGGGCTGCGAACAGCGAGCACCTCAACGGCCACCAGTTCAGCGCGTCCGGGGGACAGCTCGACTTCATCCGTGGCGCCGCAGCCTCGAAGGGTGGACTGTCCATCATCGCCTTCCCATCCACGGTGCGCAGCGGAACCATCTCGAAGATCGTCCCCCGACTGTCGGGCCCAGTCACAACACCGCGCAACGACGTTCACTATGTCGTGACCGAACACGGAACCGCGAACCTGCGCGGGCTGTCATCGAGCGACCGCGCGCGGGCACTCATTGCACTGGCAGCACCCGAGCACCGGTCGGAGCTCGAGGAAGCTGCGAGAGAACAACACCTCGTCTGACCAATCTCACCAGCGCTTCCCAGAAAGGTGTTTCACCCATGACAACCGTTGCCGAGAACATCGTCGCCACCCTCCGTCAGAACAACGTGGAACGGGTCTACGGCCTTCCCGGCGACTCCCTCAACGGCTTCACCGACGCCCTGCGCAAGGACGGCACGATCCGCTGGGAGCACGTCCGGCACGAGGAAGCGGCCGCGTTCGCCGCCTCCGCCGAGGCCGAGCTGACCGGCGAGCTCGCCGTCTGCGCGGGCAGCTGCGGCCCCGGCAACCTGCACCTGATCAACGGCCTGTACGACGCCAACCGCTCCCGGGTACCCGTCCTGGCGATCGCGGCGCACATCCCCACGGCGGAGATCGGCTCCGGCTACTTTCAGGAGACCCACCCGCAGGAGCTCTTCCGGGAGTGCTC
>NZ_JBEPKX010000034.1:0-46011 GCF_040544915.1 Curtobacterium sp. 1544
GCCGCTTCCTCGTGCCGGACGTGCTCCCAGCGGATCGTGCCGTCCTTGCGCAGGGCGTCGGTGAAGCCGTTGAGGGAGTCGCCGGGAAGGCCGTACACCCGTTCCACGTTGTTCTGACGAAGGGTGGCGACGATGTTCTCGGCAACGGTTGTCATGCCCTCCTGTCTACTCGGCGGAGGCTGCGCTGAGTGCTTTCAGAGGCTCGCCGGTGCCGCGGACGCAGCCGGTACTGGGACGATGGGCGGATGTCCGACGCAGCGCTCCGCCCCCGCCGACGAGTGTCCGACGTGAACGGCATCCTCGACCGGAGCCCGTACCCGCTCGCGTCGGTCGCCATCGCCGTCGTCGCGGTCATCGTCATCACGCTCGTCGGGTTCACCCTCGGCACCGTCGACATCGGCCTGTCGAAGGCGCTGAACGGCCTGCACACCGGGTTCATCGGCGCGTTCACCACGGCGGTCTACCACGTGATCAGCCCCGGCCCGGCGATCGGCATCACCGTCGTCGTGGTGGCGGTGATCTGGTGGCGTACCAGGGACCTCCGTCCGGCGCTGGCCTTCGGCGGCACGATCGCGATCACCTGGGTGCCGTCGGCGGTCGTGAAGGAGATCGTGCACCGTGCGCGCCCCGACGTCGCCGTGCTGCCGCACCCGTTCCCGGTGCAGCCGGACCCCGGCTACCCGAGCGGGCACACGGTCTACATCACGGCGTTCGTGATCGCACTGATCTGGCTCCTCCGCGACACCCGGTGGCACCGGCTGGCGCTGACACTCGGGATCGTCGCGATCGTCATCGTGTTCTTCTCGGTGTCGATCGACGCCGTGCACTACCCGACGGACGCCCTCGCCTCGATCGTGTGGGCGCTCGCCGTGGCCCCGGGCGTGCGGGTCGTGTGGGTGGACTGGCTCATGCCGAAGGTCCCGTTCCTGCGGCCGCGGGAGTCCCGGACGCGCTGACCGGGCCACGGCCACGGCTGCTGCCTCGGCCTCTGGCCAGCACGAGGGCGACCACGGCGACCACGGCGGACGCGAGCATCACGATCGCGAGCGGCGCCGCCGTGCCCTCGCCACCGATGCTGACGAGCGGTGACACCAGCGCGGCGAGCCCGAACTGCAGTGCACCGAGCACGGCCGAGGCGCTCCCTGCAGCGGACGGCACCGCGCCGAGCGCCAGCGCGGTCGCGTTCCCGAGCACGAGTCCGAGCGACCCCACCGCCGTGAACAGCGGGACGGCCAGCCAGAAGACCGGCGCGCCGGTGACGACGAGCACCGCGAACGCGACCGTGGACGCGAGCACGAGGGCGATCCCGACGGTGAGCACACCGGTGACGGAGCGGGTCGCGGTGAGCTTCGCGGACAGGATGCTGATCCCCATCAACGCGAGGGCGTTCAGTCCGAACGCCAGCCCGTAGCCGACCGTGCCGAGCCCGAGCATGTCCTGGTACAGGAAGGGGGACGCCGAGATGTACGCCATCATCACCGCGAACGCGAAGCCGAACACCGCCGTGTAGCCGAGGAACGTCCGGGACCGCAGGGCGCGGAGCGGGGACCCCGACCCCTGGCGCTCGGCACGCAGAGCGTCGCGGTGCGAGCGGAGGTGGGTCTCGCGCACGACCGCGAGCACCGCCACGAGCATGAGGACGGACAGCCCGAGCACGATCGTGAGCAGGCCGCGCCAGCCGATCGGGCCGGTGAGGAGCCCGCCGAGCAGCGGGGCGACCACGGGGGCGACGCCGCCGACGATCATCATGAGCGAGAACGCGCGGGCCGCGGGCTTGCCGGTCGCGAGGTCGGAGATGACCGCGCGGCCGATCACCATGCCGGCCGCTCCGCCGAGGCCCTGCAGCAGTCGGGCGACGACGAGCACGCCGACGTTCGGCGCGAGCACGGCCGCGGCGCTCGCGAGCACGCAGAGCGCTGCCCCGGCGAGGAGCGGCGGGACCCGGCCGAACCGGTCGGAGAGCGGCCCGAAGACGAGCTGCCCCGCGGTGACGCCGACCAGGAACGCGGTGAGGGTGAGCTGCACGGTCGTCGCGGAGGCCTGCAGCTCACCGGTCATCTGCGGGAACGCCGGCAGGTAGAGGTCGGTCGCGAAGGGCGCGACGGCGCTGAGCAGGCCGAGTACGAGCAGGAGCCCCGTGGTGATGCCCTGCTGGCGGGTCGTGGGCGGCGCGGTGTGCGCGCGGATGGAGCCGGTGTCGGTCGTCATGATTATGAAATCATAACTCATTGTCCGCGCCGGTACAGTGACCGCATGGAACCCGCGGTGCCCGACGACCTCCTCGCCGAGCTCGCCGACGTCGTCCTCCGCATCTCGCGCGAGATCGACCCGCACGGTGCGCGGTCGCTCGACATCGTGCCGCTCACCGGCACCGAGGCGCTCGTGATGCGCTGGGTCGACCGGAACCCGGGGTCGACGCCGAGCGCGGTGGCCGAGGCGACGGCGCTCAAGCGCAGCAACCTCAGCGTCGCGCTCGGGTCCCTCGTCGCGAAGGGGATGGTCGAGCGTCGACCCGATCCCGAGGATGCCCGGACCGTGCAGCTGTTCTCGACCGAGCTCGCCGCGCAGAGCATCGCACGGCTGCACGCGCACTGGGCGACCGTGCTCCGCACGGCGCTCGCCGGGGACGAGCGGGACGTCGCTTCGACCTTCGCGCTCCTGACGCGGGTCGACGACGGATTGCGCGACGCAACCCGCTGACGGACGGGAGGCGCGGTGCGGCGCCGCCACGCGCCTCCAGGCCGTCAGCTGGTCGCGTCCGGCGCCTCGTCCTCGATCGGCAGCAACCGGCGGGCCCCGCGCCCCTCGGCGCCGAGCTGGTCCCCGGGGTTCATGACCAGGCACGCGTTCAACGAGACGCACCCGCAGCCGATGCACTGCGTCATCTCCTGCTGCAGGCGCTCGAGCTCGAGCTGCCGCGCGCGGAGCCTGGCGCGCCACCGCTCGTTCAGCCGGTTCCAGTCGCGGAGGGACGGCATGCGGTCGGAGGGGAGCGTCGCGAACTGCTCGGCGACCTCGCTCAACGGGATGCCGAGCCGCTTGGCGACCTGGATGATCGCGATGCGCCGCTCGACGTGCCGCGGGTACAGCCGTGTGCCGCCGGCCGTGCGCTCGGGGTGGATGAGGCCCTTGCGCTCGTAGAAGTGCAGCGCCGACGCGGCGACCCCGGTCCGTTCGACGACCTCGCCTATCGTGAGCAGGTCCGTCGGCTTCGGCTGCGGGATCTCCACCATGGTCGAGATCCTAGGGCGGCGTGCTTCGTCGCGGGGTCAGCGGGCGAGGACGCGTCCGCGCAACCGCTCGCGAGTGAGCCCGGGCAACGCGACGCCCGTGTCGCCCTCGAGCACGTGGGTCCCGGGCGGCACGATCACGTCGATCGCGTCCAGCAGGCCGTCGTCGAGCGCGACCTCGGACGCCTGCGCGTAGGCGTCCACGTGCGAGACCGTGCGCGGACCGATCACCACCGAGGACACGTCCGGGTGCGTCAGCGTGAAGCCGACCGCGAGTTCGAGCAGCGTCAGCCCGGACTCGTCCGCGAGCCGCCCCAGCCGGTCGGCGACGTCGAGCTTCCGGCGGTTCGTCGGAGCGCCGATGTCGTAGGTGTGCGGCTCCTCGACCACCCGGGGCGACCGGGGTTGAACGGTCCCGTTCCGGTACGCGCCGGCGAGCCACCCACCGGCGAGCGGGGCCGCGGCGAGCACACCGAGGCCGAACCGGCGGGCGATGGGGAACGTCGTGCGCTCCGCCGTCCGCGTGAGGATCGAGTACGGGGCGTGCGTCGCGGTGACGCTCTTGCCGCCGGACCGGAGCCACTGCGCCTCGACGAGCTCCTCGGCGGGGAAGCCCGGGATCCCGAAGGCACGGATCTTGCCCTGCGACACCAGGTCCGCCAGGGCGTCGAGCGTCTCGTCGAGCGACGTCGCCGGGTCCGGGTGCGCGGGTTGGTACAGGTCGATCACGTCCGTGCCGAGCCGGGTCAGGCTGCGTTCGACCGCGCGGAACATCCAGCGGCGGCCGTTGCCGTGGTGCGAGGGGTCCCGGTCGACCGGGTCGCCGAACCGGACGGACAGGAAGACGTCGTCCCGCCGGTCACCGAGTGCCGCTCCCACGACGCTCTCGGCGAGCCCGGCTCCGTCCGCGTCGGACACGTCCACCGAGGTGACGCCGCGGGCGAGTGTCTCGTGGACCAACCGCACGGCGTCGTCGGCATCCCGTTCCGCGACGGGGACCAGGGCCCTGCTCCCGAGGGTCAGCGCGCTCACGGGAGCGCCCGTCCGCCCCATGCGTCGCTGTTCCATGCGCGCCACGATATGAGGACCGTTCGCCCCGTGGGCCCCGGGTGACGAACCGTTACCGCTGGTACCCTGGGCGGGCTCCACCTACACGCAGTGTGTATCTACCGGCCGTCGGCACCCCCGGCGGACAACGGCGGCACCCGATGGGTCCGCCCCCGCAGCACCGGGACGGGCCGAGAAGGCACACCCCATGCTCCAGACCAGTTCTGCTCCGCCTGCCTCCGCGGCGGACGACCGCTCGCTCATCTCCCATGCCGGGCGGTGGTACTTCCCGGTCGCGTTCATCGCCCGGCTCCCGTTCGCCATGATGGTCGTCGGGGTGCTGACGCTCGTCGTCTCCGCTCGCGACTCGGTCGCCCTCGGCGGCATCAACTCTGCTTCCGTCGGCATCGGCGCGGCGGTGTTCGGCCCGATGGTCGGCGCAGCAGCCGACCGGTTCGGCCAGCGCACCGTGCTCGTCCCCGTCGGCCTGGTGAACGCCGTGCTGCTCGGGGTGTTCCCCTTCGTCGTGACCGGCACCGCGCCCGACCTCGCGGTGCTCGCGATGGCGTTCTGCATCGGCGCGTCCGCACCGCAGGTCGCTCCGATGTCCCGCACGCGGCTCGTCGCGATCATCGGGCAGCGCATGGCCCCTGGTCGGCGCGGCAAGGTCCTCAGCGGCACGATGGCGTACGAGTCGGCCGCCGACGAGACCGTCTTCATCATCGGGCCGTTCCTGGTCGGGCTCCTGGCGAGTGCGATCGCCCCGTGGGTCGCCGTCGCCGGAGCCTCGGCGCTGACGTTCGTGTTCGTCACCGCGTTCGCGCTGCACCCGACCGGCAAGCTCGTGCTCGGCCACCACGAAGAACTCGTGCAGGCGCCCGCCCGTGAACTCCTCCGCCCCCGGCTCGTGGTCGTGGTGATCGGGATCCTCGGCGTCGGCATGTTCTTCGGGTCGACGCTGACCTCGTTGACGGCCTTCATGGAGGCCCACGGCGAGCCGTCGCAGGCTGGACTCCTCTACGGTCTGATGGGCATCGGGTCGGCCGGACTCGCGCTCGGTTCGGCAGCCTTCCCGAGCCGGTTCGCCCTCGGCTGGCGGTGGCTGGTGTTCGGCATCGTCCTGCTCGGCGGGGCGATCGCGTTCTCGCAGGCCGGGTCCGTGCTCGCCGTCGGCATCGTCCTCGCCGTGATGGGCGTCGGCATCGGCCCGACCCTGGTCGCGCAGTACAGCCTCGGCTCGGACCGCTCGCCCGTCGGGCGCTCCGCCACCACCATGACGATCCTCGGGTCCGCCGTGATCGTCGGGCAGTCGCTCACGGCGGCGATCGCCGGTGACGTCGCGGAGCAGCACGGCGCCGCGGCGGCGATGCTGCTGCCCGCCGCGTCCGCGGCGATCGTGGTGCTCGCCGCGGTGGTCAACCTGCTGCTGCCGCGTCGCGGCGCGGCGTGACCAGCTGACGGCGAACTCCTCCGACCGTCAGCCGTCGTTGCGCCGCCGCCGTGGCCGGACCTCCGGGATCACCAGCTGCGGCACCGCGCGCAGCATGAACTGGTCGAAGTCAGGCACGGTGAACGCGGCGTACCCGTGTTCCGGCGTGAAGAGCAGCCCCATGTCGATGAGCTCGGCACGGGTCGGCCCGAGCTGTGTCGACTCGCGGTGGAGGACACGGGCAACGTCGGCTGCCTTCTGTGGAGCCGGCCCCAACTCCGCCATCGCTCGGAGATAGGCCGTCTGGAGCACGGTCGCTCGGTCGAGCCGCACACGGAAGAACGATCGGTCGAGCTCCGTGAGGTACCCATCTCGGGCAGCGTCCACGTCGTCGGCCGTGATCTCCGGACCCGCGGCGATCTCCCATGCTTGGTAGCCGAGCTCCTGGATGAAGTACGGGTACCCCTTCGTGATCTCGAGCGCGAGGCCGACCGCCGCTTCTGAGAACGTCGCGCCTTCGATCTCGGCAGGTCGGGTGAGGGCCTCGCGGGCGTCCTGATCGTCGAGCGATCCGATCTCGGGGAACCGGAAGAGTCGCTCTGCGTAGGACTTCGCGTCGCCGGCGAGTTCGGCGATCTGCGGGAGACCGGCGCCGACGAAGGTGATGGGCAGCCTTCGCTGCACGGTCTTGTGCAGTGCCTGGATCAGCGCCTCGAGCTGTGCGGATCGGAGAAACTGGACCTCGTCGACGAGTATCGCGACGCCACGCCCCTGCTCCTGGGCGGCTTGTCCGACGGCGACGAAGACGTCCGTGAGGTCCATCGCCAGGTCACCGTGATCCGCGAGCCCCTCGGCCGGCTCGACGTCCCATGACATCGACCACGTGCCGTCCGAGGTCATCGAGAGGCCGAACGACGTGAGGACTGCGGCCGCTCGGCTGGCACGCTCGCCCCAGCGCTTGCGTGGCGACATCTGGAGGAGAGCGGATCGCAGCAGTGACGCCATCGTCTGCCGGAACTGGCCGTCGTCGTGCTTGGTCGCTTCGAGCTCCACGACCTCCCAACGAGCCGCCCGGGCCCGGTCGGCGAACTCGTTCAGCAGCACTGTCTTTCCGACACCACGCAGCCCCGTCATGATCAACGACTGCTCGGTGCGGCCACGGAGGAGGCGCTGGAGGAGGACCTCGAACGCGCGGGTGTGTTCGACTCGACCGGCGACGATCTCGGGCGTCGCGCCCGCGTTCGGCGTGAAAGGGTTCCTGACGCTGTCCACGCCGCCAAGTTACAAGGTTTAGAGCGCTTTATCGCTCTTTCATAAAGCTGGATAAGGAATGTAAACCCTCACTCCGTGTCGTCGACGAGCAGGTCCTGGTGCCGGTAGTCGTTCGACCGCAGGCCCGCGCGGGCGATCATGTGCGTCGACACCGGTACGAGGAACAACTGGAACACCATGATCGGCAGGACCACCCACAGCGCCGTCCACGTCCACACGGCGACGACGATCGCCGCCAGCGCGAACGCCAGCCCGAGGACCTGCGGCTTCGCCATGGCGTGCAGCCGGACGAGCGGGTCGGGGAACCGCACGATCCCGACGCCCGCGCCGAGGGACAGCAGTGCTCCGACGAGGAGGAGGCCGATCGCGATCCAGGCGCGGACCCCCGCGCCGTCGATGAAGCCCTGGATGACGTCGATCACGAGCGATCCCCTTCCGTGGCCTGTTCAGGCGTGGTGACGGTGAGCCCCTCGTCGGACGGATCTGACGACGGCGTGACTGCCCGGGCCACGGCGATCGTCGCGAACACACTCGTCGCGGCGATGACCACCAGGACGGGCACCCCCGTGAGGTCCCGCCGCACGACCATCGCGGCACCGATGACGATGAGCGCGGTGGTCAGGACCATGTCCGACCCGATCATGCGGTCGAGGATGGTGGGGCCCCGCACGATCCGGAAGACCGCCAGCGCGAGGGTGGCGCCGAGGAGCGCGAGGACGAGGGCGATCCCGATCCCCATGACGACGACGGCGGCGCTCATCGGGTGACCTCCGGCAGTGGCTCGGACAGTTCGGACAGGTCCTGCTTCGACCCGAGGGCGCGGATGACCATGGCCTCGATCCCGAGGGCCTCGCGCCGTGCCGCGTCGACCTGTTCGATGCGTTCGGTGTCGAGCACGTGCAGCAGCAGCCGTCGACGACGCAGGTCCACGTCCGCGACGTACGACCCCGGCACGAGCGAGATCGCGAGCGTCGCCAGCGTGAAGGTCATCTCGGACGTGGTGTGCAACTGCAGCAGCGTGATCGAGCTGCGCCGGACGCCGCGCGGACGGAGAGCCACCCAGGCGACCCGGAACGACGCGAGCACGACGAGCCCCGACCACACCACCAGGAACCACAGGAAGTGCACGATCGAGAACCGGGGCGACAGCGGCACGGGTGGGAGCGGGAGCGCCTGCGTCACGAGCAGGGCCACGACGATGCCGCACAGCAGCGTCAGTGGTGTCCACGAACCCCAGAGCAGTGCCCAGAGGACGGTGAGCCCGGCGACGAGCGGGACGTCGTAGCGCCAGGCGACGGCGATCCGGCGGGCGTTGGTGATGCGGCGGGTGTCACTCATCGCTCACCTCCGAGGACCGCCTGCACGTACCGGTCGGGCGACTCGAGCGACTCGGCCGCGCGGGTCGCGTAGCCGTAGAGCGGGCCGGCGACGACCGTCAGGGCGACCGACCCGAGGACTGCGACCGCGGTCACGCCGACGAGCATGCGCGGCAGCTTCACGCGGGCGGGTGCCTCACCGACGCCGTCCTGCGTGGCCGTCGGCGCGGTCTCCGGACTGGAGGCGCGACTCGCGTGCGGTGCGTCGGTGACGGTTGTCGTACCTCCAGGGTGGAACGCCTTGCCCGTGTCCTCGGACACGGTCAGCGGGGCGGGCTCCGGGGACCGCAGGTGCGCGTGCGGCTCGGCCACGCTCGCGTGCGGCGCCGCGGCCTCGGCCGCCGGCCGCGGCCGCCAGAAGGCGGCGTCCCAGACGCGCATGAGCGCGTAGAGGGTGAGGAGGCTCGTCACGACGCCGGCGGCGATGGTCGCGTACGCCAGGGGCGAGCCGTCGATCGCCGCGGCGCGGAACAGCCCGAGCTTCCCGATGAACCCGGAGAACGGCGGGATGCCGCCGAGGTTGAACGCGGGGACGAGGTACAGCGCCGCCAGGAGCGGAGAGGCCTTGAGCAGCCCGCCGAGGGACCGCGTCGAGGTGGTCCCGCCGACCCGTTCCATCAACCCCGAGACCAGGAAGAGCGTGGTCTGCACGACGATGTGGTGCACCGTGTAGAACACCGCCGCGGCCGTGCCCACGACCGAGCCGAGGCCGATGCCCATCACCATGAACCCGATGTGGCTGATGAGCGTGAAGGACAGCAGCCGTTTCACGTCGGTCTGCGACACCGCGCCGAGCACGCCGACCACCATCGTCAGGATCGCCACGATCAGCAGCACCGTGTTGAGCTGTGGCCTCGGGAAGATGATCGTCTCGAGCCGGATGATCGCGTAGATGCCGACCTTCGTCAGCAGGCCCGCGAAGACGGCCGTCACCGGGGCCGGAGCCGTCGGGTACGAGTCGGGCAGCCAGAACGCCAGTGGGAACACCGCCGCCTTGATGCCGAAGCCGATGAGCAGCATCGTGTGGATCAGCAGCTGCACGTGCTCGGGCAGGACCGCCATCCGCTCGCTGATCTGCGCGATGTTCACGGTGCCGGTCGCGCCGTAGACGAGGCCGATCGCCGCGAGGAAGATCGCCGACGCGATGAGGCTCGTCACGATGTACGTCGTCCCGGCCCGGACACGCTGCTCGCTGCCGCCCAGGGTGATGAGCACGTAGCTCGCCACCAGGAGCATCTCGAACGCCACGTACAGGTTGAACAGGTCCCCGGCGATGAAGGAGTCGAGCACGCCCGCGGCCAGCACGAGGTACGTCGGGTAGAAGATGGTGACCGGTGCCTCGCCGTCGTCCGCGGCGAGCCCCTGCCCGATCGAGAACAACAGGACGACGAGGAGCACGCTCGCGCTCACGGTGAGGAGCAGTGCGCTCAGCCGGTCGACCACGAGCGAGATGCCGTACGGGGCCTCCCACCCGCCGACCTGCACGACGATGGTGCCGTGCTGGTCCACGAGCACCATGAGCGTCGCGGCGACCGCCAGCGCGACCACGAGCACCACGACGGTGATCGCCCGCTGGAGCTTCTGGTGGTTGAGGAGTCCGAGCGCGACCGCGGCACCGAGCAGCGGGACGAGGACGAGGAGCGGGACGAGCCAGGTCATCGGGTCGCCTCCTGTTCTGCGTCGGTGGTGGTCTCGGGGTCCTCGTCGGCCGGTTCGTCCCGCTCGCGGCCGATCGCGACGTCGGCCTCGTCGACCTCGACCTCGTCGGCGCGGGACAGCTTCCAGGAGCGGTGGATGAGGGCGAGGAGGAACGCGCTGACCGCGAAGGTGATCACGATCGCGGTGAGTGCGAAGGCCTGCGGCAGCGGGTCGGCGATGCCCTCGGACGACTTGCCGATCGGCGGGTCCCCGGCGGCACCGGACATCACGAGGAGCAGCAGGTTGAGCGCGTTGCCGAGCAGCAGGAAGCCGAGCAGCATCCGTGTCAGCGACCGTTCGAGCAGCAGGTAGACCCCGCAGGAAAACAGCACCGCCATCGCGATGACGAGCACGAGGGTGACGGTCACGTGGCGCTCCCTTCCGGGGTGGGGATCTCGGTCATGTCCTGCACGGGCGTCGAGGCGTCGGCCAAGCGCTGCCGGTCGACCTCGGCGCCGAGGCTGCGGAGGACGTCGAGCACGAGGCCGACGACGACGAGGTACACGCCGATGTCGAAGAACGTCGCGGTGACGAACTCCACGTGCCCGAGCACGGGGACGGTCGCCTCGAAGAACTCCGAGTACAGCGCCTCCTTGCCGAAGAACATCGGCACGAGCGCGGTGATCGCGGCCGTGGCGACACCGAGCCCGAGCAGCCGGCCGGCGCGCACCGGAGCCGCGGCGCCGAGTTCGGCCGGACCACCGGCGAGGTACCGGGCCGCGAGCGCGATGCCCGCGACGAGGCCGCCAGCGAAGCCGCCGCCCGCCGCGTTGTGCCCGGCGAACAGCAGGTACACAGACAACACGATCAAGCCGTGGAACAGCAGCCGGACGACGACGTCGAGGAGGGCCGAGCGTCCGGTCGGGATCGCGGCGCTCGTCGGCAGCCAGGCGCGGGGCTCGCCGTCGGGACGGTGCTTGTCGGCAGTCACCGTCGAGGGGAGGTCGCGGAGCCGGGGGAGCGTGTCCTCCCGCGAGTTCACGAAGATCAGGCTCGCGACACCGGTGGCCGCGGCGACCACGACCGTCAGTTCGCCGAGGGTGTCCCAGCCGCGGAGGTCCACCAGCGCCACGTTCACCACGTTCAGGCCGTGGCCGAACGAGCTCGTCAGCGCCGGCAGGTCGGGCCAGAGCGGCTCGGCGGTGCGGGCCGACGCGGCGACGACCACCACGATCGCGAGCGTCACGCCCGCGACTGCGGCGAACAGTGCCCGGACGATCCGGAAGCGGGACGGGTTCGTCGTCGCGATCCGCGGGGGGAGCCGGCGGAGGACGAGCACGAACGCGATGAGCGTCACCGTCTCGACCACCATCTGCGTCAGGGCGAGGTCGACCGCGCCGTGCAGGACGAACAGCACGGACATGCCGTACCCGGTCACCCCGACGAGCACCGCCGCCGCGAACCGGGTCTTCGCGGTGAGCACGGCGATCGCGGCGACCGACATCACGATGACCACGGGGATCTGACCCCACGAGTCGGCGAACCGGACGTGGAACGCCCACGGGCCGCCGATCACCAGGTTGACGAGGGCGCCGGCGACGAACACCGACAGGATCACCGTCAGGTAGTAGGGGAGCGAACCGCGCTGGACCCCGGCGGTGAGGGCGGTCGCCCCGCGGTCGAGTCCGCGCATGACGTGCCGGTAGATGCTCGACGCGCTCGGGAACCCCGCCAGGCGGTGCTGCAGCGCCTCGACCGGGCGGCGCAGGGCGAACAGCGCGAGACCGCCGACGAGCGTGATCGCGGACAGGCCGAGCGCCGGCTCGAGACCGTGCCAGAGCGCGAGGTGCGGAACCTCGCCGGGGAGTGCGGCGGCGCGCGCCGCGGGCTCGAGGCCGTGCGCCACGAACGGGGTCGCGATCCCCAGGGCGAGACCGGTGAGCGCGAGGACCGACGGGACGACACCGAGCCCGTGCAGCGCGTGCGGCTCCGTGTCGGGGACGCCGGGCTTCCGGGCGAACGCGCCCCAGAGGAACCGGAGCGAGTAGGCCACGGTCAGCACCGAGCCGATCGTCACGCCGACGAGCGCGAACCAGGCCCAGCCGGCATCGGGACCGTGCAGCGACTCGATGAACCCGGTGAGGACGGCCTCCTTCGCGACGAACCCGATCGTCGGCGGGATGCCGGCCATGGACAGCAGCGCGAGCACCGCCACCACCGCGAGCCACGGGAGCTTCCGACCGAGGCCGCTCAGCTTCGCGAGGTCGCGGGTGCCGGTGACGTGGTCGATCGCGCCGACGACGAGGAACAGGGTCGACTTGAACGCCGCGTGCGCCACGAGGAGGGCGACCCCGCCGAGTGCGACCGCGGGGGCTCCCCACCCGGCCGCGAGCACGAGGAACCCGAGCTGCGCGACCGTGCCGTAGGCGAGCAGGAGCTTGACGTCCGTCTGTCGGAGCGCCCGGTACCCGCCGATGAGCATGCCGGCGACTCCGAGCAGCGTGATGGTCTCCCGCCACCCCTCGAGCAGCGCGAACGCGGGGGCGAGGCGGGCGACGAGGTAGATGCCTGCCTTCACCATCGCCGCGGCGTGCAGGTACGCGCTGACCGGGGTGGGCGCGGCCATCGCGGCCGGGAGCCAGAAGTGGAACGGGACGATCGCGGACTTCGTCAGGGCACCGAGCAGCACGAGGACCACGGAGACGGAGACGATCGTGCCGGACGGCGGATCGGCGATGATCCCGGAGAGCGAGGTCGTGCCCGCCGTGACCGACAGCATCACCAGTCCGGCCAGCATCGCGAGCCCACCGGCCGTGGTGACGACGAGGGCCTGCATCGCCGCCGCACGGCTGGCGCGCTTCACCGAGTCGTGGCCGATGAGCAGGTAGGAGAAGACCGTGGTGGCTTCCCACAGGACGAACAGGACGATGACGTCGTCAGCGACCACCAGGCCGTACATCGACCCGGCGAAGGCGGTGAGGACGCCGGCGAACCGTCCGAGTCCGGGTTCGTCGCGGCCGAAGTACGACGCGCAGTAGACGAGCACGAGGGCGCCGACCACCGACACCACGAGGGCGAGCACCCACGACAGGGCGTCCATCCGCAGGGCGATCGCGAGGTCGAGTTGCGGGATCCACCCGAACCGCTCGGTGACGCCGCCGTCCAACGCGGTCCGGGTCTGGGCCACGGTGAGGACCGCGGCCGCTGCCGGTGCGAGGGCCGCCACGTAGAAGACGCGGCGGCCGAGGACGGGGGTCAGGGCGGGGACGATCAGGGCGACGACCGCGAACGCGACGAGGACGGTGACCATCGGGCACCTCCTCGGGGTCGGGCTGCAGTCCGGCTCACTGGGCCCTCACAGCTTACGAAGCGGCCGATGTGGAGAACCTGAGTAGGCGGACAGGGAGCCCGCGCGGGGGTCAGGCTGTCAACACCACTCTGCCCGCGCCCGCGGCGCCCTGTCCGGCCCAGGCCGCCTCGACCTCCGCGAACCGCACGCCCGTCGCATCGACACGGATCGTGCCGTCCGCGATCGCCGCGACGATCCCGGGCAGCTCCGCGACGAACGCGGCACGACCGACCGAGCCCTGGCCGCTCCCGACGATGGTGAGGCCGGACGCACGGAGCGCGGCGGACGGGATCCGTGCCTCCTGGCCGGCCGTCGACCCGATCGCGACCCAGTCGAGGCGACGACCACGGTCCGAGCGGGCCGTGACGAGTGCTCGCATGACGTCCGCTGCGGGCTGCCCCCAGACGTAGTCGACGACGACGTCCACGTCGGCGGCAGCGGCGGCGACGCCCTCCACGTCGTCGAGCGGGACGACCACGTCGGCGCCGAGCTCGCGGAGCGCGGCGAGCCGGGCTTCGTCACGGCCGCTCGCGACCACGTGCGATGCGCCGAGGTGCTTCGCGACCTGCACCGCGGCGGTGCCGGACGCCCCGGTCGCGCCGAGGACGAGCACGCGACTGCCGGGCTCGAACGCGATCCGCCGGCGGAGGGCGACCCACGACGACATCACCGGGTTGGCACCACCGGCGATCGTGACCGGGTCGGCGCCGTCGGGCAGGGCGACGCTCGCGCGCGGGTCGACGGCGACGCGTTCGGCCATCGAGCCGCGGGTGTCGCTGGCGACGGCGAAGTAGCGGAGGGAGCCGTCCGGGAAGCGCCCGACGCCGTCGACGCCGGGGACCAGGGGGAGCGCGCCCTCGCTCGTGTAGTGGGATCCGTCGGCCTGCGAGCGGACGCGCGGGTGGAGTCCGGCGGCGACGACCTCGACGACGACCTCGCCGTCCGCCGGGGTGGGCTCCGCGAACTCCTGCCAGGTGGGGGCGTGGCCGAAGGTGGTGACGACTGCTGCGTGCATGGTGTCCTCCTTATGATTCGTGTTACGAAACAAATTAGTTCGCAACACGAAATGAGTCAAGTAGGCTGGGAAGATGCAGGAGATGACCGAGGACGAGCTGCTCGTCGACGCACTGGGCGAGACCGCGTTCCGGACCATGGGGGCGTTGACCGGGATCGCCGCGGACGCCGGGGTCTCCCTGACGCAGCTCCGGGTGCTCGCGATCCTGCGCGATCGTCGGCTGCGGATCGGCGACCTGGCGGACTACCTCGGGCTCGAACGGTCGACGATGACCGGACTGGTGGCTCGCGCGTCCGCCAAGGGACTGCTGGCTCGGGAGCCGAACGCCGAGGACGCCCGCGCGGTGGACGTCGTGATCACCGAGGCCGGCCTCGAGGTCGCGCGGTCGCTCGAGGCGGCGATGCGCGATGCGCTGCTGCCCCTGATGACCCGGTTGGCCATCGACGACCGACGCGCGCTGCGCGACCTGCTCGAACGCATGCTGCGCTGAGCGCGCCCGCGCCCGCGCCCGCGCCCCGCCATCGTCAGCGCCCGTGCGCCCGGGACGGGATCTGCGTCGCGAGCTTGCCGCCGGACACGTCGAGCAGTGTCCCGGTGATGTAGCCCGCCGCGTCGCTCGCCACGAACACGAGCAGGTCCGCGACGTCGTCCGGGGTCTCCCACCGCCGGAGTGACAGGGTGTCGAGCAGTCGGTCCTGCGCCTCGGTCGGCATCGTCGCGAAGCCGTTCATCGCCGTCGGCACCATGCCCGGCGCGTACGCGTTCACGGTGATGTCCCACGGCCCGAGCTCCGACGCGAGCACCCGGGTGAACGCCACGACGGCCGACTTCGAGGCCGCGTAGGCGGCGCTGCCGACGCTCGGCACGATCGCCGCGAAGGACGCCGCGTTGATGATCCGGCCCCGCCCCGCCGCCTGCATCACTGGGGCGACGGCCTGGCTCATCAGGAACGTCCCGCCGAGGTTGACGTCCATGCAGCGGCGCCAGGCGTCCCACTCCAGCTCGGCGACCGTGCCCTCGACGTTGATGCCCGCGTTGTTCACGAGGACGTCGATCGTGCCGTGTCGTTCGACGACGGTGTCCACGGCGGCGCGGACGGATGCGGGATCGGCGACGTTGCAGACCACGTGCTCGAGCGGGAAGTCCTGTTCGAACGCGAGGTCCAGGGCGACGACGCGCGCTCCCTCGTCGGCGAAGCGGGAGGCGATGCGGTGCCCGATGCCGCGCGCGGCCCCGGTCACGATGACGACACGGTCGGTCAGGTCGAGGTGCATCGGGCGCTCCTGTTCGTCGGGCAGGCCGTGACCTCGCGTCGTCGGCGACTGCAATAGGCATACTATTCCAGCATGACGGAGCAGCGAGTCCTGTGGATCACCGGCGGCGGCAGCGGCATGGGCGCCGCGAGTGCCCGGGCGGCCGCGGCCGACGGCTGGACCGTGGTGGTCAGCGGTCGACGACACGAGGCGCTCGACGAGGTCGTCGGGGCGGTCCGCGCCGACGGCGGCTCGGCCTGGGCGCTGCCGCTCGACGTCTCCGACGACGACGCCGTGCGCGCCGCCCGGGACGCGGTGCTCGCCGAGCACGGGCGGCTCGACGGGCTCGTGCTCGCCGCCGGGCTGAACACCCCGCGGCGTCGGTGGGACGACCAGTCGGTGCCCGACTTCCGGGCCATCGTGGACACGAACCTCACGGCCGTCGTCACCGTCGTCGACGCGGCGCTCCCCGCGCTGCGCATGTCCGGCGGGGTGGTCGTCGTGGTGTCCTCGTACGCCGGGTGGTCGTTCCAGCCGGGCGCCGGGGTCGCCTACTCGTCGAGCAAGACGGCGCTCGGTTCCGTCGTCCGCACCCTCAACCAGCAGGAGGCGCCGCACGGGGTCCGCGCCACGCACCTCTGTCCTGGTGACGTCGCGACCGACTTCCTCGACCAGCGGCCCTCGGTACCGGACGTCGCCGCGCGCGCCGTCATGCTCCAGCCGTCGGACATCGCCCGCACCGTCGCGTTCGTGCTGGGGTCGCCCGCGCACGTGCGCATCGACGAACTCGTCGTGAGCCCGGTGTCGCAGCGGTGACCAGCACGTTCGACCGGGTGCTCGACGAGCTCGGGACCGCGGTCGTCGTCGGCACGCTGCCGCCGGGACGCACGGACAGCATCGACGGGTTCGTCACGCGTACCGGTGCCAGCCGGAGCATCGTGCGCGAGGCCGTCAGGGTCCTCGTCGGCCTCGGTCTGCTCAGCGCCGGACGCCGTGTCGGCCTGCGCGTGCTGCCGGCGTCCGAGTGGGACGTGCTCGACCCGCGGGTGATCGGGTGGCGCCTCGGCGGTCCGGACCGGCAGGACGCGCTCGCCGAGTTGCGCGCGCTCCGGCGCGCGGTCGAGCCGGTCGCGGCGGCAGCAGCCGCGGAGCGTGCGTCGGACGCATCCTGCGCCGTCGGACTGGAGCCGCTGCTCGCGGCCGCCGACCGCCTTGCCTCCGCCGCCAGCGTGCGTGACGCAGCCACGTTCCTCCAGGCCGATCGCGACCTGCACCGGCTGGTGCTGGAGCTGTCGGGGAACGCGATGTACCGGCGACTGCACCGGGTGGTCGTGCGCGCGCTCGACGAACGGCTCGGGATCGGGCCGGATGACCACGACGTGGGCCTCCACGTCGTGGTCGCTCGCGCTGTGGTCGCCGGAGACGCCGATGGCGCGGAGCAGGCGATGCGGGAGATCGTCGACCGCGGCTGAGCGGGTCCGGTCCCAGGAGCCGGCGAGGGAGTCGGTCGGCGCCGCACCGGTCGGTGGCGCACACCGCGCTCGTCGGCGGGCCGTTCGGCGCGTTCGCGCTCCCCGCGCTGATCAGCAGGCGTGCGTCGGGTGACCGGCCTCCGTGGTCGTGTGTGATTGAACGCCTCCGTTCTCCGCGAGGAAGTGGTCCATGATCGGGTGCCGAACGGGGTCGGGGATCGGCAGTGGCCAGAGGTGCTGATGGATCTCCGAGATCAGGGCCTCGCTGGTCGCGTCGGTGAACTTCCGCGCGAAGTAGTCTGCGGAGGCGCCGTAGCGTTCGTCTGCGCGGCCCGGCGTCGCTGCAGCGAGCCGCTGCACGTGCCCGCTGGTCAGTGCGTTCGGCCAGGGCCCGGTCGGTGACTCGAAGTCGGCGTACATCCCCGCCGGTGCCGTGTCGGCGAGGAACTCCGTCGCGCCGAGGAGCGTGTGGAGGTAGTGCTCGTCGGCACAGCTGGTCCGTTCGCAGAGTCTCCGGAACGACTTCCGGGCGCCGACCTGCTCGAGGAGCGCGTCGACCGCATCCGCGGTCAGCGTGAACCAGTTGCTGCCGCACAACGGCGACAGGTCTCCCAATGCGCGCCGGTACGGGAGTCGGACCGTGCGGTGGATCACCCTGAGAACGAGTGACAGCAGCTTGCGGTGCCGCGGATCGTGCTCGATCCACAGTCCCGAGAGCCTCGACTCCGGCTTCCCCATCTCGGGCGCCGGGAACGGCAGGACGCTGAGGAGCTGCCGTCCCGGATGGGCGTCGACCATGGCTCGGAGCGCCCTGGGAGGACGGAGCGGGTAGCTGTCCCCGCTGATGAACCAGTAGTGCGACGCATCGGGGTGCCGTCGACGTGCTTCTGCGAGCAGGATCAGGGTCGCGCGTACCTGACTGAACCCTCGCCAGGAGACCCTGATGCGTTCCTCGGTGAAGCTCGCGTTGGGCACCGTCGCGAACGCTGACTGATCTGCCTTGGCGTCGACGTGCGTCAGGACGACGTCACCATCGGCCGTGAGCGTCCTGATCAGACGCTCGTGGTGATCCGGCTGGTGGTGCGCTTGCACGAGGTAACAGATCATAGATGTATCATATTCCATTTTGCGTGGTTTTCCACCGGATGTCCTCGTGGTGGCGACACACTCGTGGCGACGATGTCCGAACGGTCGATGCGGGAGTCGACACGCGGTGCTCTCGCCGCGGTATCTGATATCCGATGAGGGCTCTACGCTGTGTGCATGCCGATCCCGAAGCCGACCCGTCCCGCGAAGCGACTCCTGCTCCGTGACGTCGTGTTCGCGAAACTGCGCGACGCGATCGTGAGCGGGGAGCTGCAGCCGGGCGAGACGATCAGCGAGTCCGAGGTCGAGTCGTGGGCCAACGCGTCCCGGACCCCGGTGCGCGAGGCGATCGACCGGCTGGCCGCCGTGGGGCTCGTCGACGTGCTGCCGCAACGCGGGACGCTCGTCGCCGAGCTCGACCCCCAGCGGGCGTCCTCGTCGTTCTCCCTGCTCGGGGAGCTCCTCGCCGTCTCCTCGCGGATCGTGGTCCCGGTGGCGACGGCCACGCAGCGCGACGCGGTGGCACGCCGCACGCGGTCGGTGCGGTCGGCAGCCCAGCTGGTCGCGACGGACGGCGTCTTCGACGTGCTCGTCGGGGTCATCGGCAACCCGCGACTCCGTCAGGCGTGGGACGAACTCGTCCCGCACGTGCTCCGGACCTGGACGATCGCACCCGAACACGCGCCGACGCTCGACGAGCTCGACCTCGACGGATTCGCCGCAGCGGTCACGGACGGTGACGGCGACCGCACGGAAGTCGTCCTCCGCCGCTGGTTCGACGCGCACGACGCCCACCCGCGAACCGTGCTCGACGCACCTGCCCAGGAGACGATCTGATGCCCCTCCCCGGGAGCGCCGCGCAGCCCGCCGGCCGTACCTTCCTTCGTGACCGCGCGTACGACGCCCTGTTCCAGGCGATCCAGACGAGTCAGCTCGTCCCGGGTGAGGTGCTGCGCGACGACGAGCTGATGGAGTGGCTCGGCATGTCCCGCACGCCGATCCGGCACGCGTTGATCCGTCTCGCCGAGTCCGGCCTGATCGAGATGTCAGCCGGTCGGCAGACCACCGTCGCCGAACTCGCGCCGGAGCGGACGAACCGTGCCCTGTTCGTGTCCGGGATCTGCAACGAGTACGCCGTCGTCCGGCTGATCGGATCGGACGCCCCGGGCGTCGCCGACGAGCTCGCGACCCAGCGAGCCGAGGTCGCGGCGGTCGTCCAGGCCGGGGACGGGCCGCGGATCGCCCGCGGCATCGGTGCGTTCTTCGTCGTCCTCACGAACCGGATCGGGAACCCGGAACTCGAACGACAGGTGCGCCGGATCGACGCCGAGCTCGCACGCTTCCTCGCCCCGGGCGACTCGACGACGGCCATCGACACCGAATGGCTCCGCCGCGGTGTCGAGTCCGTGCACGACGCTTTCGTCGCCGATGACCCCGACGCTGCGCGGGCGGCGCTGCGAGAGCTCTACGCGCCGACGCACCGCGACTTCCTCGAGCGCTTCCGGGAGCCCGAGATCGACTGAACCGGCATACGCTGGCGCCGTGCATGACGACGTGCCCGACGGGCTGACCGACATCGTTCCCGACCCCACCGCGCTCGAACGGATCGCCACGGGCAGCACCTGGGCCGAGGGGCCGTGCTGGATCCCCGCGACCAGGACCCTCAGGTGGTCCGACATCCCGGGCGACCGCATCCTGCAGTGGCACGCCGACACCGGGGCGGTCGACGCCTACGCCGAGGGGGTCGAGTTCACGAACGGTCGCACCCTCGACCGGGACGGCAGTGTGGTGCAGTGCTCGCACGGTCTCCGGCGGGTCGAGCGGGACCGGGAGGGCACCGTCACCCCGATCGTCGACTCGTGGAACGGCGTCCGGCTGAACTCCCCGAACGACGTCGTCGTGGCCCGGGACGGCAGCGTCTGGTTCACCGACCCCGCGTACGGCATCACGCAGCCGCGCGAGGGGCACCCCGGCGAGCGGGAGTACGGCGACCACTGGGTGTTCCGCTGCGGCGCCGCCGGCGAGGACCTCCGTCCGGTGGCGGTCGACCTCGACGAGCCGAACGGCTTGGCGTTCGACCCGACGGAACGGGTCCTGTACATCGCGAGTTCGTCGTCCGACGAGCCGGTCATCCGTGTCTACGACCGCGACGGCGCCCGGCTGAAGAACGGTCGCGTGTTCGCCCGTCTCGAGCCCGGCGAGGGTGCTCCGGACGGCATCCGCGTCGACGTGCACGGCAACGTGTGGTCGTCGTCGCACCGGGGCATGGTGGTGTTCGACCCGTCCGGGCGACGGCTCGGGCAGATCGACGTTCCGGAGACGGTGGCGAACCTCTGCTTCGGCGGAGACGACGGCACGACCCTGTTCCTCGCGGCCACGACCTCGATCTACCGGATCGCGACGACGACGAGGGACGCGGCTGCCGTATCCTGACTCGGCCATGCAGTGCGACTACTTCGACCGCGGGGTGTGCCGATCGTGCACGCTCATGGGGCAGCCGTACGCCGAGCAGGTCCTGGACAAGGAACTCCGCACGCGCGAGCTCCTGCACGACGCGGTGGAGGCGTCGGGTGGCCCGGGCAGCGTCGAGTGGCTCCCGGCCATCACGAGCCCCGAGGCGGCGTACCGCAACAAGGCGAAGATGGTCGTCGGCGGGACGGTCCAGCAGCCGACGGTGGGGATCCTCGACCACCGGCAGCGCGGGGTCGACCTGCGGCACTGCGGGATCTGCACCCCGGGCATCCAGCAGGCGCTGCCCGTCCTGGCCGACTTCATCGGCGACGCCGGCCTCATCCCGTACGACGTCGCCGCACGCCGGGGTGAGCTGAAGTACGTGCTCGTGACCGAGTCGCCCGACGGGGAGCTCATGGTCCGGTTCGTCCTGCGCTCGGAGGGGCAGCTCCCACGGCTCCGGCAGCAGCTCGGGGCACTGCAGCGCGTGTTGCCGAACGCGGTCGTCGTCACCGCGAACCTGCTGCCCGAGCACAAGGCAGTGACCGAAGGCGAGCGCGAGGTCGTGCTCACCGACCAGGAGACCCTGTCGATGCGGCTCGGCGACGTCACGATGCACCTGCGCCCGCAGAGCTTCTTCCAGACCAACACGACCGTGGCGACACAGCTGTACGCGCAGGCGTCGACGTGGATCGACGAGGTGTCGCCCGCCTCGATGTGGGACCTGTACTGCGGCGTCGGCGGGTTCACCTTGCACGCCGCGCGTCCGGGGCGCTCGGTGACGGGGATCGAGACCAGCCGTGAGGCGATCCGGTCCGCGAAGCAGTCCGCGCGCGAGGCCGGGCTCGAGGGGGTCCGGTTCGCCGCCGACGACGCGACCGAGCACGCGCTCCGATCCCGTCCTGAGGCGCTCCCGGAGCTCGTCGTGGTGAACCCGCCGCGGCGCGGGATCGGCGAGACGCTGTCGACGTGGCTCGAGGAGTCCGACGTCCAGCACGTTGTCTACTCCAGCTGCAACCCGGTGACGTTGGCGAAGGACCTCGCGCGCATGCCGTCGCTGCGCCTGCGGCGCGCGCGTGTGCTCGACATGTTCCCGCAGACGGGGCACCTGGAAGCGGTCACGCTGCTGTCCCGGAGGTGACCAGGACGACGGACGGGAGGCGCGGATCACCGCCGCCACGTTCCTCCAGGCCGTCATTGCCAGGGAACTGCCAAGGTGGCGTACCCGGGTACGCCGCGATCGCCGCGCACGCGGCGATCGACGCGTACAGGTTCACCGCCGGGGTACATAGCATCGATGGGTAGAACCGTTGGTCTCGGTTTGATAACAGTCAAGAGTTTCCTATGGTGGCCGACCGAGGCGCCCCCGGCACGAGACCCCCACCCTCGGTGGCGCTCCCGCAACTGCTTGGAGTATCAACCATGAAGAAGCTTTCCCGTACCCGCACCATCGTCGGTGGCCTGGCCTTCGCCGGCATCGCCGCAACCGGTGTCGGCCTCGCGGCAGCACCCGCGAACGCAGCATCCGGCTCGACCTGGGACGCCCTCGCGCAGTGCGAGTCCGGCGGCAACTGGGCGATCAACACCGGCAACGGCTACTACGGCGGCCTGCAGTTCACCCTCGGCACCTGGCAGGCGAACGGCGGCGCGGGCAACCCGGCCTCCGCGAGCCGTGGCGCCCAGATCGCCGTCGCCGAGCGCGTCCTCGCCTCGCAGGGCTGGGGCGCCTGGCCTGCCTGCTCCGCGAAGCTCGGGCTGAGCGGCACCACCGGTGCAGCTCCGCAGGCCGCGGCTCCGGCACCCGCCGCTCCGGCGCCTGCCGCCCCGCAGCAGCAGGCCGCGCCGCAGCAGGCGGCACCGAGCACGCCGGCCGCACCCAGCACCACGCAGGCAGCGCCGAAGCCGGCCGCTCCGAGCAAGCCCGCGCCCGTCAAGACGAGCGGCAAGACGTACACGATCGCCTCGGGCGAGACGCTCGACAGCATCGCGACGAAGCTGAAGATCGACGGCGGCTGGAACAAGCTGTGGGCCGCGAACACGTCGACCATCGACGACGCGAACCTCATCTACGCCGGCCAGGAGCTCCAGCTCCCCGCCTGATCGCTCCGGCGATCCGTGCAGCAACGCCCCGCGACCTCGGTCGCGGGGCGTTGTCGTCGTACGGGCTGCCGGGGCTCTACTGCGGGTTGTCCAGCAGCCACTCCGGCAGATCGTCGGACCGGAGCGCCTGTGACAGCGACTGCACCGCGAGGGTGTTCACGTTGACGATGGACTGGCCGTCCGGGGACGTCCCCGTGCCCGCGGTGGGCATCGTGAACGTGCTGAGGTCGGACGGGCGGACGTCGCGCAACGACCATCCGAGGCCGACGAGTGTCTGGAAGGTCAGGCCCTCGTCGACGGACAGGTACTTGCTCGTCACCGTCACGAAGTCCTGGATGCGACCGGGATTCGTGACCGTGCCCTTCGAGAGGACGCCGTCGAGGATGCCGCGCATGAACGCCTGCTGGTTCTGCACACGCGTGTAGTCGGCGTCGGCGAAGGAGTAGCGCTCGCGGACGAACGCCAGGGCGGCATCGCCGTCGAGGCGGTTCGCGCCGGCCGCGTACGTGTGTCCCCGGGCCTCGAACGCCTTGGGCGAGTCCACCGTGACGCCACCGAGGGCGTCCGTCATGTCCTTGAAGCCCTCGAAGTCGATCTCGGCGACGTGGTCGATCCGGACGTCGAGGAGCCGCTCGACGGTCTGCACCGTCAGCGGGACGCCGCCCCACGCGTACGCGGCGTTCATCTTGGCCATGCCGTGACCGGGGACGTCGACCCACGAGTCACGCATGATCGACATGAGGTACACGCCCGTCCGGTCGGCCGGGACGTGCGCGAGCATCAGGGCGTCGGAGCGGCCGCCGATGTCGAGCTTCTGGTGGTCGCCGTCGGGGTTGTAGTTCGAGCGTGAGTCCGAGCCGATGAGCAGGATGTTCTGCGCGCCCGCTGACGGTGCGGGGCGGGAACCGGTCGGGAACGGGTCCGCGAGGACGTCCTTACCGGCGTCGTAGCTGCGGGCGAGACCGCCGACGAAGACGCTCGCGACGACGGCGACCACCGCGGCGATGCCGACGAGCGAGCCGAGCGTGGCGACGAGTGCGACGAGGAACGGCCGCTTGCGCTTCCGCTTCGGTGCGTCGATCGGTGCGGCTGCGGCGGCTTCCGCTGCATCGGCGGCCTGACGGGCGGCGCGGCGCTCGGACATCGGGGCTCCTGGCGGGTCGGGTCGGTCCTGCTGCCGACACGGCCAGTCTACCGCATGATGTATATCAAACTCTATGTGATCAGTTCGAGTTGCTGTCCCCGCGCGCGAGCAGGGCGGTCAGTGCCTCGCGCAGCGCCGGGTCGTCCGGCAGGACGTCGCGCTCGATGTGCCGGGCCGTCTCCCAGGCCTCGCGACCGTGGTCCGTCACGGTGACGATCCGACGGCGGCGGTCGGCGGGGTGCGGGGAGCGCTCGACCAGGCCGTCCCGTTCCATGCGCTCGAGCGTCCGTGACATCGTCTGCGGCTGCACGCGGGCGGTGCGGGCGAGGGTGTCGGCGCCGGTCGGGCCCGTGCGGATGAGGATGTCGATCGCGATGAGCGCCGCGTGGGGGAGCCCGATGGCCCGGAGTCGCTCGTCCCAGTCCCGTTCGACCGCCCGTGCCGCTGCCGACAGGAGACGGCCGAGTGGCCATCCGTCGGGGGTCTCGCGCATGGATGGAGTCTACGGGCGGGGTTCCTGCGGTTCGTCTAGTAATCAGCATGCTGACTAATGGAGTACGCTCACGGTCGTGTCCCGCTTCCTCCGCATCGTCCTCCCCGCGCTCGTCATCGTGGCCTGGCTCGCGATCGCCTCCGTCGGCGGTCCCTACTTCGGGAAGATCTCCGAGGTCTCGACGAACGACCAGACCTCGTTCCTCCCCGCCTCGGCGGACGCCACCAAGGTGCAGGAGCGCGCGTCGGAGTTCCGGCAGGCATCCGGAGCGCCCGCGATCATCGTGCTGGAGCGCGACGGCGGGCTGACTGCGTCGGACCAGCGGGCCGCTGGCACGTTGGCGGCGGACCTCGGGAAGCGCGACGACGTGCAGGGGGTCAGCCCGGCGATCCCGAGCGAGGACGGTGACGCGGTCGAGATCGTCGCCACGCTGACGCAGGACGCGGACACCGGCGACGCGGTCGAGGCGATCCGCGCCGACGTCGACGACGCCCTGCCGTCCGGCGTACAGGGGTACGTCACGGGCCCGGCCGGCTTCACCGCCGACCTGACCGAGGCGTTCGCGGGCATCGACGGCATCCTGCTCGGGGTGGCGCTCGCCGCGGTCTTCGTGATCCTCATCATCGTCTACCGATCACCGCTGCTGCCGATCCTCGTGCTCGGCACCGCGACCTTCGCCCTGTGCGCCTCGATCCTCGTCGTGTGGTGGCTCGCCAAGGCCGACATCGTGACCGTGAACGGCCAGGTGCAGGGCATCCTGTCGATCCTCGTCATCGGCGCTGCGACCGACTACGCGCTCCTCTACACGGCACGGTTCCGGGAAGCGCTCCGCGACCACCGCGCCGGGTGGGGTGCGACGAAGGCGGCCCTGCGCGGGAGTCTCGAACCCATCCTCGCCTCGGGCGGCACGGTGATCGTCGGCGTCCTCTGCCTGCTGCTCTCCGACCTCAACTCGAACAAGGCGCTCGGTCCGGTCGCGGCGATCGGCATCGCGTTCAGCCTGCTGGCCGCCCTCAGCCTGCTGCCCGCACTCCTGCTGGCCTTCCGACGCGCGGCGTTCTGGCCGCTCCGCCCGGCGTACGGCAGCGCGCACCCCGTCCTCACCGGCCCCGATGCCCGTGGACTCTGGGCGCGGGTGGGCCGGCTCGTGGCCCGGCGTTCCCGGGTCGTCTGGATCGTGTGCACGGTCGGGCTGCTCGCGATGGGCACCGGTCTCGTCGGGCTCAAGGCCGACGGCGTGCCGCAGAGCGACCTCGTCATCGGGAGTTCGCAGGCCCGCGACGGTCAGGACGTGCTGGCCGACCACTTCCCGGGCGGCTCGGGCAGCCCGGCGCAGGTCATCGGCTCGGCGGCGAAGGTCGACGAGCTCGCCGACGCCATCACCTCGGTCGACGGTGTGGACAGCGTCGTGGCGGCGGCGAAGGACGCCCCGTCAGGAACCGTGGCCGTCGACCAGGCAAGCGGTACGACCCCGACCGTCTCCCGCGGCGACGTCCTGCTCGAGGCCACCCTGTCCGACCCGGCGGACTCCGACGCCGCCGAGCAGACCGTCCGCGACCTCCGCACTGCGGTCGAGCGGGTGGACCCGGACGCGATCGTCGGCGGTGCCACCGCCACGGCCGTCGACACGAACGACACCGGCATCCGCGACCGCACGCTCATCATCCCCGTGGTGCTCGCCGTCATCCTGCTCATCCTGATGCTGCTGCTCAGGAGCATCGTCGCGCCGCTCGTCCTGATCGGCAGCGTCATCGTGTCGTTCGCCGCGGCGCTCGGGGTGGGTGCCCTCGTGTTCGACCACGTGTTCCACTTCCCCGGGGCGGACCCGTCCGTGCCGCTCTACTCGTTCGTCTTCCTGGTGGCGCTGGGGGTGGACTACAACATCTTCCTCATGACCCGTGTCCGCGAGGAAGCCCTCCGGCACGGTCCGCACGAGGGCGTCCTCCGCGGGCTCGGCGTCACCGGTGGGGTGATCACCTCGGCGGGGGTCGTCCTCGCGGCGACGTTCGCGGCCCTCGGGGTCATCCCGATCCTCTTCCTGGTGCAGATCGCGTTCGTCGTGGCGTTCGGCGTGCTGCTCGACACGATCGTCGTCCGGTCCCTGCTCGTCCCCGCCCTGGCGTACGACCTGGGGCGGCGCACGTGGTGGCCGTCGCGCCTGTCGCGCGCAGACCATCACATGTGACACGCTGGGCGTATGCCAGTTCCTTCGACGCAGCCCGCCGCCGAGCGGAAGCTCCTCCGTGACACCGTGCAGGACAAGATCAGGGACGCGATCATGGACGGCACCCTCGAGCCGGGCGAGCGTCTCAACGACGACGACCTCATCGCCTGGCTGGGTGTCTCCCGGACCCCGATCCGCGAAGCCCTCGCCGAGCTCGCCCGCGCCGGACTGATCGAGATGGCGCCGAACCGGTACACCCGGGTCGCCGCCCCGGCGAAGGACGAGCTGCTCGACGCGTACCGTACCCTCGGCGTGATCTACGGCGGCGTCGTCCGACTGGCGACCCCGCGCTTCCCCGACGCGCAGCGCAAGAAGGTCGTCAAGATGCTGGACGACGTCACCGCGCAGGTCGAGGCGCAGCACCAGGGCGAGGTCGCCCAGAACGGCGCCGCGATCTACTCGATGTGGGCGGACCACTGCGGCAACCCCTCGCTCGAGCAGCTCTGCAAGTCGACGACGGACGGGCTGGCGTTCAAGCTCCGCGTGCCGGAGCTCGCCGAGCTGATCCCGGCCGACGTCGTCCTTCCCGAGCTCGCGAAGCTCAAGGACGCGGTCCTCGCGAAGGACCCGATCGCGGCCGAGCTCGCCATGGAGGCGATCCACCTGCTCCCGTCGCGCTCGTAGCGCGACCAGCGCGACCAGCGCGACCAGCAGACGGCCTGGAGGAACGTGGCGGCCCCGCCACGTCCTCCCTCGCAGGCTCGGTCGGCGCGCCCCGCGCAACGCTCCGCGTCGCCGCCGAGCGGGGCGCGCCAGGCCGTCAGTGCGTCACCACCTGCGTCGCGAAAGCGACAGTTCTCGTCGTCGACCACGGACGCTGTCGCGAGAGCGACAGATTGGCGCGCACAGTCGGCCGGATTCTGTCGCTTTCGCGCGGAGGTTGCGGCCCAGGCCCGACCGGGCCCGACCGGCCCCGCCACGTCCTCCAGGCCGTCAGTGCGCGACCGCGCTGATCATGCCGAGGCCGACGCTGATGCGGTCGGCCACCTCGATGAGGTCCTCGGCGAGCGAATCCATGTCCCGGTCCCGCAGCTGCGTGACCCGCCCCGAGATCGAGAGCGCCGCCACGATGCGCCCCGACGCGTTCCGGATCGGGGCCGCGATGCAGAACCTCCCAAGCGCGACCTCCTGGTTCTCGACGCACCAGCCACGCTTCGCCGACGCCTCGAGGTCGGCCGTCAGCTCGTCGTGCGACGTGATCGTGTGGTCCGTGTAGCGCGCGAGGTCCTCGCCGAGCAACGCCTGCCGCTCGGACTGCGACAGGTCGAGCATGAGCGCCTTGCCCAGCGCCGAGGCGTGCAGCGGCTGCCGCATCCCGATCATGGTGTGGGACTTCGGGGCGAGCGACCCCTCGAAGTGGCAGAGGTAGATGCAGGCCGTGTCGTCCTGCACGCCGACGTTGGCGGTGAGGCCGATCCGGTGAGCGAGCTCCTGCGCAGCGGCCCGGCTCTCGCGGTGGACGGGGTTGTGGTTGAGCCCCTGGCTGGCGAGCTCGAGCACCGCACGGCCGACGGAGTACCCCTGCGACTCGGGGTCGCGGCGCACGTACTCGAGTGACTCCAGCGTGGCGAGGAGCCGTCCGGTGGTCGAGGTCCCGAGTCCGATCGCACGAGCGATGTCGGAGGCGCGCATCGCCCCGTCGGCAGCACCGAGCGCGCCGAGGACAGCCGCGGCGCGCTCGATGCTCTGGTTCGGAGGGGTGGTGGCCATCCGCCCATTCTGTCCCGTGGAGTCGATCAGGACACCGTGACACCGCTGACGAACTGGTTCGTCCGCACCTGTGCCGCGGTGAGGGGCGCGCCGCCGAGCACGACGTCCTCGAAGGCGACGTCCGAGATCCCGTGCGTGGTGTCCCACCCGGACAGCGTCACCGGGTCGGCCGTGACGTCGGTGAAGTCGCGGATCGTGATGCCCGTGATCCGGCCGCGCTCGTCGCGGTACCCGGTGTCGTTCGAGTACTGCCCCTTGAGGACCTGCAGCACGATGGCCTGCTTGCCGACCGGCTGCGACTCCACGTGGAAGCCGTCCACGGTGACGTCCGAGACCGTCGCCCAGTCCTGCACGTCGAACTTCAGGGCGACCTCCTTCGCGCGGAGCACGTACGACTGCGTGATGGAGATATCGGTGAACACTTCGGTCTCCATGGACGAGCCGAACCGGACGGGGTTGCCGCCGGTGACGTTCCAGAACGTGGTGTCGGTGGCGTGCAGGCCGCGGGTCTCCGGTTCGCCGTTCGTGGCCGCGTCGAGGGCGTGCCAGCCGAACCCGTCGTCGCCGCTCATCACGAAGTTGTGCTCGACGGTCATGTCCTGCACGCCGTCGGTGTCGATGCCGTCGTTGTTGATGAGCGTGCCCATCAGGTTCATCCAGGACACGTGGATGCCCGAGGAGCGGATGTACAGCGTCTGCCACCACTGGGCGTTGCGGACGCCGATGCCGGACACCGTGATGTCCGAGCTGTCGTGGAACCGGATCGCCATCGTCTTGCTGGTCCGCGACGTGTCCGCCCCGGCGTCGAGGATCCCGCGTCCGAGGACCTGCACGCCGGTGACGCCGTCGCCGTCGATGCGGCCGTGCACGAGGGCACCCGGCGCCAGGTAGACGGTCTGGCCCGACACCGGACGGATCACGCCGGCGTCGTGCTCACCCGGGCCGAAGTACAGCACGTCGGGGTCGGTGGCGGACGGCACCGCGGTCTCCTCCGGCGTGACGAAGAGGAACAGCGCGCGGACGCCGGGCGTCTCGATGACGAGCGGGTGCGCATCGCGGATCGTGAAGGTCACGGTGTCGCCGGAGCGCGTCGTGGCGATCGCGAGCGTCCGCGGGGTGACGACCGGCGCGGCCGACGCGGCCAGACCCGGCATCGTGACACTGACGGTCGCGGTGCCCGTCCCCTTGGCGAACATCGCGACGTCGTGCGAGGTGCCGCTCACCGACTCGGCCTTGACCGGCACGGCAGTGCCGTTCGCCGACACGGTGTGCGCGGTGGCGGTGGGTGCCGTCGGGTTGCCCGGGTTCGCGTGGATCACGGCGGTGCCGGCGGTCGGACCGGCGGCGTTCGTCGCGGCGGCCGCCGGGGCAACCACCCCGAGGGCGGTGAGTGACAGCGCGACGGCTGTCGCGATGGTCAGTGTGCGCAGGCGCATGGCGATCTCCCTTGATCGGTGGTGGTGCTGCGGGTGGGTCAGTAGACCTTCACGGCGCTCGCCGACACGAAGGGCGAACCGTTCGTGGCGGTGACGACGACGCGCAGGGACGCGGTGCGCGTCGGTGCGACGTCGTGCACGCGGTGCCGGTGCCGGTTGTCGGTGACGGTCGCGAGTTCCTGCCACGATCCGTCGACGCACGCCTCGACCCGGTAGTCCCGGGCGAGCGTCGGGACGGCGTCCCACGGCGTGCGGTGGTGGTGCAGGTTGATGAGGTCGGCGTCGACGTCGTCGTTCCACACGATGCGGACCTCGCGGACGTCGACGGGCTCCGCCCAGTCGAGGATGAGCGTGGCCGCGCCGTCGCCCGGTTCCGACGACCACAGGTGCGGCCCGCCGAAGGGACGCTGGTAGCCGTCGGCGATCCGGGAGGCGCGCCACGCGTCCGACGTGCCGGCTGCGGTGAACGCGAAGGAGCGTCCGCGCAGGGCCCGCGCTTCCCAGTCGGTGACGGGCTGGTCGGCCTCCTCGGGGATGTGGTCGTCGAACTGGGCGTCCTCGGCCGACCGGGCCCGGAGCGCGAGGACGCCGTACGGGTGTCCGTCGGTCAGGGGCAGGCGGACCCCGTCGGCACGACGGACCACGACGACGGCGTTGCACGGCTCGTCCGGCCGGAACCCGAGGTCGACGACCGCCGCACCCGCGCCGGCGGGGACGCTCGCGGTGTGGGTCGACACGTGCTCGATGGGCGCGTAGTTCTGCGGCTTCCCGGTGGTCCAGAGCTCGATCGTGAGCTCGGTGTCGACATCGGCGACGGTCCGGAGCACGAACGACCCGAGTGCGGGGTCGGCGGGGAGGACGATCGCGACGTCGCGGTCGAGTGCGAAGGTGTCGTCGGTCGTCCACGGCGTGGTGTCGAGCGCGGTGAGCTCGCTGCTCGCGCTGATCCTGGCGCGCTGCGCGAGGTCGGCGCCGTCGATCGCTCGGACCCCGACGAGCGGCGCGTCCTCGCGGAGCAGGGTCTGCTGCAGCATCGCGACGTGGTCGGTGCCGAGCTCCCGCGGGGTCACGCCGTGCCGGGCCGCGAGGTGCGCCGCGGTCCCGGCCGCCTGACCCTGGGTGGAGCAGGTGGCCATCACCCGGGTGGACCCGAAGGCCACGTGCGACGCGGAGATGTTCCGGCCGGCGAAGAGCAGGTTCGCCACGTCGGCCGAGTAGAGGGAGCGGAACGGGATGTCGTACGTGCCGTCGGTGTACCGCTGCTGCGCGCCGGCGGTCTCGGCGTAGACACCCTCGACGGGGTGCAGGTCGATCGACCAGCCGCCGAACGCGACCGTGTCCGGGAAGGTCCGCTGTGACAACAGGTCCTGCTGCGTCAGGGTGTGGTCGCCCACGAACCGGCGGTACTCGCGCTTGCCGGGGATCGCCCCGACCCAGTCGAGGGTGAGCGAGTCGGCGTCGAACGAGCCGGAGTTCTTGATGTGGTCCCAGATCCCGTACACGACGCCCCACAGCTCGTCGCGGATGCGTTCGTTGTCGGTCACGGTGTCGAGCTCGCCGCCCCACTCGATCCACCAGTAGTTGCAGCCGTTGTCGCCGGTCTTGATCGCCCGGTTCGCCAGGATCGGCGTCTTCGCCAGATCGACGGCGATCGAGGGCGGCACGAACTTCTCGGGGCGGCCGGTGTCGTGCGTGGAGAAGAAGATCGAGCTGCCGAGCAGTTCGTCGTCGGGCCGTTCCGGTGCCCACTCCTCCCCGTACTCGTCGCGTCCTTCGCGGCCGATCCGGTACGAGGCCCCGGCGAGGGCACCCACGAGGCCGTCGCCGGTGCAGTCGAGGAAGACCGGCGCGGTGAAGGTGGTCTCGATCTCGGAGCCCATGGTCCAACCGGTCACGGACGTGATGCGGTCCCCGTCGGTGACCACCGTCCGCACGTCGGTGTTGAGGTGCAGGTGCACGTTCGGTTCGGCGCGGACGAGGTCGAGCACCACCTGGTCCCAGTAGATCGCGTTGCCCTGCGGGTTCCGGTACTGGTTCTCGAGGAAGAGCTCGCCCATGATCCCGGTCTCGCGGGCGAACCGCTGCGTGCCGTGGGCGGTGGCGCCGACCACCCACACGCGGACCTCGCTCGAGGAGTTGCCGCCGAGGACCGGGCGGTTGGTGACGAGGGCGACGCTGGAGCCGAGGCGGGCGGCGGCGACGGCGGCGCTCACACCGGCGAGGCCACCCCCGACGACCACGACGTCGTGGTGCTGTTCACGGGACTGCATGGCGGCGACGGTATCACTTGCTGGCGAGACATTCCCACTGTGTGGCAAAGTATGCCCGGCAAGTGCTATCGTCAACGAACTCTCGACAACGAAGTGTGAGGTCAACCCATGAGCGACGGAACCCGAACGCGCACGAGCGCCGACGCCGCCAGCACCCCCGACGCCGCCACCAGTCCGGACGTCCGCGCAGCGCTGGGCGACGACGCCCGCCGCCAGAGCATGCGGAAGGTCATCGTCGCCGCGGGTGTCGGGCACTTCGTCGAGTGGTTCGACTTCGGCCTCTACGGCACCCTGGCGACGGTCATCTCGCTGTACTTCTTCAAGCAGGGCGACCCCCAGGTGGCACTGCTCTCCGCGTTCGCGGTGTTCGGCGCCGGCTTCGTGATGCGTCCACTCGGCGGCCTGTTCTGGGGCTCGCTCGGTGACCGGGTCGGCCGGAAGACCACGCTCGCGACGGTCATCCTCATCACGAGTGGCGCCACCGCGGTGATGGGCATCCTGCCGACCTACCAGAGCGTCGGACTGCTCGCCCCGATCCTGCTCGTCGTGGTCCGGCTCGTGCAGGGCTTCGCGGCCGGTGGCGAAGGGGCCGGGGCGACCACGCTGCTCGCCGAGTTCGCGCCGTCCAACCGGCGCGGCTTCGTGACGAGCTTCATCGACGTCTTCGGGTTCGCCGCGTTCATCGTCGGTGGCGGCCTGGTCTTCCTGTTCACGGCGATCGCCGGTGACGGGGCCCTCGAGTCGTGGGGCTGGCGTGTGCTGTTCCTCATCGCACTGCCGCTCGGCCTCGTCGGCCTGTACCTCCGCTCGAAGCTCGAGGACACCCCGGAGTTCCGCGCCCTCAAGGCCAAGGGCGAACTCGCGAAGAACCCGCTCCGACGCTCGCTCCGGACCGGGTGGAAGGCGCTGCTGTTCTGCGTCGGCTTCGTCGTCCTCAAGGCCGTCGGCCACTGGATCCTGCAGACGTTCATGCCGTCCTACCTGCAGGCCGATCTCGGGTACTCGCCGCTGGTGTCCTACGGCGTCGTGGTCATCGGCTTCATCGTGATCGCCGGTCTCGTGCCGTTCTTCGGGTTGCTCTCGGACAAGATCGGCCGGAAGCCCGTGATGCTCGCCGGTTGCGGCGGGTTCCTCGTGCTCACCTACCCGACCCTCATGCTCATGAACGCCGGCAACTTCTGGGCGGCCGCCGGGGCGATGGTCCTGCTCGGGCTGTTCATGGCGGCGTTCGACGGTGCCGTCAGTGCCGCGATGGCGGAGCTGTTCCCGACGGCCATCCGCTACGGCTCGATGGGCATCGCCTACAACATCAGCGTCGCCCTGTTCGGTGGCATCACGCCGTACTTCGCGACCTGGCTCATCACCGCGACGGGCAACACCTTCGCCCCCGCGTTCTACGTGATGGCGGCGGCCGCGATCACCGGGGTGACCGTCCTCCGGGCGCGCGAGACGAACAAGGCCGAGCTCGCGTCGTAGACGCGACCGGATGACGGACGGGAGGCACGGTGCCAGCTGGCACCGTGCCTCCCGTCCGTGACCGGTGCGTCCCGGTGCGGCGGAATCGCGGCGACCTTCCAGGGCCGTTTCATGACCACTTCATGCATCGCAGTTATGGTTTCCGGGTGAGCAACGACCCTGAGCAGACGACCGGCCGCGGCCGCCGCGGCTTCACGCCGCCTCGCCACGGCCGCCAGAAACGGCGTGGCGGCGTCATCCTGCCCGCCGTCGCCGGCGTGCTCACCATGGGGCTCCTGCTGAGCGGCGGCTACGCCGCGTTCGCGTACGGACGGCTCTCGACCGGCATCACGAAGATCGACGCGATCGCCGGCAACAAGTCCGACAAGGACGACGTCGACGGGCAGGCACAGAACATCCTGCTGGTGGGCGACGACCACCGGCCGGACAACGCGACGCCGGAGGAGATGGCGGAGCTCAGCACCGAGTCCGACGGCGGTGCGACGAACACCGACACGATGATCGTCCTGCACATCAACGCCGACGGCACCCAGGGGACGATGATCTCGTTCCCCCGCGACTCGTACGTCGACATCCCCGGCGTCGGCAAGGGCAAGCTCAACAGCGCCTTCTACTTCGGCACCCTCAACGGCCGGGGTGACACCGGCGGGGCGAAGCTGCTCATCCAGACGATCCAGAACCTCAGCGGCCTGACGATCGACCACTACGTGCGCGTCTCGCTGCTCGGCTTCTACCAGGTCGTCAAGGAGCTCGGGCCGGTCGACGTCTGCCTCAACCAGGCGGCGAAGGACCCGTACTCCGGCGTCGACCTGCCCGCGGGGAAGTCCACGCTCGACGCGAAGCAGGCGCTGTCCTTCGTGCGCCAGCGCCACGGGCTGCCGAACGGCGACCTCGACCGGAACATCCGCCAGCAGTACTTCCTGTCGCAGGAGGCCCGCAAGGTGCTCTCCGCCGGCACCCTGCTCAACCCGGTCAAGATGAACAACATCCTCGGCGCCGTGGGCGGCTCGATCCAGACCGACACCGACCTGGTCAACCTCGCCACGCAGATGCGGAACCTGCGGCCCGGCAACATCCAGTCGGCCACCATCCCGACGCTCGGCACCCCCACCATCTACGTCAACGGGTCGGCGCTGTCCATCGTCGAGATCGACACCGTCGGGCTCCCCGCCTTCGTGCAGAGCCTGGTCGGCGAGCCCGAGGAGTACACGAAGGCGACGGCCGCGCAGCCCGCCGCCACGACCGTCACGGTCCTGAACGGCAGCGGGGTCACGGGCGCCGCAGCTGCCGCGGGGACGAACCTCACCGCGCGGGGCTTCCAGGTCGGCGCCCCGGGCTCGTCCGAAACCACGAAGACGACGCAGATCCAGTACCCGGCCGGGCAGGAGGCGCAGGCGAAGGCCCTCGCCGCCGTCGTGCCGGGAGCCGTACCGGTCCGGACCGCCGCCGTGACGGGTGTCACGCTCGTGCTCGGGACCGACGGCAAGACCGCCACGGCGCCGGCCGCTCCCGGTGGTGCGGCGTCGCAGCCGTCGTCGGGGGAGTCCGCAGGGTCGGAGTCGAAGCCGTCGAAGTCCGCGTCGTCGGAGCCGAAGCCGTCGTCGACCGACGTGAAGAGCTACGGCAAGGACGGCGTCTGCATCAACTGACCGGGTCCTCGCGCTCCGGCGGGTCACGGTTCCCTGCGCACCGAGGTCGGTAGGTTCGAGGGGTGAGCAACGCAGCGCGTCCGATCACCCTGATGACCTACAACATCAAGAACCCGGATCCCGCGCACGACTGGCCGGCCCGGCTCCCCGTCCTGCTCGACGTGATCCGCCGGCACGATCCCGACCTCGTCTGCGTGCAGGAGGCCTTCGCGCACCAGATGGACGACCTCCGGGCCGGACTGCCGGACCACGGCGACGTCGGACAGGGGCGCGAGGGGGACACGGCGGGGGAGCACGCCGCGGTGTTCTTCCGCCGCAGCCGCTTCCGTCCGCTCGACGAGGGGACCTTCTGGCTGTCGGACACCCCCGACGAGCCCGTCTCGAACACGTGGGGGAGCCTGTTCCCCCGGGTCGCGAACCACACCCGCTTCCTCGACGTCGAAGGGGACCCGTTCACCCTGCTGACCACGCACCTCGACCACGAGGTCGGCCCGCACGGCGACGAGGTCCGGGCGAAGAGCGCGGCACTCATCGTCGAGCGCCTCAGCACCACGGACGGACCCGTCGTCGTCGCGGGGGACTGCAACGAGCCGGCCGGAGCGGGGACGGCGTCGACGGTGTTCGCGGACGCCGGCTACGACGACGCGTGGGTGCTCGGCGGTGACCCGGAGGACCGGACCGCAACGTTCAACGACTGGGAACCGCCGGTCGACTCGGGGGAGCGCATCGACTGGGTGCTCACGCGCGGGATCGCCGGTGTGGACCGCGTCCTGATCGACCACGACGGACCGGAGACGTGGTTCGCGAGTGACCACTTCCCGGTCGTGGCCACGCTCCGGATCTGAACGGACGCGCCGCTGAACGAACGCGCCGCCGGGGACCTGGTCAGCAGGTGCGCTGCGCGTGCACCGGCATCGGCGACCCGAGCACCGTGACCGTGGTGTCGTCGGTGAGCGCCGAGACGCCGTTCGTGCCCGCGGTGTCGGCGTCGTCCTCGGGGGCCCAGCCCTCCTCGAGCAGGAGCTGCCAGGCCTTCGCCTCGTCCGAGCCGAACGACATCCGGTCGGCCTTCGGGGCGTCCGAGATGGCGTCGTGGATGTCGTCGCCGACCTGCACGCCGTCGGGTCCGGTCAGCTCGACGTCGTCGCCGAAGCGGGAGCGCACGGCATCGCGGAGCACCCGGACCTCCACCGCGTTGCCCGCCTGCGCCGGCGTGGTCAGCGCGGCCACCCGGATCGCACCACCCCACGTGTAGGTGGTGCCGGACGGGAAGCACGCGCCGCCGTCGCCCTCGGCGGTCTGGGTGCGGGACGGGGTGCCGAGCAGGCGGTTGAGCAGGCTCACGGTGGTGCGGGAGTCCCGCATCGAGGCCTCGACCACGGTCTTCTCGCCACGGCGGAACACCAGGGACTCGGCGTCGAGTTCGATCGAGTCGACCCGCTTGAGCTTCGCGGTCGTGACGCGCGCCGGGTCGTCGCGCGGCGCCGTCTCCGGGGCGACCTCGGCCGCCGAGGCCGGTGCTGCGCCGACGCCGGACGTGCCGTCCACGACGAACGTGCCGGCCGAGAAGGCCAGCACGGCGGCGCTCAACGCCAGCACGGTCCGGAAGGTCACCACTCGACGGTACGACGTCGAGGCTGCCTGGACGACGGGTGTTACCGAATCGGAGCCTGGCAGTGACCGGACCGTGACCTTTCCGACCAGGCCACCCTGGACTGGACAGGTCTTGTACATGTATGGTCGCCACCATGCCCGTCTCATCGAAGCGACGCCTCGTCGCCGACGCCCTCCGCGACGCGATCGCGACGGGCCGGTACGTCCCCGGGGAACGCCTCCCCGGCGAGCACGACCTCGCCGAGCGCTACGCGGTCAGTCGCGGCACCGTCCGTGCGGCACTCGCCGACCTCGCCGACGACGAGTACATCGCGACCCACGGCGGCATCGGTTCGGTGGTCACGTTCGACGGTGCGGCGCTCGACCCGCGCGCCGGCTGGGCACGCTCGATCGCTGGGAGCGGCACCGAGGTGCGCGCCTCGACGCTGCGGATCGAGCGGATCGAGGACGCCGAGCTCGCGAGCCTCGTGGACGCCGACCCCGCGCTCGTCGCGGTCGACCGGGTTCGTTCCGTCGTGGACGGCCCGAAGGTGTCCTACGAGCGCAGTCTCGTCCCGCGCATCGGACGCCTCGACCGCGCCGTCGAGGAGGGCCTCGTCGACGGATCACTGAGCGCCACCATCGAAGCCGCCGGGCTCGTGCCGGCCCGGGCGGAGCAGTGGATCGACGTCCGGCCGCTGGACGACGACGAGGCGGCCGTGCTCGACCGGGCACCTGGCACGCCGTTCCTGCACAGCCGCCGGGTCGCACGGACGGCAGACGGTGCCTTCGTCGAGGCCGTCGACAGCCTGCTCGACCCCGAGCGCTTCCGTATCCACATGCGTTTCGGACAAGGACGATGACGATGACCGACAGCACGACCCACGACCACGCCCTCGCCGCGTTCCAGGGCCTCGCGATCGGCGACGCACTCGGGATGCCGACCCAGTCGATGACGCTGGAGCAGATCCGCGAGGACCACGGCCGCATCACGGGCTTCGTCGACGCCGGGCCCCGACAGCGCATCGCGCACGGCATGCCCGCCGCGAGCATCACCGACGACACCGAACAGGCCGTGCTCGTCGCACGACTGCTCGTCGAGGGCGACGGCCGACTCGACCCGACGCGGTTCGCCGAGGCGCTCATCGAGTGGGAGCGCGGGATGGCGGCCAAGGGGTCGCTCGACCTGCTCGGGCCCAGCACGAAGACGGCCGTGCAGCGCATCCTCGACGGCGTCCCCGCATCCGAGGCGGGCTCGACGGGCACCACCAACGGTGCCGCCATGCGCATCACCCCGGTCGGCATCACCACGTCCGCCGACGACCTCGAGGTCCTCGTCGACGCCGTGCAGGACGCGTCCCGTGTCACCCACGACACCGGACTCGGCATCGCCGGGGCCTCGGCCGTCGCCGCCGCCGTCAGCGCCGGGATCGACGGTGCCTCCCGCGCGGAGGCGCTCGACGTCGCCGTCGCCGCCGCCCGGATCGGCGAGCGGCGCGGGCACTGGATCGCCGGTGCCTCGATCGCCGACAAGACCGCCTGGGCCCGTGGATGGCTGCCGACGGTGGCAGCCGCGGACCGCATCGCGGCGATCGACAGCGTGATCGGCACGAGTGTCGCGAGCCAGGAGTCCGTCGTGGCGGCGCTCGCCCTCGTCGCACTCGACCTCGACCCGTGGGAGACGCTCTGCACCGCCGCGAGCACCGGTGGCGACACCGACACGATCGCGGCCATGGCGGGCGCGGTGCTCGGTGCCGTGCACGGGGCGTCGGCGTGGTCCCCCGAGGCGGTCGCGCAGGTCGAGTCCGTCAACGGCATCCGGTTCGCGGACGCCGTCTCCCCCCTGCTGGAGCTCCGCGCGGCCAGCAGCCACTAGCCCCGGTCGGTGGCGACCCCCACGAGCCACCGCCCGGACCCGAAACCCTTCCGACGACGTAAGAGGAACCATGACCGACACCCCGAGCTCGGGAACGCTCACCAGCATCGAGCAGCGCGGCATCGAACCCGTACCAGCGGCCGAACGCACCGGGCAGGCCGGCGCACTCTTCTGGGTGTGGTTCGCCGCCAACATCTCCATCCTCGGCCTGCCCCTCGGCGCGACCCTGGTGGCCTTCCAGCACCTCAACATCTGGCAGGCGCTGCTCGTCGCGGTGATCGGCGCCGCCGGTTCGTTCGCCGTGGTCGGGGTGATCTCGATCGCCGGGCGTCGGGGCGGTGCACCCGGCCTGACCCTGAGCCGGGCGGTCTTCGGCGTCCGCGGCAACATCGGGCCGACCTTCGTCTCGCTGCTCTCCCGCCTCGGCTGGGAGACCGTGAACACCACGACGGCGGCCTTCGTGCTCCTGTCGCTCTTCACGATCCTGTTCGGCACGGACGGCGACGCGAAGCACAACCCTGTCCTGACGATCGTCGCCATCCTCGTGTTCGTCGTCGCGACGGTGCTCATCTCCGGCCTCGGCCACGCCTTCATCGTCGCCGTGCAGAAGTGGGCGACGTGGGTCTTCGGCGCGTTGAACGTCTTCGTCGCCGTGTTCCTGGTCGTCCGCGTCGACTGGCACGTCGTCGGCAGCGCCCCCGCCGGACCGTTCGCCGCGATGGCGATCGGGATCGGCACGATCGCGGCCGGCACCGGCATCGGCTGGGCGACCGCGGGCGCGGACATCGCCCGGTACTCGAAGACGAGCGTGCGCGCCGGCAAGCTCGTCAGCGCGAGCGCCGCCGGAGCCGGCATCCCGCTCGTGGTCCTCGTCGGGCTCGGCGCGCTCGTGTCCGCCGGCGACCCGACCCTGGCGCAGGCCGGCGACCCCGTCGCCGCGATCCGCGACCTGCTCCCCGGCTGGATGGCGGTCCCGTACCTGATCGCGGCGTTCGGCGGGCTGCTGCTGTCGAACCACCTGTCGGTGTACTCCGCGAGCCTCACCACGCTGACCCTCGGCATCAAGGTGCCCCGGGTGTGGGCCGTCACCGTCGACGTGGTCGTGACGTTCCTCGGCGCGATGTACTTCATGCTCGTCGCCGACGGCTTCTACGCGCCGTTCATCACGTTCATCTCGGTGCTCGCCGTCCCGATCACGGCCTGGCTCGGCGTCTTCATCGCCGACATCGTCCGTCGCACCTGGTACGAACCCGAGGCGCTGCTCGACCTCCGGGCCGGCGGCCGCTACTGGTACTCGGGCGGCATCGCGTGGCGGGCGGTCGTCGCCTGGGCCGTCGCCATCGTCGTCGGCTTCCTGTTCACGAGCGTGCAGGTCGGCGACGCGGACCCGGTGTTCGTCGGCGCCCTCGCCGGCACCTGGATCGGTGCGAACGGTCTCGGCTGGATCGTCACGTTCATCGTCGCCGCCGCGGTCTACGTGCTCACCGGTGGTCCGAAGGGTGCCCTGCACGCACCCGCCGACGAGTCGGCTCCGCTGCCCGCGACGGAGCACGCCTGATGCCCCGTCTGGTCTCGGTCGGCAACGTCATCGTCGACATCGTGATGCGTGTCGGCGAGCTGCCGGACCCGGGCGGCGACGTGATCGCGTCGTCGTCCGAGATAACGGCCGGTGGTGGCCTGAACACGATGGTGGCCGCGCGCCGGGACGGCCTCGACGTGGTCTTCGCCGGGCAGTACGGCACCGGCCCCTTCGCCGACGTGGTCCGTCGGGCGCTCGCCGACGCCGACGTCGAGGTCCTGCAGCCCGGCATCCCGGACCAGGACAGCGGGTACTGCGTCGCGCTCGTCGACGCGTCGACCGAGCGGACCTTCGTGACGAGCGTCGGCGCCGAGGGACGGCTCGGTCCGGCCGAGCTCGCCCGGGTGGACCTGCGCGACGACGACACGCTGTTCGTGTCCGGCTACGGCCTCGCCCACCCCGTCAACGGTCGCGCGATCGCGGACTGGATCCCGACGATCCCGGCATCGGTGCGGGTCGTGTTCGACCCGTCGCCGTTGGTCGACACGCTCGACCCGCAGGTGGTCGCCCCCGTCACGGCGCGTGCGGACATCGTGTCCACGAACGCCCGGGAGGCCCGGCTCACGTCCCCGGGATCGGCCGACCTCTGCCAGGCGGTCACCGCCATGGCCGCGGTCGCGCGGGGCACGGTGCTGGTCCGTGACGGCGGTGCCGGGTGCTGGGTGGCCGATCCGTCGCTGCCCGACGGACCCGCCCTGGTGCCGGGGTTCACGGTCGAGGCCGTCGACACGAACGGAGCCGGGGACACACACGGCGGCGTCCTCGTCGCGGCGCTGTCCCGCGGCGAGGCCCTGCTGGACGCGGTCCGTCGCGCCAACGCCGCCGCCGCGATCGCGGTGTCGCGACCCGGTCCGGCGACGGCGCCCACGCGGGCCGAGACCGACGCGTTCCTGGCCGCCCACCCGGCCTGACCCGCCCGCCGGGGCCGCACCGTGCCTCCAGTCCGGCCTTCCCGACCGCCGCCCGTTCCGCGCCCTGTGGCGCACATCGCGCCCCGTCACAGCGGGGTGCGGTGTCCGACCGGGGGCGCGATGTGAGCGTGACCGGGCGGGGGAGGCGAGCGCCGGCGGACGCAGTCCGGGTCGCGCACCGGGGGACAGGCGCCTGGACGGGCGGAGGCGACCGCCTGCGTACCGTCGATGTCATGACGGACCAGTACAGCAAGCAGGACCCGACGACGATGTACGCCGACAAGAAGCCCGACGAGCAGTACCTGCCGGGTGCCGGGACCGACGCGGAGATGGCGCAGAACGTGGCCGCCGACCACGGTGAGGACACCTACCGCGGCTCGGGCCGACTCGAGGGACGCAAGGCGCTCGTCACCGGCGGCGACTCGGGCATCGGTGCGGCCGTCGCGATCGCCTACGCCCGCGAGGGTGCCGACGTGGCCATCTCGTACCTCCCCGAGGAGCAGGAGGACGCCGACCGCATCGTCGCCCTCATCGAGGCCGCCGGCCGCAAGGCCGTCGCGCTGCCCGGCGACATCACCTCGCTCGAGGTCTGCGAGCAGCTCGTGGCCGACGCGGTGGAGCAGCTCGGCGGGCTCGACATCCTCGTGAACAACGCGGGCAAGCAGCAGAACGTCGACTCCATCGTCGACATCTCCGACGACGAGTTCGACGAGACCTTCAAGACGAACGTCTACGCGACGTTCCGCATCACGAAGGCCGCCGTGCCGCACCTGCAGCCGGGGTCGACGATCATCAACACGACGTCGATCCAGGCGTACGCGCCGTCCCCGCACCTCGTGCACTACGCGGCGACGAAGTCGACCGTGAACAACCTGGCGAAGGGCCTGGCGGCGCAGCTCGCGCCGAAGGGCATCCGCGTGAACGCCGTGGCACCCGGGCCGATCTGGACGCCGTTGCAGCCCGCCGGTGGGCAGAAGCCGGAGGACCTCCCGACCGCCGGGGAGCAGACGTACCTCGGCCGCTGGGGGCAGCCGGCCGAGCTCGCGCCGGCGTACGTCTTCCTGGCGAGCGGCGAGTCGTCGTACGTCGTCGGGGAGACGCTCCACGTCGACGGGGGCATGCCGACGCCGTAGCGCGACGGGCCGGGCGCATCGCGCGCGAGGCGCCGCATCGACAGCGAGACACCGCCGGATCCGGCGGTGTCTCGCTGTGTGTCCGGCGTCTCTCGCGCCGGGCGGTGTCAGGCGCCGACGAGTTCGTCGACCCGGCTGGGGTCGGCGATCGCGCCGTGGAGGTCCGCCGTCGACATGCGGCCGCGGGCCCAGGCGTCGAGGGCGAGAGCGAGCGCGCGGGCGGCCCGGTCGTCGACGCGCGCGGACTCGGGGTCCGAGGTCGCGGTGCGGATCGCCAGGTAGAGCTCGGTGATGTCGGTGTGGTCGTCGAGCGAGACCGCCGGCGTGTGCACCGACGTGGCGATCGCGGCGACCGCGGCGTCGTGCGTGACGACCAGGTTGCACGCGGCGAACGCCGAGGCGGTGTCCGCGACCGAGTCGGTGTGGGTGACGACCGAGACGGGGATCTCGGTGACGCGACGGAAGGCGCGGACGAGCTGCTTCGTGGCGGCGGCATCGCGCTCGGCGAACTGGAACACCCGGATCGAGGCGAGTTCGAGCTCACCGGCGACGGCGGTGGCGGCGGCGGCGAGGGCCTCGCTGGCGACCGTGGAGTCGGCGCCGATGCTCACGGCGAGTGCGGACGGCCCACCCTCGAGCAGCGCGCCGTGTTCGCGGTGCCAGAGTGCGGCCAGGTCGGCGACGGACGACAGGTCCGCCAGGTCGACGGTCTCCTTGCCCAGGAGGCCGAGGCGCGCGCGGAGACCGCGGGCGCCGACGACGAGTGCGTCCTGCGGCAGGAGCGAGCGCAGGGTCTCGATCAGGGCGTCGCGACCGAAGTCACGGGCATCGGTCGACGGGGCGCTGACGAAACGACGTGCTGCGGGCATCGGGTGCTCCTCGGGAGGGATCGGGTCGCACCCATCCTGACAGCATCGTATTAGAAATACAAGATGTTCAGCACGGGGTCGTGCAGGTGCGCGCCATCCGCTCGAGGAGCTCGCGGGCCGACAGCGCCGCAGCCAGCTCGACCTCGACGGGGTTGATGCCGACCGCGCGCTCGAACTCGCGGCGGCGGGCCTGGTCCGCGATCGCGACCTCCGGACGCTGCGGCAGGACGGCGATCGCCCGAGCGGCGGCGTCGAACGCGCCGACCGGCCGGCCGAGCTGCTCCCACATCGTGCGGACGTCGTGCGCGACCTGGTCGGGATCGCCGCCGAACTCGAAGCCGGCCGAGGCCATGGTCGCCAGTCCCTGCGCGGTGGGGTCGTTCGGGGTCATGTCGGCATCGTCACACGGATCCCCGCGAACGTGCTGCGAACCGACGTCTTGTCCCCCGACATGCCGACACCCGGACCGGGGATTCTGGTGTCCCCCGATCTCCGTTTGGATGGACCTGCCCCCAGTGGGCGACGCGGACAGGACGTCCGGGGACCGACGGAGGGCACGATGCTCGAACACACCAGCGCGGACACGCAGGCGGCAGCCGCCGCGGCCGCCACCCTGCACCTGCGGATCACGATCGTGGGTGCGACCGTCGACCTGCTCCGGGACGTCCCCTTCCACGAGGCCGACGCCGCGAAGGTCGCCGAGCGGCTCGACATCTCCGTCGACGAGCTCCGGCAGCACTTCCCCTCGTGGGACGGGCTCGTGCTCGCCGCGGTCGACCGGTGGAACGGCGGTCGGATGGACGAGGTCACGCGCGAGGTCGGCGACGGGTCCACCGTCCAGCTCCTCCGCGGGATCGTCGCCTCGAACGCCGAGGACCCGGCGCTCATGCGGCTGCTCGTGGCGCTGCTCTCCGTCGCCGGGAACCCGCAGCACCCGATGGCCACGTACCTGCGGTCGCGGTACCAGCTCTTCTACGCGCAGATCAAGCGCGGGCTCGAGCACGACATCGCCGTGGGCCGCGCACCGCACACGATGGACCCCCGTCGCGGAGCGGAGCAGCTCATCGCCCTGTACGAGGGGCTGCAGCTGCAGGCGCTCCTGCGGTCGGACCTCGACCTCGTCCCGGCGTTCGACCGTGCCGTCGCCCGGCTCGAGCGCGGCTGGATGGAGCGATACGAACCGCAGGCCGCACGTCGGCTGTCGACGTGGAGCGACGGCGGCTGGGAGCTCTGAGCGTCGGTCGTCAGCGCGGTCGCGGGCCGCGTGGCACCGATCCGCCGCCAGGGTCGTAGCCCGAGTCGCGGATGACCCGCAGCGCGGTCGTGTCGTTGTGGACCGAGTGCACGACGACCCTCCGTGCGCGGCGCAGCGCCCGTCGAGCACCGGGTGTCGCGACGAGTCCGCCGAGCACGAGCCCGGCGCCGATCGCCAGGGCAACCGACACCGCGGCGACGAAGTCCAGGGCGGCGCTCGACGACCCGGACATGAAGTTCAGCAGCGCGTTCGACACGGCGACCCCGGGCAGCAGGGCCCCGCAGAACGCCGGGACCGCGATGGCCGCGACCGCCGTCCGCATCCGGGCTGCGGCGATGGTCGACAGCACGCCGAGGAGCACGGCCGCGAGGAACGTGGCGCCGAGCAGCGGGATGCCGAGGTCACGCAGGCCTCGGAGCGCCGCGCCGGCCGCGACCGAGAAGACCACGGCGACCGGGATCACGCGGGCACTGGCCTGCTGCACGAAGCAGTTCGCCGCCGCCGACACCACGGTCAGCGCGAGCGACGCCCAGAGCGGCAGGGTCTGCGTGACGATGCCGGACGGATCGACCTCGATGTGCAGCCACTTCGTCACGGCGATGCCGGCCGGCACGCCGACCACGATCGCCGCGATGATGAGCCCGATGTAGAACGCCCGGGCGACGGCCATCGCCCGGAACCCGGAGATCGCGTCCTGCGCCCACGTGACGAGTGACGGGTGCGGGAGCAGGAGCACCACGAGCGCCGCCACCATCGTCGCGGCCTGGCCGGGGTGCAGCACGCCGGCCCAGATCGCGAGGGTGCCGATCGCCGACGCCACCGCACCCTGCGCCCCGGACACGAAGAACTGCGGGAACCCCCGACCGGTCAGCCACCGTCCGGAGACGATGATCCCGAGCATGAGCACGAACGCGCCCAGGCCAGCTCGCCAGCCGCCACCGGCCTGCATCGAGATCGAGATGCCGAGGATCGACAGCCCCACGTCGGCCAGCCACCGTGGCCACCGTGGCGGCAGGCGGAGCACCGCGACGAGGGCGTTCACGGCCGAGGTCATGTCGCGCTCGTCGTGCACGAGGTCGTCGACGATCTGGTTCGCCCGTGCCAGCCGGTCCAGGTCGGAGCCGTCGGACTGCACGGTGCGGACCTTCACGAGCGGCGGGGTGTCCGCCGGGGCGTACTGGATCGTCACCGAGCTGCCGGAGAAGTCGAGGTCGAGGGGCGCGAGGTTCCACTTCGTCGAGACCGCCACGACGGCCGTCTCGACGCTGCGGGTGTCGGCACCGGAGGCGAGCATCACCTCGGCGAGGTCGAGGCAGAAGTCGACGATCTGCACGGGGGAGTACTGCTCGCGCGGTCGGGTGTCCGGCGTGACGTCCTCGTAGATCGTGCCGCGCAGCCGGGCGCGGGCATCGCGGATGTCGTGCTGCGCCAGGCTCCGGACGCGCGGCCGGGGGAGGCGCCCGGGTCTCGGGGCACCGGGGACGGACTGCTCGGCCATCCCGCCATGGTGCCAGTCACGTTCTCCACGCGACCGGTGGACGGACGGGAGGGGGGGGGGGCGCCGGGGCCCCCCCCCCCCCCCCGGGGGGGGGGGGGGGGCGGCGGGGGGGGGGGGGGGGGCCCGCCCGGGGGGGGGGGGCGCCCGCCGGGGGCCCGCCCGGGGGGCTTTCGACGG
>NZ_JBEPKX010000035.1:0-45567 GCF_040544915.1 Curtobacterium sp. 1544
GACGCCGCGAAGCTGCTCAACAGCACCTTCAAGACCGACGCCGTCAAGAGCGGCCTCCTCGTCGGCACCGCCACCATCACCGCCAAGATCAAGTAGGACCGATCCCGTCGAAGACCCCGCCCCGGCATCCGCCGGGGCGGGGCCTTCGACGTTGCGGAGTCCAGCAGGGTCAGCCGGCGGCGTCGGATTCCGGCTCGTCGGGGCCGATGGCGTCCTGGACCCGCGCGCTGACGGACCGCAGCGTCTCGGCGTCGGCCCCCACGGGCCTCCAGAACAGGTCCTCGAGCGCTCCCGTGTGCGCACGGATGCCGGCGAGCACCGCGCGACGGCCGTCGGGGGTCATCACGACCCAGCTGCCCCGGCCGTCCGTGGGACAGTCCGCTCGCTCCACCAACCCGCGCGCGACCATGCGCGTGACCTGGTGGCTCACGCGGGACTTCTCCCACCCGATGCCGGCCGCGATGTCGCGCACGCGCAACCGGTGCTCCGGCTCGCGGTGGAGTCCGATGAGGATCTCGAACTCCGGGATCGAGATCCCCGCTCCCTGCTGCACGGCGTGGTCCAACGCCCGGTCGAGTCGTCGCCACACGTCGTGGTAGGCGTCCCACGTGGCCCAGTCGTGGCCTCCGGCCCCCTCGTTCGGCATTTCGCCAGCGTATCGACCTCGGACCTGTTCGCCGCGATGATCATCCGCTCGTATGACCGGGTCCCGCCCAGACGACTCGGTGGGCGCACACGGCTCGCTCCGAGGTGGAGTCGGTGGCGAGGCCTACGATCGAGGCATGCCGAGCGCCCGACTGCAGGACTGCACCGACGACGCCGTCGCCCTCGTGCGGCGGTGGCTGGCGGCGTCCGCCGGGGCGAAGCCGGACGCCGGAGCGGCCCGTCTCGCCGGTGTCCTCCGTGACGAGCAGGGCCTCGACTTCACGCGGGGGTTCGTCGACAAGGTCATCCGGCCGGAAGACCCCCGGGTCGCCGCCCGCAACCTCGAGCAGGTCAGCCGGGACGTCCCGGACTTCCTCGCGTGGTACCTCCGCGGTGCGGTGACGTTCGGCGGCGGGTTCGCGACGATGGCCCCGTGGGCGGTCGTCCCCACGGCGCGGAAGATCCTGCGCCGGATGACCGGGCACCTCGTCATCGATGCCACACCCGCGAAGCTCGGTCCTGCGCTCGCGAAGGTCGGCGGGCCGGGCACCCGGCTCAACGTGAACCTGCTCGGCGAGGCCGTGCTCGGCAGCGCGGAGAGCGACCGTCGGCTGCAGGGGACGATGGACCTGCTGGCGCGCGACGACGTGGACTACGTCTCGATCAAGGTGAGCTCGGTCGTCCCGCAGATGTCGATGTGGGCGTTCGACCAGACCGTCGAGCGCGTGGTGGACCGGCTCGTGCCGCTCTACCGGCTGGCGGCGGCTCCACTGGCGTCCGGTGGCCGGGCGAAGTTCATCAACCTCGACATGGAGGAGTACCGCGACCTCGACGTCACGCTCGCCGTGTTCCGAGCGCTGCTCGACCGCGACGAGTTCCTCGGGCTCGAGGCCGGCATCGTGCTGCAGGCGTACCTGCCCGACGCGGCCGGCGCGCTGGAGTCCCTGACCTCGTGGGCGCAGGAACGACGAGCACGGGGCGGGGCGCCGATCAAGGTCCGACTCGTCAAGGGCGCGAACCTCGCGATGGAGCGGGTGGACGCGATCCTGCACGAGTGGCCGCTCGCGACGTGGGGGTCGAAGCAGGAGACCGACACGGCGTACCTCCGGATGCTCGACGCCGCACTCACGCCGGAGCGGATCGACGCGGTGCGCATCGGTGTCGCCGGGCACAACCTGTTCGACCTCGCCACCGCGTGGGTGCTCGCCCAGCGTCGTGGGGTCACCGACGGGATCGACGTCGAGATGCTGCTCGGCATGGCGTCCACCCACGCCGACGCCGTCCGCGCCGACGTCGGGCAGGTGCTCCTCTACACGCCGGTCGTCCAGCCGGACCAGTTCGACTCCGCGATCGCGTACCTGGCCCGTCGGCTGCAGGAGAGCGCGAGCCCCGAGAACTTCATCGCGAGCGCCGCGGAGATCGACCACGACGAGAGCGTCTTCGAACGCGAGCGCGGCCGGTGGCTCGCCTCGGTGTCCGCGCTCGGGCAGCCGGTCCCGTCGACCCACCGCACGCAGGACCGCCGTGTGCCGATCGGCGAGCCGGAGCACCGCGAACGCTTCGACAACGTCCCGGACACCGATCCGGCAGTCGCCGCCAACCGGGAGTGGGCGCTCGACGTCCTCCGTCGGGTCCCGCGCTCGCAGCTCGGTGCGCAGACGATCCGCGGTGCGAAGGTCTCCGACCGGTCGCAGCTCGAACGCATCGTCGCCCGCACCGCGCAGGCCGGCGTGAACTGGGGACGGCAGGACCCGTCCGACCGTGCGGAACTCCTCGACCTCATCGCCCACGAGCTCGAGACCCGGCGTGCCGACCTCGTCGAGGTGATGGCGGCCGAGACCGGCAAGACCCTGTCCGAGGCCGACACCGAGGTCAGCGAGGCGATCGACTTCGCGCACCACTACGCCGAGAGCGCGCGGCACCTGGCCGTGCTCGACGGGGACGGTGCCCGGTACGTCCCGCCGCGCCTGACCGTGGTCGTCCCGCCGTGGAACTTCCCTGTTGCGATCCCCGCCGGGGGTGTCCTGGCTGCCCTCGCCGCGGGCAGCGGCGTCGTCCTCAAGCCCGCGCCAGAGGCCAAGCGTTGCGGCGCCCTGCTCGCCGACGTGCTCTGGGACGCCGGGGTGCCCCACTCCCTGCTGCAGCTCGTCGACCTCGACGAGGACGAGCTCGGCCGCGACCTCATCGCGCACCCCGCCGTCGACCGCATCATCCTGACCGGCTCGGCGGACACCGCACGCTCCTTCCGCTGGTGGCGTGCCGGGCTGCCACTGACCGCGGAGACGAGCGGCAAGAACGCGATCGTCGTCACGCCGAGCGCCGACCTCGACCTCGCCGTGCAGGACATCGTGCAGTCGGCGTTCGGGCACGCCGGCCAGAAGTGCTCGGCCGCCTCCCTGGTGATCCTGGTCGGCTCCGTGGGCGAGAGCGAACGGTTCCGCCGGCAGCTCGTCGACGCCACGCGCACGCTCCGGGTGGCCTGGCCGGACGACCCGACGGCGCAGATGGGGCCGGTCATCGCCGAGCCCTCGGGAAAGCTGCGGAGCGGGCTCACCGAGCTCGGTCCGGGGGAGTCCTGGCTCGTGCAGCCGGTACCGCTCGACGACTCGGGACGGCTCTGGTCGCCCGGCATCCGCGACGGCGTCCGGCCCGGCAGCGACTTCCACCAGACCGAGTACTTCGGTCCGGTGCTCGGCATCATGCGTGCCGAGACGCTCGATCAGGCCCTCGCGATCCAGAACGGCACCGACTACGGGCTGACGGCGGGCATCCACTCGCTCGACACCGACGAGGTCGCGGACTGGATCGCCGGTGTCCAGGCGGGCAACCTGTCCGTCAACCGCGGCATCACCGGAGCGATCGTCCGTCGCCAGCCCTTCGGCGGGTGGAAGCGCTCCGCCGTCGGCACGGGCACGAAGGCCGGCGGGTCCATGTACGTCGCGACGCTCGGCCGGTGGCAGCCGATCCCGCGCACCGTGCACAAGAGCATCCAGCTGCACGGGCTGCCGCCACGGGTGACCGCGGTGATCGAGGCGGCCCGGAGCGGGCTGTCGTTCGAGGAGTTCGACCAGGTCCGCGCCGGCGCGCTGAGCGACGTCCGTGCGCGGGCCACAGAGTTCGGCGTCTCGCACGACCCCTCGGCGCTCGTGGTGCAGCGGAACGTGCTGCGCTGGCGTCCGCAGTCCGTGATCGTGCGGCAGGCCGAGGGGGCCACGAGCGGGGACCTCGTCCGCGTCCTCGCCGCCGCGACCGCGGCCCGTGCCCATGTGCTGCTGAGCAGCGCTCGGCCGCTCCCCGGGCCGCTCACGCAGTTGCTCGCGTCGAGCCGGTCCCCGCTGGACGTCGTCGACCACCTGGTCGAGACCGACGAGGAGTTCCTGCGTCGGGCAGCGTCGGGCGAGGTCTTCCGCGCATCCTGGACGAGCGGCGAGGACGACACGCAGGACGCGCTCGAGACCGTGCTCGCGCAGGGGCAGGAGCCGCCCGCGCACACCGTGTTCGGTGGTCCGGGTGCGCGCATCCGGCTGGTCGGCGGCGACCCCCTCGCACTCGAGGAAGCCCTCGGCGCGAGCGTCGACGTGGCGATCCACGACGCCCCCGTCGTCGAGGCCGGGATCATCGAGATGCTGCCGTTCCTCCGCGAGCAGTCGGTGTCGATCACGGCGCACCGGTTCGGCGACCTGGACCCCGACCTGTCGGAGCTGCATGTCTGAGGACCGCACCCTGCACGCCGACGGCCTGTTCAACGGTCGCGACCTCGGCGGTCTGCCGCTGCAGGGCGGCGGGACGACCCCGGCCCGTCGCGTGTTCCGGTCGGAGAGCGTCGACCGTCTGACGGCCGACGGCTGGCAGGCACTGCACGACGCCGGCATCCGGACGGTCGTCGACCTGCGCGCGCCGTCCGAGACCGCGAAGGACACCGGGACCCGCCCGGACTGGATCACCACCGTGGTGATCGACCACGACGGCCTCGACGACGCCCCGTCGTTCTGGTCGGCCTACTGGGAGACCGGCCTGGTCGGCACCCCGCTGTACTACGGCCCGCACCTCGACGAGCTCCCGGAGCGCACCGGGTCCGTGCTGCGGGCGATCGCGCGGGCCGAACCGGGCGGTGTCCTGTTCCACTGTGCCGGCGGACGGGACCGCACCGGCATCATCGCGCTCGCGCTCCTGACGATCGCGAGCGTCGAGCCCGAGGCGATCGTGGCGGACTACCTCGTCACCGTCGACAACGCGCCGGCGCTGCTGGCGTCCATCGGCGTCCCGTCGAACGAGGCGAAGATCGAGGCCCTGTGCGCCGAGCACGGCACCACCGTCGCGGGCGCGTTCCGCGCTGCGCTCGACGGGTTCGACGTGGTGCGTTTCGTCGAGCGATCCGGTCTCGACGACGCCGACCTGGAGGCACTGCGCACGTTCCGCGCGGACGTCGCCTGACCGGTCGGTACGGCCCGGCGGGACGCCTCCGCACCAACCCGCTGGTCAGTCCTCGGTGTCGCCGGCTTCCTCGTCCTCGACGCCGGTCTCGTCCATGCGGTCGCGGAGGTGGTCGGCCATCGCGCCGGCGCCCTCGCCCGCGTGATCGTGGTCGACCTGCTCGATGAGGCCGTGCAGCTTCTCGTGGTTCGTGGCCTCGGTGGCGCCGTCCATGACGGGCTCGGTCTGTTCGTGATCGCTCATGTCGCGGACGCTACGCCGTGCCCCATGGGCGTCAGGCTCCGGTGCGCGCTTCTCGGAGCGCGCCGTCCGCTGAGCGGTAGTGCAGCTCGACCGCCCCGCCGCTGAACGGGGTGGTGCCCACCAGCTCGAACACCGGCGTCGGCGCGGCCACCGGCAACAGGGGCGACCCGGCGCCGAGGGCGATCGGCATCACCGTCACCCGGAGTTCGTCGAGCAGTCCTGCCTGCTGGTACTGCGCCGCGAGCAGGCCACCGCCGACGACCCACACGTCGAGCTCCCCGGCTGCCCGTTCGACGATCGCCTGGTGGTCCGCCACGGATCCCGACACGAAGTGCACCTCGGCGCCGTCCGGCACGGGCAGGTCGCGCGTCGTGAACACCCAGGTCGGCAGGTCCGGGTACGCCCAGGTGTCGTCGTGGGCGAGCAGCCACTCGTAGGTGGTCGACCCCATCACGATCGCGCCGACCCCTGCGAAGAAGCGGTCGTAGTGCTCCTGGAACGGCTCGAAGCCGAACTGCAGCAGCCAGTCGAGGTGGTCACCGGGTGCGGCCACGAACCCGTCGAGGGAGGAGGCGACGGAGTAGGTCGTGCTCATGTTCCCGACGCTAGCGACGACCACCGACGCTGCGGCGTCGACCGGCCCCGTCACGGCCGGGACCGACGGCCGCGACCTCGGCGATCGCGAGTCCCGCGGAGATCCACAGTTGTCCGACGGCGAACCGTCGCCGTCGAGGATCTGCGGCGAGCGGGACCATCGTCACGCCGTGCAGGGTGTCGACGACTGCACTGAGCGTGTGCGCATCGCCCGAGCCCGTCCGCCCGACGAGCACGGCCTGCGCGACCTGTCGCACGGCGAGCACGACGTCGAGCGCCGGGTTCGCACTCCCGCGGAACACCCGGACGGCGTGCCCGACCCCGATCGCGGCTCGGGCGATCTCGACCATCGTCGTCGTTCGGCTCATGTGCCCAGTCCACCGCACGCCGCCGGTGCGTCCGCACAGCGGATGTCCCGCGGCGCTCGCGGAGCATGATGGCCGGGTGGAGACCCGAGACCCCGAGACCGACGACCTCGCCGAGGAGGCACCGCCCGGCTGGGTCCTCCGTACCCCGACACGGTGGCGGGAGATCTGGCCCGTCCCGGTCATGGCCGTGCTCCTCGCCGCGGTGGAGGTCCTCGGCGGCATCGGGTTCGGGGGTGTGTTCGCCCTCGTCGTCGGGCTGACGGCCGCCGCGCTCACCACCGCCGGCGCCGTGGCGCTGTTCGTGACCAGCTGGCGCGCGTACGACGAGCAGACGGTCGAGGCCTCCTGGCGCGGTCACGTCACGCACGTGGTGGTCGCGGTGACGACCGGAGGTGTGGTCGCACTCGCGACCCTGCTGGTCGGCCTGCCGTTCGGCATGCTGTTCGGGCTCGTGGCGCTTCCGCTGACGCTCACTTCTGCGCGCGCCGTGCCCCGCTTCGACCACCTCGCGGTCATGTGGGCCTTCGGGGTGGTCGGTGCGATCTGTGCCACGCTCGCCGTCATCGGGCTCACCGTCGACGACGTCTCGCGGGTCCAGCGTCCCGCCTGGATCGCCGGTGGCGTGTTCGCGCTGTTCTCGGCGGTGATCGTCGTCCACCAGTTCCGAGCCGCAGCCCGCGCACCGCTCCGCTAGGCCGGGGCCGACGTCAGCGCCCGAGCCCGAACCGGGTCACGACCCCGGGCGAGTACAGCACCGAGTCCGGCTCGAGCTCGGTCAGCGCGAACGGCAGCCCCGCGGCCCCGACCAGGTCGTCCCGCAGCGACACCACCGAAGCCCGGTGCAACGGCCACGACTCGTGCTCGTTCGGCCAGAAGCGCGTCCGGCCGAGCCGGTGCACGTGCATGCCCCACCGTGCCGTGAGGAACGTCTCGAGTGCCGTGGGCTCCGCGATCGGCGGCCCGGTCCGCACGTCGACCAGGGAGCGCAGGTGGGTCCCGTGTCGCCGCACCGCGTAGGCGACCCGGTCGGCCGCGGGTCGTCGCTGCTGCGCCACCGCCCACTTGTACGGCAGCCCGGTCGCCACGCGTGCGCCGACCGTCGGTGCGAGCTTGCCCGCGTCGAGCGACAGGAACACGACTCCGTGCTGCCCACGGTCGTCGACGGTGTAGACGCGCACGTTCACCTCGATGAAGTCGCCGACGCGGCCCACGGAGACCGGCGGGAACCGCGTGTCCGAGAACCGGAACGCGATGAGGCCGACCCACGTGGTCGCGCCGTCGTCGACGCCGTCGACCCCGAGGGTGTCCGGCCGCGTGCCTGCCGGGAGCAGCGGGGCCACCGCCGACACGTCGACGCGCCAGTGCACGAAGACGACGTCCCGCCACGCCTGTTCGATCCAGGGGCGTCCGGTGAGGCCGGGGGCGACGGCCTGGAGGCGCGGATCGCCTCCGTCGGGCACGGTCGCGGTCACGAGATGGTCGATTCCGGCGCGATGTGCCCCGCCACGGGCGCGTCGTCCCACCCCTGCTGCGGGGTGTCGCAGGTCCCGCGGAACACGTACTGCGACGGGCGCTTCCGCTCGCTCGAGGTCCAGTCGATCGCGGGACGCCGGCGCTCGGGAGGCAGGTACCCGATCCGGTAGACGGCCATCAGTTCGAGCGACTCGGGGACGCGGAGCAGCCCCTCGATCTCCGCCCACGCGCCCGGGGTCTCCATCGGGAAGGACACGAACTGGATCCCGAGACCGAGCTCGGTGGTGGCGAGCCAGATGTTCTCCATCGCCGCCCCCATGCTGAACACCGAGTAGAAGCCGGAGAGCTCCTCCTTCCGGTACTCGTGCCGGTCGAGCATCACCCCGAGCAGCAGCGGCGACCCGGCCACGAGCCTCCGGTTCTCCTCACCGAGCGTGTGCGGCACCCGGAGCGTGTTCATCAGGAGCTGCCCGCGCTTCGTGAACACCTGCTTCGTGAACGGCTTGAGCGGTCCCGGGAGCTTGTCGAACAGCATGCCGTCGCGGCGCTCGTCCATCTCGGCCTGCGAGAACCGGAAGTACGGGCGGTACCGCTCGAAGAACGTGCCCTCGGCCATGGTCCTGGTCATCGACGAGCCGCTGATCTCGGCGACGCGGTCGATCGTCGCCCGCTCCTCGACCAGGACGAACCGCCACGGCTGGCTGTTGAGCTGCGACGGCGCTCGCCCTGCCAGCTCCATGAGCAACCGCTGGTGCTCCTCGGAGACCGGGTCGGGCAGGAACGCCCCGTTGGTGGTGCGCCGACGTCGGATCGCCTCGAAGAGCTCCACTGCTGTCCTCCCCGCGGTCAGCGCCGGAACAGCACCGCCCCCAGGTAGGACGGCGCAGCGGCGACCGCGACTCTCCAGTGTGCTCCGGAGCGCGGGTTCGTGCGTGGGGCGACCGCGAGGGGCACGAGCGCGGGCAGCAGGAAGAGCGCCGACCGGTCGCGTGTCCACACCGGGGTCGTCGCCGCGACACCCGTCAGCGTGGCGGTCACGACGAACAGACCGTGGTGGACGACCCGGAGCTTCTTCGTGCGGATGAGCCGCACCGCGACGGCGGTGCCCCAGGCGCAGTTCGCGACGTAGGCGAGGCCCGCAGCGGTGACCAGACGGCGGGCCGTGCGCGATCGCTTGCATGCCGCGCCGCGCCTCCAGACCGCTTCCCGTCCCATCTGCCGGACGTTACGCGGTCTCGCGACTGACCAGCTTGGAGAGCACGATCGCGGAACGCGTGTGGTCGACCTGCGGAGCGAGGCGCACCTTGTCGAGCGCTTCCTCGAGGGCAGAGAGGTCCTTCGAGCGCATGTGCACGACGGCGTCGGCGCTGCCCGTGACCGTACCGGCGTCGATGACCTCGGGGACGGTGTCGAGCAGGGAGCGCAGTTCGTCGGGGGAGACCGTGCCGCGGCAGTAGAGCTCCACCCAGGCCTCGGTGCCGCGGTCCTCCACGGCGGGGTCGACCTTGATCGTGAAGCCCTGGATCACCCCGTCGCCGACGAGCCGGTCGACGCGGCGCTTCACGGCGGAGGCCGAGAGTCCGACCACCGACCCGATGTCGCCGTAGCCGGCGCGGGCGTTCTCCCGGAGCTGGTCCAGGATGCGGTGGTCGAGCGAATCCATTGGACCCATGCTACGCGGAGTTGTTGCACGACCGGTGGGTTCCGCGCACGAAACGTGCGCGCCCCGAACGGGTGTCACGGTGTTTCGCGATCCGTTGCTGCACTGTTCGGACGGTTCGTGCGAGGATCGGTCTCGGCGTCGACCTGGTCCGCTACGGTGAGTGAGCCTGCATCTCGCCGGAGCACTTCACCCCGTTCCGTTTCGGTTCCTGGCAGGCTCGGGCCCCGGTCCCTCCAGGAGGACTGATGTCGAACACCGCACCCTCGACCACCGATGCACCGGCCCGTACCGCGACCAAGCGGACGATCCTGATGTGCAAGCCGGACTTCTACACGGTGAGCTACCGGATCAACCCGTGGATGCACCCCGAGGACCCGACCGACACGTCGAAGGCCGTCCAGCAGTGGCAGTCGCTCGTCGACGTCTACGAAGGACTCGGCTTCGACATCTCGTACATCGAGCCGATCGACGGCCTGCCCGACATGGTCTACGCGGCCAACGGCGGCTTCGTGCTCGACGGCATCGCCTACGGCGCGAAGTTCCAGTACCCCGAGCGCCAGCCCGAGGGCCCCGCGTACATGGAGTGGTTCGCCGCGAACGGCCTGACCGTCGCCGACCCCGAGCAGACCAACGAGGGCGAGGGTGACTTCCTGCTCGTCGGGAACACCATCTTCGCCGGCACCGGGTTCCGCTCGGACAGCACCTCGCACGAGGAGCTCGCGGAGATCTACGGCCGCGAGGTCGTCACGCTCAAGCTGATCAACCCGAGCTTCTACCACCTCGACACCGCCATCGCCGTGCTCGACCCCGAGCCCGACGCTTCCGGCCGGTCGAACATCGCCTACCTCGAGAGCGCCTTCGACGAGCCGTCGCTGGCCATCCTGCGCGAGCGCTTCCCGGACGCGATCATCGCGACCGAGGAGGACGCCTCGATCCTCGGCCTGAACTCGTACTCCGACGGGTACAACGTCGTGATCGCGTCGCGCGCCGTCCGGTTCGCTGAGCAGCTCCGGGAGAAGGGCTACAACCCGATCGGCGTCGACCTGTCCGAGCTGCTGCTCGGCGGCGGCGGCGTGAAGTGCTGCACGCTCGACCTGCACCCCGTCGGCACCGGCAACTCGGTGGCGCGGTCCTGATGGGCACCGCTCTCGGGACGGCGACCGCTGCGGCGCTCGCCGTCGAGGACGGCTCCCTGGCGCACAACTACAGCCCACTGCCCGTCGTCATCGCCTCGGGCGACGGCGCGTGGGTGACCGACGTCGACGGCAAGCGCTACCTGGACGGCCTCGCCGCGTACTCCGCCGTGAACTTCGGCCACGGCAACCCGCGGCTGCTCGACGCCGCCCGCGCACAGCTCGACCGGGTCACGCTGACCTCGCGTGCGTTCGTGAACGACCAGCTCGGCCCGTTCGCCGCGTCGCTCGCCGCGCTGACGGACACCGAGCTGGTGCTCCCGATGAACACCGGTGCCGAGGCCGTCGAGTCCGCGATCAAGGTGTCGCGTGCCTGGGGCTACCGGGTGAAGGGGGTCCCCGCGGGGCAGGCGACGATCGTCGTCGCGTCCGGGAACTTCCACGGCCGGACCACGACCATCGTGTCGTTCTCGGACGACCCCGTGGCGCACGACGACTTCGGCCCGTACACGCCGGGTTTCCGCACGGTGCCCTACGGCGACGCTGCGGCGCTGCGCGAGGCGATGGACGAGACCGTCGTCGCCGTGCTGCTCGAGCCGATCCAGGGCGAGGGCGGCGTCGTGATCCCGCCGGCGTCGTACCTGCCCGCCGTCCGGGAGATCTGCGACGAGTTCGGCGCGCTGTTCGTCGCCGACGAGATCCAGTCCGGCCTCGGTCGCACCGGCCACACCCTCGCGGTGCAGCGCGTCGGCGTCCGTCCCGACCTGATCACGCTCGGCAAGGCGCTCGGCGGCGGCATCGTCCCGGTGTCCGCGGTCGTGGGATCGCGCGACGTCCTCGGCGTGCTGCGTCCCGGTGAGCACGGGTCCACGTTCGGCGGCAACCCGCTCGCGGCGGCCGTCGGCTCGGAGGTCGTGGCGATGCTCGGGGAGGGCACGTTCCAGCAGCGGGCCCTCGACGGCGAACCCCTCCTGCGCGGACTGCTCGACGACCTCGTCGGTCGCGGGGTCGTGTCGCACCGCGTCGCCGGACTCTGGGCCGGGATCGACATCGACCCGGCGCTCGGCTCCGGGAAGCAGATCTCGCAGGACCTCGCCGAACGCGGGGTGCTCGTGAAGGACACGCACGGGTCGACGATCCGGTTCGCGCCACCGCTCGTCGTGACCGACGACGAGATCCGCCTGGCGATCGGGACGCTGTCCGAGGTGCTCGCCGCGCGCTGAGGCGGCTCGTTGAGGCCGTTCGTCGACTGAACAGAAATCGTCGGGTCCGTTCGCGGCACCCGACGATTTCTGCTCAGTGGACGCTGCGTCAGACCGCCCAGCGGGCCGCCAGTTCGTCCATCAGGGCGTCCAGGCGCTCGTCGACGACCTGCGCGTCGGGGTTCGCCTCGAACCAGGCGATCACCTCGCGCACCCCGTGCCGGTACGGCGTGCGAGGCCGGTACCAGGGCACGAGCGTCCGGACCTTGCTGTTGTCGAACACCGAACTGTTCGCCTTGTCGCCGAGGAGCGCCGCACCCCACTCCGGGTCCACCGCGTTGATCGCGTCCGCCGGCACGTGCACGATCCGCAGATCGGAGACCCCCGCCGCTGCGGCGATCTCCTGCGCGATGGCGTTCCACGTCGGTGCCTCGTCGCTCGTGATCGTGAACGCCTCGCCGATCGCCTCGCCGCGGTCGAGCAGCCCCGTGAACCCGACCGCGAAGTCCCGGCTGTGCGTGATCGTCCACAATGACGATCCGTCCCCGGTGATGATGATCGGCTTCCCCGCCCGCATGCGTGCGACCGCAGTCCACCCACCCGTGAGCGGCAGCTTCGTCTCGTCGTAGGTGTGCGACGGCCGCACGATCGTCACCGGGAAGTCCCGCTCCCGATACGCCTCCATCAGCAGTTCCTCACACGTGATCTTGTCGCGCGAGTACTGCCAGTACGGGTTCTTCAGCGGCGTCGACTCCGTGATCGGCAGGTGCGTCGCCGGCGTCTGGTACGCCGAGGCCGAGCTGATGAAGACGTACTGCCGGGTCCGGCCCGCGAAGTACTCGACGTCGGCCTGCACCTGGTCCGGGGTGAAGGCGATCCAGTTCACGACCGTGTCCCAGGTCCGGTCGCCGAGAGCGTCCGCGAGGGCGCTGCGGTCCGAGACGTCGGCCTGGAGGCGCGTCACGCTCTCCGGGATCGGCCTGCCCCCGGTGGTCCCGCGGTTGAGCACGGTCACGTCGAACCCCTGCTCGACGGCTTCGCGGACGCAGGCGGCGCTGATGACCCCGCTGCCGCCGATGAACAGCACGCTCGGTCCCGACATGGATGCTCCTTCGCTCCCGGCGGTGCACCACTGCACCGCAACCCCTCCGATCCTGCACCTACCCGTCCGTGTGCAGTCGCCGACGGTGTGCAAGACTCGACGGGTAGACCCCGGAACGATCCCTGGCCACGGCCACATCGCCGGGGTTTCGTCGTGTCGCCCGCTGAGTCGCCGGCTGACCACCGCGACTACCGTCGCCCGCGGAGCCGCACCGACGCGGCCACGACAGGAGTGACACGCACATGGAGTACCGCTACCTCGGCAACTCGGGCCTCAAGGTCTCCGAGATCACCTACGGCAACTGGCTCACCCACGCCTCCCAGGTGGAGAACGACGCCGCGATCGCCTGCGTCCGGGCAGCGCTCGACGTCGGCATCTCGACGTTCGACACCGCCGACGTCTACGCGAACACCGGCGCCGAGACCGTCCTCGGCGAAGCGCTGAAGGGGGAGCGGCGGCAGTCGCTCGAGATCGCGACGAAGGTGTTCGGTCCAACCGGCCCGAAGGGCCACAACGACACGGGGCTGAGCCGGAAGCACATCCTCGAGTCGATCAACGGGTCCCTCGAGCGCCTGCAGACCGACTACGTCGACCTGTACCAGGCGCACCGGTTCGACTACGAGACCCCGCTCGAGGAGACGATGATGGCGTTCGCCGACGTCGTCCGTCAGGGCAAGGCGCTGTACATCGGCGTGAGCGAGTGGACGGCGGAGCAGCTACGTGCCGGGCATGAACTCGCCGAGGACCTCGGCGTGCAGCTCATCTCCAACCAGCCGCAGTACTCCGCGCTCTGGCGGGTCATCGAGGGCGAGGTCGTCCCGACGTCCGAGGAGCTCGGCATCTCGCAGATCGTGTGGTCGCCGATCGCCCAGGGTGTCCTGACGGGGAAGTACCAGCCGGGTCAGCCGCTCCCCGAGGGCTCGCGCGCCACCGACGACAAGGGTGGCGCGAACATGATCAAGCGGTTCATGCGCGACGAGGTGCTCACCGCGGTGCAGGACCTGAAGCCGATCGCCGACGAGCTGAACCTGTCGATGGCACAGCTCGCCGTCGCGTGGGTGCTGCAGAACCAGAACGTGGCATCGGCGATCATCGGCGCCTCGCGACCGGAGCAGGTGCACGACAACGCCGGCGCTGCCGGAGTGGCGATCCCCGCCGAACTGCTGTCCCGCATCGACGACGCCCTCGGCTCGGTCGTCGAGCGCGACCCGGCGAAGACGCAGGAGAGCAGCCCGAAGACCCGCGAGGCCTAGCCGGGCCGCGAAGCACCGGTGCCTGTGCGTCGAACACCGTCATGTGGCGGTGCGACGTACAAGCACCGGTGTTTTGCGGATCAGGGGGCGGGCCTCGGAAACGCAAAAGAGCCCCTCACTCTCGTGAGGGGCTCTTCACCGTGGCTGGACACGGCATCGATCCGTGGACCTTTCGATTTTCAGTTGGATCTGCCGCCCTAGCGTGTGCTCAAAGCCCCTAGTTCGCCACAAAAACACGCATGCTCCCGCTCGTTAGTCGCAGGCCGCACTCAATGATCTCAACCGACCACCCGGCACCCAACCGGCACAGGGCCCGACTAAGCCTCCGTGGTGGATTGAGGCGGCGAGTAGGGGAAGAACCCGTACCGCAGAGGGCTTGAGGGGGACTTGCTGAACTCGACCTCGTGAAGACCACCGCCATTAGCACTCGGCGGACTCACGTTTTCCATGACGATCACTTGCACGCTCGACGCTAGATCCTCTACCGATGCGTAGAAGCGGGCGGTGAAGTCAGATGGAAGAAGGGCAGCCTCGCCACGAAGGTCTTCACCGCCCTGCTTCGGCGGTTTATAGGTGACTAAAGGTGAGTCGAGTACCACAAACCCAGGATGCGGCAAGTCCATCGCAACGCAATATCGTGCGAGAGCTACTGTGAACGCTGCGTGCAGAACGGCCCGCACGCCCTTCCCATGGCCTGAACGGAGCTGACCGTCAGCCACGATGTCATTCTCTGCGCGGTCGTACTTGGAATGCTCAGCGTCCGGGTAGCCCCACTGCGCGAGGACGTCAGAAACCTGTGACGAGAAGGCGTCGATTGCTAGCAGGCTGATGGACTGTGCCTGAACAACCTTTTCGGCGACCGTTTCTGCTTGAATCTCGGCCAGTAGCGTCTTGTAAGCTTGAAGCTGATCCCAGAGAGCAAGAGATTGCTGGACTTCGAGCCGCTTATCTTGCAAGGTCCGAATCTCCTGCAAGATAGGGGCTTGATCCGCGTCAAGATCTCTGAGGTTGTTCTGACGCTGCCGCAGGGTCAGCAGGGTGTGCGAATGGTTCTCGCGAATGGCCTCCTGGTCGAACTCCAGATCGGACAACGTACTACGCAAATCCGCGCGCAGTTGGGACGTCTTTTCCACCTCGGACTGCACTGCTTCGGAGAATGGTGCTGTTTCTTGGTGCGTTACCAAATGTGCAGATGACCCGTCCAAGCTGTTGCCACAGAACGGGCAAGTATCGGTGGAGAAGAATCCCAGGAGACTCCCGGCTTCCCCAATCATATCTAGCCGTGACAGATCTGACGTGTATTGCGTATCGAGTAGAGTGAGCCGCGCGGCCAGCGAACGTGTTCTAAAGAATTCAGCTCGAAGTTCACTCACCTCGGCTTCAGACGATGCAACTAGTCTTGCTGCATCGGCCCGCTCGCGCGATGCGTCGTTCAGCGAGCCATTGAGAGTGTCTACTCTCTCCAGTAATCGCGAAAGCTGGTCACGTAACTCACGCTCTTCTGCAACTTCCGCAAGCTGCCGTTCAAGCCCTTCAATGAGGGACTCGACAACTTCTGACTTCGCCGCTTTCGCGCGCGTCTGTTGCGGCGTTAAAGCGACCGCGGTGAGGTCCGAGTCATCGTTTCCCTCTAGTAGGAGTTTGAGGGTCGATAATTCTTTTGTTCGGGTTGTAGGGCTTATGCCCGTATATACCGGCTCAAGCTCGGATTGCATCTGCGTTTCGTCAACGACTGAGAAGTGAGCTAGATTACGGAAGCTGAGGGAGTCTGTCTCGTTTCTAGCGTTCCTCCTGATTCGAAGGCCGTCGAACCCAGTCAATTGCAAGAGAAAACGCGAGAGGTTGTCTTCCTTGTCCTGGCTGTGCGATGTTGCCAGAGTAGTGTCAGGTGGAGATTCTGGTGCCGTGCGAATGTCGCTCGTGTAGAGCCCTACACGCCCGCCCTTAATGGGGCGCGCTAGGGTGTATTCATCACCGGAGCGAGTTGCTAGCCCAAGGAGTACATGGGAGTAGCTATCGAGTCCTTTGACCACCTTGAGTTTCTTGCTGCCTAACGCAAAGTCGATGGCATCTACAATGAAGGACTTTCCGGTGTCCGAAGGCCCGTGGATAACAGAAAGTGCTGGGCCAAAGCTCACTGATGCGGGTTCAACAGTGGAGCCCACGAGAGTAAGATGAGTCAGCCGAATCACGAGGTCTCCAAATAATCAGCTGGATCGGTGGCGTCGAACTCCTCGGATCGGTCACCGAGTATTTCTGCAATTTCCGATCGTAGTTCGGGGTCGCTCGTTCCGGAAAAAGTGTTGCAGACCCATTCCGCACGTTCTACAAGATCAGCGAAGTAGGCGGCTTTCAGAAGCCCTAAGAACCCGGGGGCGTTCTCGGACGCGCGGAACTCGATCCCGCTGGCCGTTGCTTGGACCTCAGCAAGTCCCACGCGGCACGCGAATTCGACACCGTCGGTGATCAAGCTTCGCTTCATCCCAAGTTCTCCACTCCTCAGCGGAAGCTCCGGATGAAGGCTTGGGGGCCCGCCTAAGTCGGCGGTATGTAGCAGTGCGTGATCGAGAAGCACGAGGCGAGCGACATCTACGTTCGACGGAAAGCAGGCGGTCAGTATAGCGCTTACGCGCACACCGATCTCTAAAGCGCCGTTCAAGGGGCTGGTCATGTCACCGCACCCACTTCATTCGGTCCATATTAGCCAGGTGGTGGCACACACCCCGTCGGTCTTCTGGGCCGGTGATCTCGACAAGGCGTTGGCTGTCGAGCTGCACGTTGGTTGCTTGCGTAAGTACAGCCGTTAGCCGTTCACGCCCGTTCGGGTAGTTTGCTTCAGCTACCTCAATAACGCCATCGTGGAGGTGGTCTACAAGGCGGTCGAATGTGCCAGGAGGTACTGAGTCTCGTGCGTACATCCGCAACGCCTCGGCGCTGTAGAACGCACGACGTTGGCGTCGGAAATGTGCGAGATGATCTGCGTGTGCTTGAAGTGTTTCAATATTGAGGTCAACGGATCCTGTGGCCTCTCTGTACACGCGCAGTAATTCCTCGATATAGCGTGCCTCGCTCGATTCGAAATCAGTTGGGGGAGGATCAACCGGAGCTCGTTGCGGGAGCACTGTGCCAAATCGGAATGCGTGATATCGCGTCTGCGCATGGTCGCTCAGTAGCTCTGTAAGTTGTGTTGCGGTAAAAATGGCGAAGTCTGTGGTGGCTGCCAGTTTTCGTACGGCGGTGAGATCGTGGACGTCCAGGGTTTTGGCTAGGGCTGTTCCGTCGGCGATCGCAGCTAGAAACTTTGTCTTAAATTCCGCAGGATGACTGATGAGGCGGTTGAGGGTGGGGCCTGCTCCTCTCGGCGCCACGAAATAGTATTTTCGTGGCATCGTGTAATGTTGCTTGGCGACATGCCCGAACATCTTTAGTATTTCGGCGTAAGCAGTAGCGGGTGTAAGCGCCTCGGCGTAGTGTTTAGCCTGGTAGCAGTCCCACTCGCCTTCAAAGTCGTTGGGGCTGAGGAATCCCGCGATGTCAATTCCTTGGTCACCGCTGCCGCCAATGCGTTTCACCTGAACATATCCACTATGCAGCGAATATGCCCATTCGAGGATGAACTGTTCCCAATCGTCCGGTGCATAAAAGTAGACGCGATGTTCTGGTGGCACGGGTGGGCCCGATCCGAGTCCAAGATCCGTCGCATCCGGGGCGGCGAGGTCCTCCGGAACGATCGGCGTGTCTGCGACGTTCGGCATGATTGGCGCGGCTCCCCCTGAATCCTGATGCGGAGTCTACTTTGACTCGCGATTTCGCTGATCCTATCGGCAGCAAGGAGCTATCGGTGGGTCCGCCGCCGAGGAGCGCCCGGACCGCAGCGTAGCGAGGACCGGACGCACCGCAGGGGGTGGGTCCGACCGGAGGTCGGCCTTGAACGAGTAGAGAAAGTACTCACAGCTCGGGCTGAAGCGCTGGGCGGGGCAGTCGGGTAACCTGTCTAGATATGAACCGTCTGGCTGCTTCTGACCTCGGCGAGCTCGACCGAGCCTCTGGCGATCCGCTGTATCGCCAGATCGCCGACCGGCTCCTCGATCTCATGCAGACCGGCTCGCTGGCCTCTGGCGACATGCTGCCGTCGACGCCCGAGCTGTCTAGGCACTTCGGCGTTGCACCCATGACGATCCGCGAGGCGCTGAACGTCCTTCGCGCAGCGGGTCGGATCGTGTCGGAGAAGGGCAAGGGTGTGTACGTGGACGGGCCACCGCCGTTGCGCGTGGCCATGAGGACGCTCTCGTTCGACGCGTCAGCGTTGCCTGCGCTGACAGGTGCGCTGCCGAAGCTCCCGGACCTCGCTGACATGCGGGCGATGCTCGCCGCGGGTGATCTTCGACTGACCGACTCTCGCGCGTTGTCTGACCAAGGAGGGCTGGTTTCCGCTCCGCAGTGGCTGGGTGAGGGCCGATTACTGGAGATTTTCCACAAGCACTCAGGCCAGGTCTTCGCCGTGAGCCGCTACGTCCTTCCTGGGGCCTCGCCGCATGGCGACGCTGTCACCCAATCCGTAGCGTCTTTGTGCGCGGTGGCCGACTCAGTGGATGGACTGCACGAGGAGGTCCTGAGCAGGATGCCGACTCGGAGCGAGGCTGCGGATCTGCTTCTTCCGAGGGAGCAGTCGGTGCTTGTCATGCGGCATGTCGGACTGAGCGGTGGGGTTGAGGTCATACGTGCGGAAACCATTCGTGACGGTCGTGCGCCAGTGGCGCTCGTTGACTCACCTATCTAGATAGGTCACGGTTGATCTCAGTAGGTGTTGCAGCGCGCCTACCGCAACCTATCTAGAGAGACCAACCCAGAGAGGAACCTCATGGCACTCCAGACAGCAATCCCGGTGAGTTTCGACGCGTACTTCCCGAAGGGCGCGTTCATGGTGGGCGACGTCGAGCCCGTCGTGAAGTGGTCCGATGACGGCCAGCGTCAGGGGCAGGACCTCGACAAGAACTCCGGTCAGCCGATGTGGCAGGTGCGCGTCATCGACGCCGACCCTGACGCACGCAAGGGCCAGAACGAGGTCACGGTCAAGATCATCAGCATCAGCGAGCCGGTCGCCCCGCCGGAGATCCAAGGCCTCCCGTTCCGCCCGGTCGTCTTCGATGGGCTGTCGGTCACCCCGTACGTGAAGGAGAACGGCGGCCGACCACGCGTCGCGTTCTCGCTCCGGGCTCGCGAGATGAAGGCCGCAGCGAAGGCACGGGGTAGTGAGTGATGCGTTGGTCCGTTCGTAAGGAGGCGCGCTATTGGGCTGACGAGTTCGAGGGGTTCGCCCGACGCCTCCGATGGGTGCTGATCGGACTGATCGTCCTCACCCTCCTGGAAATCGTGACCACCTGGCTGCCAGTCGTCTGGTGGCTCAACGGCTTCGTGGCACTGATCTTCGTACTTCGCCGTCTGCGGGTGTGGGGCAACATCGATGAAGCCCTCCACCGAGCGCAGCAGCGCTCGATCTCCCGGCACATCGTGGCTGCCTGGCCAGCTCTCGCGCAGACGCTCCGGCTTGAGGCACATGGGCCGAGTGGATCCCGCATCGCGGCCGGTATCGGTTCACCGAGCTGGGACGCAGACGCGTGTCTTGTGCCGCTGTACCTTCCGAGCGGTCTCACGTCCGGGGACGTCGGAGCGCACCTGGACCGGATCGCGGCAGCATTCGGGGCGCGCCACGCCACCTTGTCCGGCACGCGGATCGATCAACTCGAACTGCGCCTGTACTACGCCGACCCTCTTGGCGAACCGTTCGGACTTGCTCCAAGCGATGAATGGGACGGCCGAGCAGTCACGATGGGCCGAACTGAAGAGGGCGACGATTGGAGGCTCCGTCTCGGCCCGCACACGCTGGTTGCTGGTGCCTCGGGAAGCGGCAAGGCGTCGATCGTCTGGGCGCTCCTCTTGGGGCTCGCCGGCGCAGTCCGATCCGGGATGGTCGAAGTCTGGGGCGTCGACCTCAAGGGCGGCATGGAGCTCGGGATGGGTAAGCCTCTCCTGACTCGCTTCGCGAACGACTCGGTGCACGCGGTGACCATGCTCGAGGAGGCCGTCGCTCAGATGCAAGCACGGGCTCTCGACCTCGCCGGGACGACCCGGCAGCACGAAGCTTCGACCGAGGCGCCCCTCGTGATCGTGTTGATCGACGAGCTCGCGGCTCTCACGGCGTACGAACCAGACCGGGATCTGCAGCGCCGGGCGAACGCCAGCATCGCAACGCTCGCGTCACAAGGGCGCGCTGTCGGTTTCGTGGTGATCGCGTGCCTGCAGGATCCACGCAAAGAGACACTGCCTGCGCGGGGGCTCTTCACACAGACGATCGGGCTTCGCCTCCGTGACCGAACCGAAACCTCGATGGTGCTCGGTGACGGCTCTGTCGCTGCTGGCGCGCTGTGCCACGAGATCCCGATCAGTGCGCCCGGCACGGCCTACGTCCTGTCCGACGAGCTCGCGACACCGCAGCGGGTGCGTGCCGGATACGCGGACGATGCCCTGATCACGCACACGGCCAGAGCCTTTGCAGCGCCGCGATCCAAGCCTGTGGTCGTGCCTGAGACACAAGGTGCCCGTGCGCCTGCCCGTCCGCGACGTCGAACGCGGAGCACTGCTCATCCGAAGGAGGAGTCATGAAGAAAATCGCACGATCCGCACTGGTCATCGTCGTCGCCGGGTTGCTCGTCGCCGGCGGTGCGATCGTCGGCCACTTGACCACAGTGGAACACGCTCCAGCCGCGGCCGAGACAAAGCCATCGATGTGCAACCTGCGGATCTCGTGGGACACGACGAACGGCGCAGAGCACGCGATCTACGTCGCGCCAGATCCTGCAGACCGTTCACTCGTCCAGCGGTACGGGCACATCGCGAACCAGTCGTGCACTGACGCGCAGCTCACCGACTGGATCGATCAACGACGCAAGGAGCACGCCGCGGTCGACGTCTGCCGACCGGTGTTGCGCACAGACGACGTGACTGGGTACGTGTACCCGATCGGATGCGCGGTCCCCGAACTGGTGGTGTCTGATGGGCCTCGCTGAGTCAGTCGCGCACCGTCTCCGTAGTCCAGGGTTCGACCGTTGGATGCGTGGCGCCGCCCGGGTGGGCTTCTGCACGAACCCGGTTCGGCTTGTCGGAGCATCCACGACCTTCGGATCTGGGACGGGGGAGGAGCGCGCCAGGTTCTCGTCTGCCGACCAGCCGGATCACGTCCTCTTCACCCGCTGCGGCAACCGCCGCGCGCAACGCTGTGCCTCGTGCAGCCATGAGTACAAGGGCGACACCTGGCACATGATCATGGCTGGCGCGGCCGGCGGCATGAAGGGCGTTCCCAACTCAGTCGCGGCCCACCCGATGGTCTTCCTCACCCTGACCGCTCCTTCGTTCGGACCCGTACACGGCGCGGCCTGCGCGCGGGCACGACCCTGCAGACACGGTCGTCGGCCGGAATGCGCGACCGGACACGGTGGGGGCAGTCCCGAGCTCGGCGATGCGATCTGCCCAGACTGCTACGCCTACGAGGACCACATCGTGTGGCAGTACTTCTCGTCCGAGCTGTGGAGGCGATTCACCATCCAGCTCCGCAGGGAGCTCGCCAGAGTCCTCGGTATGAGTCAGCGAGAGGCCTCGACCCTTGTCCGACCGCAGTTCGCGAAAGTTGCGGAGTTCCAGAAGCGCGGCGCCGTCCACTTCCACGCGATCGTCCGACTTGACGGTGTTGACGGTGTTGACGGCGACGATGCTTTCCCAGCGCCAGATGATCGCATCACGACCGCTCACCTGACGCAAGCGATCCGCCGGGCTGCGCGTGCGGTGCGGTATCAACCGCCCAGCCTTCCGTCAGGACGCCTACCGAACGTGCTCCGTTGGGGGCGGCAGATCGATGTGAAGCCGATCGTTCGAAGCGAAGGTCTCGATGGACACCTGTCGGATCGTGCCGTCGCCGCGTACATCGCCAAGTACGCGACCAAGGCGACGGAAGATCTGGATGCGGGGGCCTCGCCCCGTCCGCACCTCGTCAGGCTCCGCGAGATCGCCGAACAGATCGGCGTCTCTGCAGAACCGCACTCGCCGTACGTGCTGCTTGAGCGTTGGTCTCGGATGCTCGGATTCCGTGGCCACTTCTCGACGAAGTCGAGGCGGTACTCGGTCACACTCGGCTCTCTGCGGGACGCACGCCATCAGTGGCGACTTGGACGCGTCGCCGCGGCTGCAAGTGAGCCTGACGGGGGAGAAGTCGAGAGCGTGCTCGTCATCGGGAGTTGGTCCTACGCCGGAATGGGCTGGACCTCGCAGGGCGACAAGGCTCTCGCGATCGAAGCTGCCCGCGCGGCGAGGCAATGGAGAGATTCGCGACACACCAAGAGGCCAGACAGAGGAGACGGCGATGTTCGCTGATCAGGAAGCTCACGAAGAAACGACACTTGTGGAGGAGGACGCCTACCTCACGCGACGAGAGGCAGCTGCGCGTTGCCGTGTTCCGCTGTCGACGTTCGATGCGCTGCGCCGCCAGTCCAGGGTTCCGTACCCGGACGCGCGCATGGGGAAGCACATGCTCTGGAAGACGTCGACCATCGTCGGCTTCCTCGAATCGGGTGGTACCAGTGGCCGAGCGCACTGAGCGGCTGGACCCACGGACTCGGAAGCCGCTCCCCGAAGGAATTAGGTACCGGACTGACCGCGGGAAGTACCAGGTCCGCGTCTGGGCAACAGGCCTGAACGGGGAGGATCGAGAGCGGAGCTTCCTCGTCGGGCCGCTTGCCGAGGCGAAGCGTGTGCGGAGTGAAGCCCGAACGCGGATCAAGCCAGACGGCGGTATGACCCTCGATGTCTGGCACTCGCGGTACTGGCCGACCATCGAATCGAGTATCCGTCCGGCCACGGCTCGCGGGTACGACGTTGCGTGGCGGCGCCGGGTGCAGCCGTGGTTCGGGCATCGCAAGTTGGAGACGATCTCTGCCGGCGACGTCGATGAGGCAATCGGACAGTGGAGCGGATCGGCTTCGACTCGCAACGACGCTCTTGCCATGCTCAGTCGGCTTCTTGACGGTGCGGTCCGGTTCGGCGTGATCGGCGGGAACCCGGCGCGATTGGTTCGTCGGCCTCGCGAAGACGGAGCTCGGAGTTTTCGGTCGAGAGCGCTGTCTTCTGTTGAGGTCAGGACGCTTCTCGCTGCTGTGGAGGACGGTCCCTACCGTGCGTACCTCTCGGCACTCGTGTTCACCGGTATGCGAGCGGGGGAGGCTAGCGCTCTTCGCGTGTCCGACGTCGACCTCGCAGGACGAGTGATCCACGTCCGGCGGAGCTTCTCCCCTGGACGCAATGGTGAGTTGGTCGAACAGAGCCCCAAGAGCCACAAGGAGCGAACCGTCCCCCTGCCAGGGACGCTCCTGCCCTCGATAGCCGAACAGGTCGAGGGCAAACGCCGCAACGATCTCGTGTTCACCGGTCCCAAGGGGGGACGCCTGCAGGTGTCGAACGTCCGTCGGGCCGTCGACTGGGCGAACCTTCGACGCGTCCTGGACCGACCAGATCTGCGCATCCACGATCTCCGACACACTCTCGCAACGCTCCTGTTCGATGCCGGGAGCGCTGCCAACGACGTGCAGGCGATCCTGGGACACTCTTCGATGCAGGTCACGGAGCGCTACAGCCGTGCACGTTCCGACTCCGCAGTGCGAGCAACCGGTGCACTTGACCAGCTGTTTCTAGGAGGGACGGGACCGTGAACGGTGAGTTGACCCTCGCGGAGTCGCTGCGGGACTTCCCGGATGACGTGGTCGAAGTCGACGGCTTCCCGCGGCGATTAGTGCGAGAGAACTTGGTCCGCACGCCTGGGTTTGCAGCCGAGCTGCACACGGTTTGGTTCTTCTTCAGTGCTGTGGAGCCCGCATATGCGTTCGTACGCAGCGGGAGGATGTCTCTGCAGGTCGGTGGGGTGGCCCTCCGTGAAGCGATGTGGGAGGCTCGGTATGACGCTAGGAAGGACCGCGACGTGAAGACTCTCCTATTGGGAGCGCGCCGGCCAGTCCCAGATTTCGATGACGCAGCGTTGATCGACCGCTTCCGTGACGGACTCGATCGGGAATCGGCTCATTGGCAGGGGGCTTAGCCCATGGCCCGAGTGTCGATCGAGCGCGAGCTGCTCGATGAGGCGAGGCAAACCACGGGTAGCAAGTCTGACCGTGAAGTGCGTGTCCTGTCTCTCGAGACGTTGATTGCGGTCCACGGACCAATAGCCAAGCGCTCTGATCGCCAGGGCGAGTCAGATTCGGCGGTTGCGACGGCCGGCGCGAGGGAGTACCAATTGGTGGGGGAGCAGGGGTACTGCGGCTCTGTGCCAATCGGCCCGTCGTGTGACGAGAGGGAGCGTCCCGGCGTCTCCGCGAGACACTCACTCTGCCAATTCGCCGACCGACGCGTCCCGAAAGCGGGTGGTCTATCGGACCCTGCCGAGGGGGCGGGCTTCTCTCGCGCTCTGTGCGCTCCCGAGGCCGTGTGGCCTCAAGCTAGATGACCTCTGCGCCCAGGCAGCGCGCTCACCGATGTAGCTTCGCGGTATGGATGACGGTCCTCCGATCTCGTACGACGAGTTCCGCAAGGCGTGCAGCGCATACCGGCCGAGCGAGTTACTGCCCTTCCTGGGCCGCTATTCAGCGGAAACGCATGGGCTCAACGAGCTGAAATCGGAAACACTCAAAACGCTCCCCCCGTGGAACTTCGCCACCGTCGCTCGTGAGTGCTTGCTCTGGGGGAAGGAAATCCCCGGGCATCGCGTGAATCAGCGAGCAGTCGCACGGCTGTTCAACTTGCTCCGGGACGTCTCGGTGGGCCGAGATGATCCGACGCTGGCGGAGGTCGTCACGCCAGTCATGCATGACCAATTCCCCTATCAAGGGAACCCCTATACCGACATGGCCCGTGCGATCGCGATCCTTGCCACCGGGTGGGAGGAATTCCCCGAGTGGGACTGGACACCAGTGTTCGGCATGCCGCTGCCGCAGATGGTGAGGGCGACAGCGGTGCTGCAGGTAATCGCGTCGATGCGCGGACGGATCGACCTCGATAGCGCCTGGGACCCACGGATCGGTGAAGAGCTCGCTCCACGGGAGGAGCTCGATCGAGCTCTCGCCTACCTGACCCGCACACCAGAGGAGCACCGTGCCGATGCGATGAACGCAGGAGTGCTCCGCGAGACGGCCGGGCAGTACGACTACAACCCGCTCCGAACCCACCCGCTTGTCGACTTCGGGCCGGGTACGGGCATCATCGCGCCCGAGCCGCGGCTCGTCTGGCACGCGATATCCATGCAGAACCTTTACTACGTGGGGCCCGCCGTGTTCGGCGCCACCGAGTTCCACGAGCAGCTCGGGAAGCGGCTTGAGTCCTACGTTGGTCGGCAGCTCCGACTCATCGACGGAGCAGAGGTTACCGGTGAAATTCCACTCGACGCGGAGAACAAGATGTCGATCGACTGGTTCCTCGTTCTGCCAGACCTCGTCGTCCTCGTCGAGTGCAAGTCCGCGCGCCTGAACGCGAAAGCCCTCGCCGGCGACCCCCGTCAGATCGCGTATGCCACCGAGATCTACCTCACGAAGGCACGCAATCAGGTGGACGCAACCGCACGGAAGGTGCAGCAGCGGGACAAGCGCGTCAGCTTCCTACCGAATGACAATCGGCCGGTCGTCGGGCTGATCGTCACGGCCGAAGCGATCTGGATGGCGAACTCCGGAGTACCAGAATACGGGACCCAAGGAGATACACCGACAATGGTGCTGTCGCTGGCAGATCTGGAGGGCCTGGTATGCCTGCCGACCGCGGAGCTAAGTTCACGTCTCGCCCACGTGTTCACCAATGAAGCGCGGCGCGGGTGGAACTTCCCCCAGGCGTTCGGCCCCGGGCTGCATGCGAGGAATAATCCGATTCTCAAAGAAGCCAATGCCCGCGCAAACTTCCTGCGCGAAGAAGACTAAGAGCCTCGCTCTCGTTACGAGAATGGGGCCGCCGCAAGTACCACGGGGCGACTGATGGGCCCCCCTTGGCCGGTGAAGGATCGCCTTCCGGACGCGATCGCGACACGGAGCGGGGCGAAAACGGCGACACCGAACGAAGCCGCTTACAGCCAAGTGATCCGCACGACCGCGCTCAGATGCGTTCTCGGAGCCAGGTGTCGACAGCGCTCATCGGGACCGGTGCGAACTTCCAAGCGTCGACGCCCACATGCATCGTCGCGTCGTCATTCGTGAAGACCGCCGTCGAGTGTGTGTGCCCGTGAAGCAGTGGAACACCGTCGTGCACCGGGCGGACCTTCTTGAGTTTGTCGATCGGGACAGTGTCATACGGATAGTGCGAAGCACGGAGCAGTTGCCCGTGTCGTGACCCGTTCAGCACCTCGGGGAGCACCGTCCAGCCGGCGGCTTCGTACAGAGGCGTCATTGATTGGATGCGAGTCCTTGTCTGCGTCGCTCGCGAGACCCAGTCGTGGTTGCCCGGGACGAGCAGCCGACGGCCGTGCAGCTGACGGGTGAGGGCAAGAGCATCACCGACGTCGTTCATCGAGGCCATGAGCAGATCGCCGAGGTGCAGCACGACGGCCTCCGGCGGGACGACCGAGTTCCAGCGCTCGACGAGAGAGGTATCCATCGTCTCGACGTCGCCGAACGGGCGCTTCGCATGGTCGATGATCCGCGCATGTCGGAAGTGATGGTCTGCGGTGACGAAGTCGACGGCATCAAAGTCGAACGTCGGAGCTCCATCATCGGGTGCTCGTCGTCCGGCTTCCATACTCCGACGCTAGCCCGATCGGGAGCACTGGCGGAGTTGTCTGGCGACACGCAACCGGCACAGAACCGGCACGGCGCCACCGGAGCTGCAGTGGACCGGACCCCAGAAACAAGAAAACCCCCGGCTTCACCGGGGGCTTCCTGCTGTGGCTGGACACGGCATCGATCCGTGGACCTTTCGATTTTCAGTCGAACGCTCTACCAACTGAGCTATCCAGCCGTGGCGACCCTGACGGGACTTGAACCCGCGACCTCCGCCGTGACAGGGCGGCACGCTAACCAACTGCGCTACAGGGCCATGTTGTGTTGTGTCTTGCTCGGTAGTGCTCTGCTTGCTTGCTCACCCTGTGAAGAGTGACCCCAACGGGATTCGAACCCGTGCTGCCGCCGTGAAAGGGCGGTGTCCTAGGCCACTAAACGATAGGGCCGCAAGCGGTGCTTCGCGCTACCGATGGACAAGCATACGGATGCCCCGCGGGTTTCACAAATCGGCGGCCGTCCCCGCGGAATCCCCGGCGTGTCGCGGTGTCCGTGCTGGCGTGCAGGGCTTCACTCACCGTGGGGCTCCAGGTCCCGATTCGTGCTGTCGGTGTTCGGATGCGAGCATCGTCGTCGGCCCGTGCCCCTCGTGCGAGGGGGTGTGCGGGCGTGACACCTGTTGTTACTGTTGCGTTTGTTAACAGTGTTACGTGCGTGAGCCTTGCCGCGCTGTTACGAAATCGAGATACATGTCGACCTCACCATCGCTGTCACTCCGCCCCCGTCCCCGCCGCCGCTTCATCGCCGCCGCGGTCGCCGTCGCGCTCACCGCCGGCACCCTCGCGGCCCTCGCTCCGATGACGTCGGCCAGCGCGGCGTCCTACCCGAGCTGGTCGGACGTCCAGAAGGCGAAGGCGTCCAAGTCGGCGCAGCAGGCCAAGGTCAGCGAGATCAAGGCGCTCATCGCCGACCTCACGACGAAGGCGTCGGCGGCGAAGCGATCCGCCGAGGCGGCCGGCACGGCGTACCAGACGGCGCAGACGAAGTACGACGACGCGACCCTCACCCAGCAGAAGCTGCAGTCGCAGGCGGACGACGCCGAGAAGACCGCGGCCGCGTCGGAGGAGCAGGCCGGCCAGCTCGCCGCGCAGCTCGGTCGGGCGAGCGCCAACGACGTGACGACGGACATCCTCACGCACCCCTCGAAGTCGGGTGACCTGCTCTACGAACTCGGCGCCATGTCGAAGCTGAGCGAGCAGGCCGACGGCATCTACTCGCAGGCGACGCAGGACCGCGGTGTCGCCCAGGGCCTCGCCGACAAGGCCGACCTGGCGAAGAACGCCCTCGGCAAGCTCGCCGACGCGGCGCAGCAGAAGATGCAGGCAGCGCAGTCCGCCGCCGACGCAGCACAGACCGCCGTCGACGCACAGGGCGACAACCAGGCCCGGCTCGAGGCGCAGCTCACCCTCCTCACCAGCAACGAGGCGAACGTCGAGGCGAAGTACAACAAGGGCGTCCAGGTCGAGAAGGCGCGGCAGGCGGCCCTCGCGGCAGCAGCGGCCAAGGCGGCGGCCACGAACTCCGGCGGCACCGGCGGTGGCGCTGCGAACTCCTCCGGCTGGGTGCGTCCTTCCGGCGGGTACCAGACGAGCCCCTTCGGCTACCGCGTCGACCCGTACACGCACTACCGCGCACTGCACGCCGGTGTGGACCTCGCTCCCGCCTGCTACGCACCGATCTACGCGGCCCACTCCGGCACGGTGACGTTCGCCGCGAACGGTGGCGGCTACGGCAACGAGGTCGTGCTCGACAACGGCGGCGGGATCTCCACCGCCTACGGGCACATCGTCGACGGCGGCATCCTCGTGTCCGTCGGCCAGCACGTCAGTGCCGGCCAGCAGATCGCGAAGATCGGCTCGACCGGTTGGTCGACCGGGTGCCACCTCCACTTCGAGACCCGGGTGAACGGTTCCGCCGTCGACCCGGTCCCCTTCATGGCAGCGCGGGGGATCTCGGTATGACCGTGTGCGCGCCCGAAAGGCCCTGAACGCCGTGAAGCACTCCGCTCGCACCCTCTCCTGCGGGATGGCGGTGGTCGCCGTCCTCGGGATCGGCCTCTCCGTCGTGATCGCCGGCCCCGCCCAGGCGGCACCGTCCGCCCCGAGCTGGGACGACGTGCGAGCGGCGAAGGCGGACACCGCCCAGGCACAGTCCACGGTCGACGAGCTGAGCGACCGCCTGCAGACGCTGCAGGACGCGGCCGACCGTGCGCAGGTCGTCGAGCTGCAGGCCGGACAGAAGTACGCCCTCGCGTCGTCCGAGCAGCAGGACGCGCAGGCGACGCTCGACGACCTCACGGCCCAGGCGAAGCGGGCGAAGAGCAAGGCGGACGACTCGGCGGAGCAGGTCGCCGGGCTCGTGGTCGAGCTCTCGCGCACCGGTGGCGGTGACCTGTCGACGACGATGCTCATCGACGCGCGGGACTCGAAGGACCTGCTCTACCGCGTCGGCACGATGTCGCACCTGTCCGAGCGCTCCGCGACCGTGCTCGCCCAGGCCCGGGCGGACCAGAACACCGTCGACTCGATCGCCGCACAGCAGACCGCGGCGACGACGGCGCTCGCCAAGGCCACGGACGCCACGAAGCGCGCCCTCGACGACGCGAACGACACGGCGTCGTCCGCACAGGCCCGCGTCCAGAAGGAGCAGGAGCAGCAGGACGAGGTCCTCCAGCAGCTCGCGTTCCTCAAGGGCACGAGCGTCGCCACGGAGACCGCGTACTGGAACGCCCAGCAGGCGAAGCAGGCCGAGGCGCAGCTCGCGTCCCAGACCACGACGACCGGCGGCACCACGTCCACGACGCCCAGCACGGGCACGGGCACGGGCACCGGCACCGGCACCGCACCCACCAACCCCGGCACCGCACCCACGAACCCCGGCGCGGGCACGGGGACCCCCGCGAAGCCGAGCACCCCGAGCACGCCCGCCAAGCCCAGCACCCCGAGCACCCCCGCCAAGCCGAGCACGCCGGTCACCACGCCGACGACGCCCACCGCCCCGACGACCCCCACCGCGCCGAGCACCCCGTCCAAGGCCGCCGGCGCGATCGCCTACGCCCGTGCGCAGATCGGCGACGCCTACGTCTTCGGCGGCGCCGGCCCGAACCAGTGGGACTGCTCCGGCCTCGTGATGATGGCGTACAGCTCGCAGGGCATCGCGACCGGTGGGCACAACGTCGTCTGGCAGTACAACTACTTCAAGTCGATCGGCCGTCTCGTACCCCTGTCGCAGCGCCAGCCGGGCGACATCCTCTTCTACTCGTCGAACGGCAGCGTCTCCGGGGCGTACCACGACTCGATCGTGACGGGCTACGGCACCATGGTCGAGGCGGCGAACCCGCAGCGCGGCGTGCTCGAGCGGGCGATCTGGACCCCGAGCCAGCTCCTGCCGTACGTGGCACGACCGAGCGGCTCGCTCTAGCCGGAACGCGCCCCGCAACGAACAACGCGCCCCGTCGGAACGGGGCGCGTTGTTCGTTGCGGGGCGCGAACGCCCGGACGGACGGGCGCGAACGCCCGACCGCAGGCGGTCAGTGACCGGCGGGCACGTACGCGGCCTGGCCGGCCGTGACGATCGCCTCGGCCTCGGCGGCGTCGCCCCAGCCCTCGGCCTTGACCCACTTGTTCGGCTCGAGGTCCTTGTAGCGCTCGAAGAAGTGCGCGATCTCGGCCTTCGTCTGCTCGTCGACGTCCGAGATGTCCTGGATGTGCGCCCAGCGGGGGTCCTTCGCGGGGACCACGAGGACCTTCGCGTCGTTGCCGGCCTCGTCGCTCATCTTGAAGACGCCGACGGGGCGGACCTTGACGCCCACACCGGGGAACGTCGGGTACTCGAGGAGCAGCAGGGCGTCCACGGGGTCTCCGTCGTCGGCCAGGGTCTTCTCGAAGAACCCGTAGTCGGTCGGGTAGACGAACGAGGTGAACAGCACGCGGTCGAGGTACACGCGACCGGTCTCGTGGTCCACCTCGTACTTGTTGCGGCTGCCCTTGGGGATCTCGACGACGACGTCGTACGCGGCCATGTTGCGCTCCTGGTCTCTCGGCTGGAAGAAAGCGCGGCTAACGTTACCGGGTGAACACTCCGCGTCCCCGGCTCGACCCCGCGGTCGCCGACACCCGTCGCGCGGTCCGAACCCTGCTCGCGCAGGCGCTCGAGGACCGCACGGTGCGCCCCGGGGACCTCGTGCTCGTCGCGCTGAGCGGCGGACCGGACTCGCTCGCGCTCGCCGCGGCCACGGCGTTCGAGGCGCCCAAGCAGGAACTGCGAGCAGGGGCAGTGGTCGTCGACCACGCGCTCCAGGCGGGTTCCGAGGCGGTGGCGAGCCGCGCCTCCAGGCAGGCATCAGCGCTGGGACTCGCACCGGTGACGGTCCGTCGGGTCGCCGTCGGTTCCGAAGGGGGTCCCGAAGGGGCCGCCCGGGAGGCACGCCACGCGTCGATCGCACAGGTCGCGTCGGAGACGGGGTCGGCCCTCGTGCTCTTCGGCCACACCCTCGACGACCAGGCCGAGTCGGTCCTGCTGGGCCTCGCCCGCGGGAGCGGGCCGGACTCGCTGTCCGGCATGGCGCCGCTGACGCGACGCGACACCGGACACGCCTACGGGCGACCGCTGCTCGGCGTCCGCCGGCACACGACGCGGCAGGCCTGTGTGGCCGCCGGACTGGCGCCGTGGGACGACCCGCAGAACGACGACCCGGCGTTCACGCGCGTCCGGGTGCGGAACAGCCTGATGCCGGCGCTCGAGCGCGAGCTCGGTGCGGGGGTGCCAGAGGCGCTCGCGCGGACGGCCGACCAGCTGCGCGAGGACTCCGCGGCGCTCGACCACTTCGCCGAGGAGATGGCGGAGGACCTCGCCGAGCACTCCGAGGCCGGCATCTCGCTGTCCGTCCGGGAGCTCGCGGCCAACCCGCCGGCCCTCCGGCAGCGACTCGTGCGCCTGGCGGTCGAGAGCGAGTTCGGCGTGACGCTCTCCCGCGTGCAGACCCTCGAGGTGTGCCGGCTCGTCACCGACTGGAGCGGACAGGGCCCGATCGACCTGCCGGGCGTGCAGGCGTCCCGATCAGGCGACCGTCTGGCGTTCAGCGCCGGTTAGGCTGGGGTGGTGGAACTCTCCGACGTCCAGGCAGACCTGTCCGAAGTCCTCTTCACCCCCGAGCAGATCGACGACAAGCTCGCCGAGCTCGCCGCGGTGGTCGACGCCGACTACGCCGGGCGCGACCCGCTGCTCGTCGGTGTCCTGAAGGGTGCGGTCATGGTGATGGCCGACTTCTCGCGCCACCTCAAGATGCAGGCCCGCATGGACTGGATGGCGGTGTCGTCGTACGGCTCCGGCACGAAGTCGTCCGGTGTCGTCCGCATCCTCAAGGACCTCGACACCGACCTGCACGGGCGCGACGTCCTCATCGTCGAGGACATCATCGACTCCGGTCTGACCCTGTCGTGGCTCAAGCAGAACCTCGAGTCGCGCGGTGCCGCGAGCGTCGAGATCGTCGCCCTGCTCCGCAAGCCCGAGGCCGCCAAGGTCGAGGTCGACGTGAAGTACGTGGGCTTCGACATCCCCGACGAGTTCGTGGTCGGGTACGGCCTGGACTACGACGAGCGCTACCGCAACCTGCGCGGCGTCGGCGTGCTCGCGCCCCACGTCTACAGCTGATCCTGCCGGCGGGTGGAGTTCGCCCGCAGAGGACACCCATTCTCGCCACAGAATCGCGGCCGTATGCTGATCAGCACGCAACTTCGGCAGAGAAAGGTGTCGGGCGCTCTGCCCGGATCACATGGACTTCAAGCGCATCCTTCGCGGGCCGTACATCTACGTGCTGATCGCGATCGTGGGGATCTGGATCGGCTGGGCTGTGATCAGCCAGTCCGGTACGCAGCAGATCGACACGCAGAAGGGCCTCGAGCAGCTCTCCGACGGCAAGGTCTCCTCCGTGGTGGTGAACTCCACCGAGCAGCGGGTCGACCTCACCCTGAAGGACGGCAACGCGCACGAGCAGTTCTACTACTCGACGCCCCGCGGTGAAGAGGTCATCCAGGCCGTCAACGACGCGAACCTGCCCAAGGGCTACAACGACACCGTCCAGCAGGGGAACTGGTTCCTCTCGCTGCTCGGCATCATCCTGCCGTTCCTGATCATCGGTGCCCTGTTCTGGTTCCTCCTGTCGAGCGCCCAGGGCGGCGGCTCGAAGGTCATGCAGTTCGGCAAGTCCCGGGCGAAGATGAACAACAAGGAGAACCCGCAGGTGTCGTTCGCCGACGTCGCGGGCTCCGACGAGGCGATCGAGGAACTCCACGAGATCAAGGAGTTCCTCAAGGAGCCGGCGAAGTTCCAGGCTGTCGGCGCGAAGATCCCGAAGGGCGTGCTGCTGTACGGCCCTCCCGGAACGGGCAAGACCCTGCTCGCCCGCGCCGTTGCGGGAGAGGCCGGTGTGCCGTTCTACTCGATCTCCGGTTCGGACTTCGTCGAGATGTTCGTCGGTGTCGGTGCGAGCCGCGTCCGTGACCTCTTCGAGCAGGCCAAGCAGAACTCGCCCGCCATCGTCTTCATCGACGAGATCGACGCCGTGGGTCGGCACCGTGGCGCCGGTATCGGCGGCGGCAACGACGAGCGCGAGCAGACGCTCAACCAGCTCCTCGTCGAGATGGACGGCTTCGACGGCAAGACGAACGTCATCCTCATCGCCGCGACGAACCGTCCCGACGTCCTCGACCCCGCACTGCTGCGTCCGGGCCGCTTCGACCGCCAGATCGGTGTCGACGCCCCGAGCCTGCAGGGCCGCAAGCAGATCCTCGAGGTGCACGCGAAGGGCAAGCCGCTCGCCGCGAGCGTCGACCTCGAGCTCCTCGCCCGCAAGACGCCGGGCTTCACCGGCGCCGACCTGGCGAACGTCCTGAACGAGGCCGCGCTGCTCACGGCCCGGTCGAACGCGCAGCTCATCGACAACCGCGCCCTCGACGAGGCCGTGGACCGCGTGATGGCCGGCCCGCAGCGCCGCACCCGGATCATGTCCGACCAGGAGCGCCTCATCACGGCGTACCACGAGGGCGGTCACGCGCTCGCGGCGGCGGCGATGCGCCACACCGACCCGGTCACGAAGATCACGATCCTGCCGCGTGGCCGTGCCCTCGGGTACACGATGGTGCTCCCGCTCGAGGACAAGTACTCCGTCACCCGCAACGAGCTGCTCGACCAGCTCACCTACGCCATGGGTGGTCGCGTCGCCGAGGAGATCGTCTTCCACGACCCGACCACGGGTGCGTCGAACGACATCGAGAAGGCCACCGGCACCGCGCGCAAGATGGTCACCGAGTACGGCATGAGCCGCGCGGTCGGTTCCGTCAAGCTCGGCTCCGGGTCGAGCGAGCCGTTCGTCGGTCGTGACATGAGCGGCGGCACCGGACGCGACTACTCGGAGAACATCGCCGAGACGGTCGACGCCGAGACCCGTGCCCTGCTCGAGGCCGCGCACGACGAGGCCTACCAGGTGCTCAACGACAACCGGGACATCCTCGACCGCCTGGCCGGTGAGCTCCTCGAGAAGGAGACGCTGGACGCTCCGGAGCTCGTGGAGATCTTCAAGGACGTCCGCAAGCTGCCGGAGCGCCCGCAGTGGCTCTCCAGCGACAAGCGTCCGGTGAGCAACCTGCCCGCGATCGAGGTGCCCGGCAAGGCCGCCTCCACCGCGGCCGAGCACTCCGACACCGAGTCGTCGAAGCCCCGTCGCCGTCCCTTCGGCAACCCGGGTATCGCCCCCGCGTAGGCCGGCATGACCGACCTGCCGACGAGGCGGTCGCGTCGGCTCGCCGCGGTGAGCCAGGCGTCGACCGCTGCCGCACACGAGTCGACCGGTCGACGGCGGGACCGCCACCGCGGGACCTCCGTCGACCAGCGCACCCGTGTGATGGGCATCCTCAACGTCACGCCGGACTCGTTCAGCGACGGCGGGCTGCACCAGGCGTACGACGCCGCGGTGCAGCACGCCCGGGAGCTCGTGGCGGCCGGGGCGGACATCGTCGACGTCGGCGGTGAGTCCACCCGGCCCGGCTCCGAGCGCGTGCCCGTCGAGGTCGAGCAGGAACGGGTGCTGCCGGTCGTGCAGGAGCTCGTCGCCGAGGGCATCACGGTGAGCGTCGACACGATGAACGCCGCGACCGCCGAGCGCTCGGTGGAGCTCGGGGCCGCGATCGTGAACGACGTCTCCGGTGGCCTCGCCGACCCGGACATGGCCCGCGTCGTCCGGGACACCGGCGCCGGCTTCGTCGTCATGCACTGGCGCGGGCACAGCGACCGGATGTACCGCAACGCCGAGTACGTGCACGCCGTCGACGAGGTCCGGCGCGAGGTCGAACTCCGCGTCGCCGAGCTCATCGTCCTCGGGGTCCGCCAAGAGCAGGTCGTGATCGACCCCGGGCTGGGCTTCGCCAAGCAGGGCGTGCAGAACTGGGAGATCCTGGCCGGCTACGAGCGCTTCGCGTCCATCGGGCTGCCGGTGCTCGTCGCCGCCTCCCGCAAGCGGTTCCTCGACGGGATCGGCAGCGCTGCCGGTGCCCCACCGAAGGACCGCGACCTCGCCACCGCCGCCATCAGCCTGCTCTCCGCCGAACGCGGGGCGTGGGGTGTACGCGTGCACGACCCGGCACCGACCCGTGCCGTGCTCGACGTCTGGGACGCCTGGAGGGCAGCTCGATCGTGAGGGACACCATCCGCCTGACCGGGGTACGCGCCCGGGGCCACCACGGCGTCTTCGACCACGAGCGCGCCGACGGGCAGGACTTCGTCGTCGACGTCGCGGTCGAGGTCGACGCCCGGGTCGCGTCGGGGAGCGACGACCTCGAACACACCGTGCACTACGGGGTGCTCGCCGAGCAGGTCGTCGCCGAGATCGAACGCGACCCGGTGGACCTTATCGAGACCCTCGCCGAGCGCATCGCGGCCGCCGTGCTGACCCACCGTGCCGCCCTGGCGACCGAGGTGACGGTGCACAAGCCGCAGGCACCCATCACGGTGCCGTTCACCGACGTCTCGATCACCATCCGACGCACCCGTGGCGCTGCCCGGCCGACGGGCGACGAGGAAGAAGAGTGAGCCGCGCCGTCGTCGCCCTCGGCGCCAACCTCGGCGACCGGGGGAGCACCCTGCGCGCAGCCGCCGAGGCGATCGCGGCGCTGCCCGGCGTGCGCCCGGTGGCGTCCAGCCGCGAGGTCGAGTCCGTCGCGGTCACGCTCGACGGCCCGGACACGACGAAGCCCCGCTACCGGAACGCCGTCGTCGTGGTGGACACCGAGCTGGAGCCGCAGGAGCTCCTCGACGCCCTGCACGGCATCGAGGACGACCACGGCCGCACCCGCGAGGTCCGCTGGGGCGACCGCACGCTCGACCTCGACCTCGTGGCGTTCGACGACCTCTCCCTCGACACCGCGACCCTGACCGTGCCGCACCCCCGCGCCGGGGAGCGGGCGTTCGTGCTCGCGCCGTGGCTCGACGCAGACCCGGACGCCGTGCTGCCGGGTGCCGGGCCGGTGGCCGACCTGCTCGCCGCGGTGGGGGACGACACCGAGCGCGTCGACGAGCCGCGCCTCTTCGACGAGCCGGCCCGCGCCTCCAGGCCCGCGACCGCACCCGACGGACGAACCGGAGCCGCCTCGTGAAGCCGACCCGCGCCTCCACCCTGATCAGCATCGCCGTCGTGGCAGCTGTGGCCGGCTTCGCCCTCGACGCCGTCCTCGCCTCGCGCCAGGCGCCCGCGCTGTTCCTCGCGACGCCCCTCGGCGTCACGCTCGCGTTCATCGGCATCGCCGTCGTCCTGATGGCCCGCCCGGTGCGCCGGCACGCCCGTGACGGCGCCGGCCGGGCTCGCCCCGTGGACCCGCTCTACGCCACCCGCGTCGTGGTGCTCGCGAAGGCGTCGAGCATCTGCGGCGCACTGTTCGGCGGCTTCGCCCTCGGGCTGGTCGTGTACCTCCTGACCCGGTCGGCGTTCCCTTCGCTAGGCTCGACCCTGCCGAACGTCGTGGCGGTCGGGGGCGGGATCGTGCTGACCGTGTGCGCACTCGTCGCCGAACACATGTGCATCGCACCTCCGAATGACGATGACGACGACCTCCCCCGGGGCGGCACGACCCAGGCGCACTGACCCCGCCGCGCCCAGGCGCACCGACCCGACCGCAGGAGACCCGCGATGCCGCGTGAACGACTCGACGAACCGGGACTCGGCCTGACCGGGACCACATGGACCAGGGTGTCCCCGAAGCTCGTCTGGACCGAGCTCGTGTCGACCGTCCTCGTGGGCGTGGTGGTGACCGCCGGCTGCGTCATCATCGGTGTCGTGAGCGGCGGCTTCGGACGGGGTGCCGGCACGGTCTGGCTGCTCATCGGCATCGCGGTGGGCATCATCGCCCTCGTCACCGCGATCCTGACGCCCCGTCGCGTGCGGGCCATCGGCTACGCGCTCCGCGACGACGACCTCGTGCTGCGGCGCGGGCTGATGTGGCAGCGCTTCACCGCGGTGCCGTACGGCCGCATGCAGCTCGTCGACGTGAACCGCGGCCCCCTCGACCGGGTGCTCGGCATGAGCGAGCTGAAGTTCGTGACCGCTGCGGCGTCGACCAACGTCCGGATCCCGGGCATCCCGTTCCAGGACGCCGACGAGCTCCGCGACCGACTGGTCGAGCTCGCCGAGTCGCGTCGCGCCGGACTGTAGGGGCGCGCATGACGTTCCGACCCGGGCCGCCGCCGCCCGCACCGCCGAGCCACGGCAACGCCGCGGCCGCCGCACCGCTCACCGACGGCGAGTGGCACCGCATGCACCCGCTGACGCCGCTGCTCAAGGGCGGCATCTTCCTCATCGTCATCCTCGGCTACGTGCTGAACAGCCTGCGCGACCAGCTCGTCGAGTTCTTCATCCCCGGCGGTGGCCCGCAGGACGACGGCGACCCGGTCCGCTACGTGTACGAGCACGGCGTCGTGGGGTGGGTGCTGCTCGGCATCGTGGTGCTCCTCGTCGTGCTGATCGGCTTGTTCTACCTGTCGTGGCGGATGCACGAGTTCCGCGTCACCGGCGAGATCGTCGAGGTCCGCTCCGGCGTGCTGTTCCGGACGAACCGGAAGGCGCGGCTCGACCGGATCCAGGGCATCAACATCTCCCGGCCGCTCGTACCGCGGATCTTCGGTACGGCGAAGCTCGAGATCGCCCAGGCCGGCAACGACGCCAACGTGCAGCTCGCCTACCTCGGCACGAAGGCGGCGGACGACCTCCGGCAGCGCATCCTCGTGCTCGCGTCCGGCGCGAAGGACGAGGAGTCCAGCGGCTCGGCACGTCTGTCGAACGGCGTCCTGCAAGACCGCGTCGACGAGATCTTCTCGCCGGAACTCGACCCCGCCGCGGTCCGTGCGACCCGGATCGTGAAGGTCCACCCCGGTCGGCTCATCGCGTCGATGCTGCTCTCCGGGACGACGGTGTTCATCCTGCTGGCGGTCGCCGCGATGATCGTCAGCGTCGCGCTCACCGACGAGTACGGCATCCTCTTCGGCCTGTTCCCCGCGGTGATCGGTGCCGGCGGCTACTACGTCCGCAAGTTCTCGCGCTCGCTGCAGTACACGATCGCCGAGACGCGGGACGGCATCCGGATCGGCTTCGGCCTGGTGTCGACCTCGAACGAGACACTGCCGCCCGGTCGCATCCACGCCGTGAGCGTCGCCCAGCCGCTGCTCTGGCGGCCCTTCGGCTGGTGGGACGTCCGCATCAACCGCGCGACGAACGCCGGCAACGGAGCGTCGAACAACCAGCAGGTCTCGTCGATCGTGCTGCCGGTCGGCACCGCGCGCGACGTCCGCGAGGTCCTCGACATCATCCTCCCCGGCCTCGTCGGCACCGCCGTCGCCGGACCCGCGGCGTCGCAGGAGGAACTCCGCGAGGGCTCCTCGGAAGCCGTGAACGTCGTCGACGACAGCCTCACCACCACGCGCGACCGCGGCGGGTTCGTGCACTCGCCCCGCCGTGGCGCCTGGCTGCGCCCGTTCGCGTTCCGCCGCAACGGCTACCGCTTCGTCCCCGGCGCCGTCCTGCTCCGGCTCGGCGCCGTCTGGCGCTCGCTCGTGATCGTGCCCCTGCCACGCGTGCAGAGCGTCAAGGTGTCCCAGGGACCGCTCGAGCGTGCGCTGCGGCTCGCGTCGGTGCACGTGCAGACCGTGCAGGGTCCGGTGTCGGCCCGGGTCGGTGCGCTCGACGCGCGCGACGCGCAGCGGCTGTGGTCGGACACCGCGGAGCGTGCCGTCGAGGCCGCTGCGGTCGACACGTCCCACCGGTGGCGCGAACGGGAGGCCCGGCACACGTCCGCCACGGACGCTGCGGAACCGCAGACGGCCGTGGACAGAGCCCCTGCCGGACCCGACGCGGACCGCGCGACCGGCACCGTGCCTCCAGTCAGCCCCTGGGGCGAGGTCCCGCCGCCGGGAGCCGACCGGTGAGGGCGGGACGGCTGGGCATCGGCGTCGTCGGCGCCGGGCGGGTCGGACCCGTCCTCGGCGCCGCGCTCGCGAACGCGGAGCACGCCGTCGTCGGTGTCACCGCGGTGTCCGAGGCCGGACGCGACCGCGCCGAGGCGATGCTGCCCGGTGCCCCCGTCCTCGAGACGCCGGACCTCGTCGAGCGCAGTGAACTCGTGCTCCTCGCGGTGCCGGACGACCAGCTCGCCGGCCTCGTACAGGGGCTCGCCGACGCGGGCATCTGGCAGCCGGGACAGCTCGTCGTGCACACCAGCCCGGACCACGGCGTCGGGATCCTGCAGCCCGCGATGGCGGCCGGCGCGATCCCGCTCGCGATCCACCCCGCGATGGCGTTCACCGGGACGAGCGTGGACCTCACCCGGCTCCGCGACGCGTACTGCGCCGTGACCGCGCCGGCGCCCGTGCTCCCGATCGCGCAGGCGCTCGTCGTGGAGATGGGTGCGGAGCCGTTCGTCGTCACCGAGCAGGACCGGCCCGCCTACGCCGATGCCGTCCGGGCCGCGGTGAGCTTCTCGACCGCCATCGTCGACCAGTCCGCGGGCACGCTCTCCGACATCGGGGTCGAGTACCCGGGCCGGGTCCTCGGCGCGCTGGTCCGCACCGCGGTGGACAACGCGCTCGCCGCGGTGGACGGGCAGGCGACGCTGTAGTCGGGGCGGGCGGTACGATTTCGGGGACCCCCACGACCATCGGAGCCGCACCAGCATGACCGACGAGACCGCACCCGCCACCGAGCTCTCCGCGGAAGAGACCAGCGAGCAGCGACAGGTCCGGCTCGACAAGCGGGCGAAGCTCCTCGAGTCGGGGATCGAGGCGTACCCGGCCGAGCTCCCGATCACGACGACGATCAAGGCGGTCCGCGACGAGTACGCCGACCTGGAGACCGGGGTCGAGACGGACGACGTCGTCGGCGTCGCGGGCCGCATCGTGTTCTCGCGCAACACCGGCAAGCTCTGCTTCGCGTCGCTGCAGTCCGGCGACGGCTCCCGCATCCAGGCGATGGTCTCCCTCGCCGAGGTGGGCGAGGAGTCGCTGGCACGCTGGAAGGAGTTCGTCGACCTCGGCGACCACGTGTTCGTGCACGGCCGTGTGATCTCCTCGCGTCGTGGCGAGCTGTCGATCATGGTCGACGAGTGGGCGATCGCGGCGAAGGCGATCCTGCCGCTGCCGAACCTCCACAACGAACTGAACGAGGAGACCCGGGTCCGCCAGCGGTACCTCGACCTCATCGTGCGCGAGGAAGCGCGGGCCACCGTCCGTGCCCGTGCCGCCGTGATGGCCTCGCTCCGACAGACGTTCGCCGGTCACGACTACCTCGAGGTCGAAACCCCGATGCTGCAGACCCAGCACGGCGGTGCCTCGGCGCGACCGTTCGTGACCCACTCGAACGCCTTCGACACCGAGCTGTACCTGCGCATCGCGCCGGAGCTCTTCCTCAAGCGGGCGGTCGTCGGCGGCATCGACCGGGTGTTCGAGGTGAACCGGAACTTCCGCAACGAGGGCGCCGACTCGACGCACTCGCCCGAGTTCGCGATGCTCGAGGCGTACCAGGCGTACGGCGACTACGAGCAGATGGCCGACCTCACGCAGGAGCTCGTGCAGAACGCCGCCCGCGCGGTCACCGGTGGGGCGCTCGAGGTCACGTGGGCCGACGGCACGACGTACGACCTCGGGGGCGAGTGGCCGCGCATCGACATGTACGGCTCGCTGTCCGAGGCCGCCGGTCGCGAGATCAGCCCGGAGACGCCGCTGTCCGAGCTGCAGGCACTCGCCGCTGCGGAGGGCGTCGAGGTCGCGCACGCCACGCACGGCAAGTACGTCGAGGAGCTCTGGGAGCACTTCGTCATCGACTCGCTGGACCGCCCGACGTTCGTGATGAACTTCCCGGTCGACACCTCCCCGCTGACCCGCGAGCACCGGACCCGTCCGGGCATCGTCGAGAAGTGGGACCTGTACGTCCGCGGCTTCGAGCTCGCGACGGCGTACTCCGAGCTCGTCGACCCGGTCGTGCAGCGGGAGCGCTTCGTCGAGCAGGCCAAGCTCGCCGCCGGCGGCGACCTCGAGGCGATGCGCGTCGACGAGGAGTTCCTGCGGGCGCTCGAGCACGCGATGCCGCCGTCGGGTGGCATGGGCATGGGCATCGACCGCCTGCTCATGGCGATCACGGGGCTCGGCATCCGCGAGACGATCCTGTTCCCCCTGGTCAAGTAGCGCACGGTTCGGCGAGGTACGATGCTGCGGTGCCGCATGGAGTCGTGACCGGGATCATCTTCGCCCTGACGCCGACCGTCGTCGTCGGCCTCATCTTCTGGTTCGTGATGCGCGCCATCATGCGGGCCGACCGCACCGAGCGTGCCGCGTACGCCAAGGTCGAGGCCGAGGAGCGTGCGCGGTTCGAGCGTGAGCACGGCGTCCCGGCGCCGGCACCCGCCTCGGCCGAGTAGCACTCCGCCCGTCACGGACGGCTTCACCCGGCGTTCACCGCGCGGTGTGACCCTGTCGGGCATGCGCCCGAACCGCGACACCGACCCCGCTGACCTGGCGGGCCTCGACCCGGCGGGCCTCGACCCGTCGGACGTCGACCCGGCGGACCTCGACCCCGAGGACGCGTTCGGGCACACGGTCATCGCCGACCCCGCGCGCGACGATGCCGTCTGGCCCGACGGGGACGACGACGACATCGACGTCTGAGCGTCCGGGGATCGTCACCGCGCGTTCACCCCGTCGTCGCCGGCCGGGGTGAGCATCGTCGGCATGTCCATCACACAGATCATCTCCGGCCGCAGCGCCGTCCGTGGCCACGGGTTCTCCGGCCGGAGCCTGGTCGGCGACATCGAGAGCGAGTACGACGAGTTCGACCGCGACGCCGACCTCGAGGTGTCGAAGCGCCGCGAAGGGTGGCTCGAACCCTCCTGGTGACCCCCACCTGTTCGGTTTTCGGGGTACGACGACCGGGTCGCGATGATCCGGTCAGGCGTACCCCTTTTCTGTGTCCGCTCGACGCGGCACAGCGGGGTACAGGTTCGGAAACGAGCATGAAACACCGATGCAACGCCGGAAACATCACGTCATGCCCTTGATTCCCGGGCTGTCGGGGGACCAGACTGGCGACATGCTGTACCCCGTGGGGGACGGTTTCGATGATGAAGCACGGAGAAGCCTGAGAATCGATCGCATCGGTTTGTGGGGTACACCTCCGGAACGCTTTACTCGTGACACCCCCAACGAGGTCATCACCCGTCGAACGCAGGGAGTCATCATGACGATCGCAACCGCAGCACCCAAGACGACGACCACCGGCACCACCGCGCGCCGCTCCAAGAAGGCAGCCGCAGCGAAGACCACGGTCACCGCGGTCGAGACCACCACGCTCGACACCGAGGTCGAAGCCGACGAGCAGCTCGCGGGTGTCCGCGGCGCCTCGGTCGACCAGGTCGGCGACTACCTCCGCCACATCGGACGCCTCTCGCTCCTCACCGCTGAAGAGGAAGCCCAGATCGCCCGCCGCATCGAGGTCGGCCTCTTCGCCGAGGAGAAGCTGAACACCGAGGCCGGGCTCGCGAAGACCCTGCAGCGTGAACTCCGCTGGCTCGTCCGTGACGGCGAACGTGCCAAGGAGCGGATGATCACCTCGAACCTCCGCCTGGTCGTGAGCATCGCCAAGCGCTACTCGCAGCGTGGCCTCCCCTTCATGGACGTCATCCAGGAGGGCAACCTCGGCCTCGTCCGTGCCGTCGAGAAGTTCGACTTCACGCAGGGCTACAAGTTCTCGACGTACGCCACCTGGTGGATCCGTCAGGCGATCTCCCGCGGCCTCGCAGACAAGGCCCGCACGATCCGCATCCCGGTCCACACGGTCGAACTGATCAACAAGATCTCCCGCACCGAGCGTGACCTCACCGTCGACCTCGGCCGTGCGCCGATGCCCGACGAGGTCGCCGCCGAGCTGAGCATGAGCGTCGAGGAACTCGTCGACCTCAAGGGCCGCTCGCACGAGCCGGTCTCGATCCACACCGTCGTCGGCGACTCCGACGACAGCGAGCTCGGCGACTTCATCGAGGACGAGGACGCAGCGTCCCCGAACGAGCTCACCGAGACCACGCTCCTGCACCGCGACATCCGTTCGATCGTCGCCGAGCTGCCGAGCGACGAGGCGAACGTGATCCGCATGCGCTACGGCCTCGACGACGACAAGCCGATGACGCTCGACGAGATCTCCAAGATCGTCCACACGACCCGCCAGGCGGTCAGCCGGGTGGAGTCCCGTGCGAAGCTCCGCCTCTTCGCCAAGGCGGTCTCGCAGGACATGCAGCTGTACCTGACCGACTGAGGTCAGCGGACTTCGGCCGGCGCGTGAGTGCCGGCACGGGGAACCGGGTCGTTCTGTGGGAAGACGATCCGGTGGGGTGATGGGACGGCCCGCTCGCACTTCGGTGTGAGCGGGCCATTCACGTTCCCAGGAGGTGTCCCTACTCCTCGACCTCGCGACCGAGCTTCTGCCGGAGGTCCTGCGGGATGAGCTCGATGAGCTGGTCCGGGCGCACCGGGAGGTCGAGCAGGCTGAGCTTCACCCGGCCCGTCCGTCCGTGCCGCTCGGCGTCGAGCCGCACGACGCTCCCGGCGTCCTTCCGGAGCCGGACGTCGAGCTGCGCACCGGTCGCGACCTCGCCGACGACGAGACCGTCGACCTCGAGCGCGGCGCTCCTGGTGCCCTCGGCGATGTCGAACCGGTAGCGCTCGCGGGCGGCGAGCACCACGGCGCGGTCGATCCCCGCCATCGGGGCGACCGGGGTCACGACGGAGCCGGACAGGGCGGGGGAGAGGACCGGTCCGCCTGCGGCGTAGTTGTACGCGGTGGACCCGGCCGGGGTCGCGGCGACGATGGCGTCCGCGCGGTAGTACCCGTACCCGAGCCCGCCGACGCTGAGGTCCGCCGAGACCTGCCCGGCGCCGGGGCGCCGCACGATGGTGAGGTCGTTGAACGCGAGGTAGTCGGTGCGCGCCCCGCTCCAGAACAGCCGGGCCTCGAGCGCGTGGTGCGGCTCGAGCTGGTAGTCGCCGGCGGAGAGCCGTTCGAGTGCGGCCTCGAGCTCGGGAGGTTCGATCTCGACCAGGAAGCCGACGTTGCCGTAGTTCACGCCGAGCACCGGCACGGGGCGCTTCGCCACGAGTCGCATGGCGCCGAGCATCGTGCCGTCCCCGCCGAGCGCGACGACGAGGTCGACCTCCTCGGTGAAGTCCTCGTCGCCGATGACGTCGACACCACCCCCGATGCGCTGCGCGTCCGCTCGCCGGGCGACGAGCCGCCCGCGCCCGGACGCGTTCCAGCGCTGCAGGGTCACGACGGACTCCTGCACGTTCTTGGTCGGGTGGACGACGAGGCCGACGACGGGCTGCTCCATGCACGGATCGTACCGAGCGGACCCGAGATCTCCTCTGGTGCGCGCCTGCACATGAGATATTCTGTATGTATGCAGACCGCCGCGCTCTCCGTCGCCATGCCCACCCTTCGGCACGGCCGCGAAATCGTGCTGCTCGCCGAGCAGGAGTCCCGAGAGACCGGGTACGGCTTCCTCGACGCCGAGCACCTGCTGCTGGCCGCCGTCACGCTCTGCAGCGGCATGCCCCGCTTCCGTGACGTCCTCGAGGCGCACGGCGTCTCGCCCGAACGCATCCGGACCGCGAGCAGCGTCTTCATCGGCGCCGGTGCCGTCTGCCCGGACGTCACCGACCGCGTCACCTGCACGCCGGCCGCCGCACGCATCCTCGCGCGGGCCGCCCAGATCGCCGGACCCCTCAAGCGGGTCCGTCCGCACCACGTCGTCCTCGCGGTGCTCGACGGCGTCGACGACCCCTTCATGGGCGCCGCGCACGACGTCCTCGAACGCCTCGGCGTGGAGCCGCGCCGGTTCCGGCGTGCGCTGCGTCGCGCGGCGCGACGCGGGTAGTCGAACGCGACCGAAGGGCGGTCTGGAGGCGCGGGGGGGGGCCCCCCCCCCCCCCCCCCCCCCGGGGGCCCCCCCCCGGCCCCCCCCGGGGGCGGGGGGGGGGGGGCTGGGCGCGCCGCAGGGGTGGGGGCGGGCCCCACCGGGACCAGCCCCCGGG
>NZ_JBEPKX010000036.1:0-42539 GCF_040544915.1 Curtobacterium sp. 1544
GGGGTCGCCCCCACCCCGCCGGGGGGCCGTGGGGGCCGCTGGCGGTGTGGGCGGGGGGTTCTGGGGGGGGGCGGGGGGGGGGGCCCCCCCCCCCCCCCCCCGGGGGGGGGGGGGGGGGCCCCCCCCCCCCCCCCGCCTCCAGTCCGTTCGTGGTCGCGTCTACCGCGTCCGGTCGCTGCCCCCGGCAGCGTCGCCGTGGTCCTCGATCTCACCCTCGACCGTCTCGGGCGGCAGCTCGACCTCGACGCGCTCCGCCGTGAGGCGAGCGGCCCGTCGCGCGAACACGCGGTCCAGGACGACCGCGACCACCGCGCCGACGAAGGCGCCGATGGTGACGCCCCACAGACTGAAGTACCCCACCAGGCTGCCGAAGCTCGCGGTCTCCTGCTGGTCGCCGCGGTCGATGTTCATGGTCAGCGACACGACGATCAGCGTCGCGACGAAGCCGAGGAGCGCCCCGCCCACGATGAAGACGCCGAACTTCGGGGCACGGCGGATCGTCACCTCGTCGGAGGAGGTGACGGCGTTCGGCGCCGGAGCCGGTCGTTCGTCGGGTCGATCGGTGTTGCTCACCCGTCCATTGTCCCCCACTGTGGGACGTGCTCAGGCCTGCACGGGCGGTCAGATCCGGGGGAGGATGGTCGACACCGATCGGTATCCCACGCGGAGGAGGTGAGGCGGATGCGCGAACGGACAGCACGTGCGGCCCGTGTCCCGGCCCGTGTGGCGTGGCCGCTCCTCCAGCGTCGTGAGGAGGACCGGGCCGTCTCCGTCGTCGCCGAGCACCGGTGGAGCGTCGCCCTCGTCGGCGCGCCGGGCCTCGGCAAGAGCTCCGCGGCCGCTCGCGTGACCGACCGTGTCGCCGGTCGGGACACCTCCGGCCGGACCCTCGTCGTGCCGATCACCGCGGTGGCTGCCAGCCGGTCGATGCCGTTCGGCGCCGTCGCCGAGCGGTTCGGCGAACTGCCCGGATCGCTCGCGGAACTCGTCGGCGCCGGCGGGGCCGAGCAGCGCCTCCGCGAGACCGAGGACCTCGCCGACCGCGACGTCCTGCTCCGGGTGGACGACGCCGACCACCTCGACGCGATCTCGGCGCGGTACGTCTCGTGGCTCGTGCGGGAGCAGGGTGCGCGTCTGGTGCTGACCTGCCGTGACTTCACGGCGCTGCCCGAGCCCCTCCGCGCGCTGTGGCAGGACGACCTGCTCGAGCGGATCGACCTCGAGCCGCTCGACCTGCACGAGACGTCCTCGCTCATCGCCGAGGCCCTCGGTGCCCAGCTCGAGACCGCCTCCGCCGAGCGGGTGCACCGTGCGACGGCCGGCAACCCGCTCTACATCCGCGAGGTCGTGCGGTCCGCGCTCGCCTCCGGAGCCCTCGACCAGACCGCCACCGGGTGGTACTGGCGCGGCCGGGTGACGGCGTCGAACAGCCTCGCGGACATGTACCGCACCGAGCTCGGCTCCCTGCCGGAGGACCTCCGCGACGTGGTCGACATCGTGGCCCTCGCCGACCCCATCCCCCTCGCCCGGCTCGTCGGTCTGGTCAGCGGCGGGGACGTCGACCGCGTCGTGGCGCTCGGGCTCGTCCGGATCGACTCGCTCGAGGACGGCGCGGCCGTGGTCCGGCCGTCGCACCCGCTCGTCGGCGAGGTCGTCCGCGCGCTCGTCCCGGTGGCGCGGCGCACCGCACTGTTCGCCCGCGCCAACGCCTTCCGCACCGACCGCCCCGAGGGTGCACCGCCCGCCGCACGGCTCCGCGCCGCGCTCTGGTCGCTCGAGTGCGGCGTGCTCCCGCCCGTCGACCAGCTGCTCGACGGCGCCCAGGTCGCGGTCCGGCTGCAGGAGCACGAGAGCGCCGTCGCCCTGGCCTCGGCTGCCCTCCGCACGACGCTGACCCCGACCGAACGGGTGGCCGCGCACTGCCTCCGGTCCCTCGCGTACTCGTACAGCACCGGTCGCGAGGCCGGCCGGGCGGACGCCGAGGCCGCCTGGGCCGTGGTCCGTTCCGCCCCGGACGAGGTCGACGACACCGCGGTGATCGAGGCGTGCGAGACCCTGGCCAACATCCGGCAGTTCCACGACGACGACACCCTGGCCGCGGTGGCCCTGACGGACGTCGCGGTCCGCTTCGTGTCCGCCGACGGGGCCGAGCGGCTCCGGCTGCTGCGGCTGGCGCACCTCGGCTGGGGCGGCCGCTTCGACGAGGTCCGCGCCGAGCTCGAGCGGACGGGCATCGTGCACGCACCGACGATCCCGTTCGCGTTCCTCTGCCTGGCCCCGTGCGCGGTGATGGCCCTCGCGACCGCCGGTCGGCTCGACGACGCCGCGGCCCTCGGGAAGGCGTGTCTGGCGACCGCGGTCGAGCACCTCGAGGACGCCCCGTGGAGCGTCGGCGAGATCGTCTCCGTCATGCACCAGCTGCAGGTCTGGCGCGGCGACATCGCCGAGCTCATCACCGAGGTCCCGGTCCGGCGCTCCAGCCCGTACCTGAAGTACGACTTCACCCTGGAACTCATCGGCGAGGGCAACCTCGCGCTCGGTCAGCGCCGCTGGGACGACGCCGTCGCCGCGTTCTCGGCCGCCTGCGAGCGCTACGACGTGGCGGACCACGGCGGCTTCGCGGCGTACCCGTGGGCCCGGCTCGCGATGTCGTACGCCTACGCGGGTCGCGCCGAGGAGGCGACGGCAGCGCTCGAACGGGCACGGTCGACACCGCTCCGGGCGATGCGGATCATCGGCGAGCAGGTCGCCGTGACGATCTCGTGGGCCGAGGCCGTGCTCGGCAACCCGGCCGGTCTCCGGCACGCCGACGAGATCATCGAGCGCGGCACCGCGAACGGGTCCTGGACCCACGTCATGTACGCGCAGACGCTGCACTACACGAACGACATGCTGAACGGGCGGGACTCCGCGGCGTCGCTCGACCGGATGCGCACGGCGGCCGCGCGGGTGGACGGCCCGCTCGCCGGCGCGATCGTCGAGTACGCCGACGCGATCCGCGCGGACGACCGCACCCGTATCATCGCGGCGCAGGGCGTCCTGGCGACGCACGGCATGGCGGTCACCGCCGGCCGGTCGAAGACACCCCTGACGAACCGCGAGTACGAGGTCGCGAAGCTCGCGGCCGAGGGCCTGAGCAACCGGCGGATCGCGGAGTCGCTCGGCCTGAGCGTGCGGACGATCGACGCGCACCTGTCACGGGTGTTCACGAAGTGGGACCTGCACGCGCGCACGGAGCTCGCCGAGCTGCTGTGAGCTCCGTGAACTGCTGCGCTCCGTGAACTGCTGCTCCGGGCGCAACGGACCGTCCGGAAGTCGCAGGTCCGTTGCGGAATGCAGCACGACTCGCCGGAACAGTTGACACGGTGTGACAAATGTCGCGTACCTTTGACCCTGTCGCCGGGTTCGGACCCGTTCGGGTCGGGTCCGAATCCCGGCGACTTCTACGGTATTCGGCCGGTTGGTGACGTCACATCAGTAGGCACTACCTAATTCGGTTAGTCCACCTACGCAAGTGCGTGCGTACCGGCCTGGAGGCACGGGTCGGGCCCGCCACGCGCCTCCCGTCCGTCGCCGCGGACCGTTTCAGACGTCCAGCCGGACCGGCAGGAACGCCGTCAGGTCGGCACGCGATCCGGACGCGCTGACGCGCGACTGCGCGACCGCCTCGTCCCAGCGGAGCGCGCCGGTGGCGAGCGCCAACCACGTCGCCGCGTCCGTCTCGATGACGTTCGGCGGGGTCCCACGGGTGTGCCGCGGGCCCGGCACGGCCTGCACAGCGGCGAACGGTGGGACGCGGACCTCGACGCTGTTGCCCGGGACCTCGTCGGCGAGGCGCTGCAACGACCAGCGGACCGCGGTCGCCAGGTCGGGCCGGGCGGTCGAGCCCTGCTGCACGGCGGCGAGAGCTGCGCGGCCCTCGGCGTCCTCGATCCTCCTGGGTGGCATGTCCACAGGCTAGCCGTCGCATCGCAACCGGCGAGTCGGGATCGGTAGGGTGATCGGGTGCGAATCCTCGTCCTCGGTTCCGGTGCCCGCGAGCACGCGATCATCACGGCCCTCCTCGCTGAGCGGGCCGGTCACGTCATCACGGCTGCGCCCGGCAACGCCGGCATCGCCGCCGACGTCGAGACGGTGTCCCTCGACCCGACGAACGGTGCGCTCGTCGCCGAGTACGCGATCGAGAACGGCATCGAACTCGTCGTCGTCGGGCCCGAGGCGCCGCTCATCGCGGGCGTCGCCGACCCCGTCCGGACCCGGGGCATCCCGGTGTTCGGACCGAGCAAGGCCGCCGCGCAGCTCGAGGGTTCGAAGGCCTTCGCCAAGCGCATCATGTCCGAGGCAGCCGTGCCCACCGGACGTCCGGTCTACGCCGGCACCGTCGACGAAGCCGTCGCGGCGATCGACGAACTCGGTGCCCCGTACGTCGTGAAGGCCGACGGGCTCGCCGCGGGCAAGGGCGTCCTGGTGACCGAGGACCGCCAGGCCGCCATCGACCACGCCACCTACTGGCTCCAGCACGGCCACGTCGTGGTCGAGGAGTTCCTCGACGGTGAAGAGGTCTCGCTGTTCTTCCTGAGCGACGGGCACGACGTCCGGCCGCTCACCCCCGCACAGGACTACAAGCGCCTCGGCGACGGCGATGCCGGGCCGAACACGGGCGGCATGGGCGCGTACTCGCCGCTGCCGTGGCTCGCCGACCGCTGGGAGTCGGAACGCGCTTTCGTGGACGAGGTCACCGACCTGGTGGCTCTCCCCACCGTCCGCCGACTCGAGCACGAGGGCACGCCGTTCGTCGGGCTGCTCTACTGCGGCCTGATCGTCACCGAGCAGGGCGTGCGGGTCATCGAGTTCAACGCGCGCTTCGGCGACCCGGAGACCCAGGTGGTCCTCCCCCGCCTGGCGACCCCGCTGAGCGGCCTCATGTTCGCCGCGGCCACCGGTCAGCTCGGCGGGACCCCGACACCGTCGTTCCGTCCGGACGCAGCGGTCGCGGTCGTGCTCGCGAGCGAGGGCTACCCGGAGAATCCGCAGACCGGTCGTCCGATAACCGGGATCGACGCCGCGAACGCCCGCGAGGGGGTCTCCGTGGCGCACGCCGCCACCGGGGTCCTCGACGACCAGCTCGTCGCGACCGGGGGCCGGGTGCTGAGCGTCGTCGCCACCGGGTCCTCCTTCGCCGAGGCCCGCGACCGCGCGTACGCCGGCCTGGGCGACATCACGCTCGAGGGCGCGCAGTTCCGCACCGACATCGCCGCGAAGGTCACCCGATGAGCCCGGCACCCGTGCTCGACGGCTGGCAGCACGTGTCGTCCGGCAAGGTCCGGGAGCTCTACGTCCCGACCGGCACCGCCGACGTCGCGAGCGCCTCCGAACTGCTGCTCGTCGCCTCGGACCGGGTGAGCGCCTACGACTTCGCGCTCGAGCCGCCGATCCCGGGCAAGGGCGAGCTCCTGACGCGGCTGTCACGCTTCTGGTTCACCCGGCTGGCCGACGTCCCGAACCACCTCATCGCGCCGTCCGCCGGCGGCACCCCGGTGCCCGCATCGGTGGCCTCGCGGTCGATGCACGTGATGCCGCTCGAGATGTTCCCGGTCGAGTGCGTCGTCCGCGGGTACCTGGTCGGCAGCGGTTGGGCGGAGTACCAGGAGTCCGGCAGCGTCTGCGGCGTGCCGCTCCCCGCCGGGCTGTCGAACGGCGACCAGTTGCCGGAACCGATCTACACGCCGGCGTACAAGGCGCCGCAGGGCGAGCACGACGAGAACATCTCGTTCGAGCAGACCGTGGCGCTGGTCGGTGCCGAGGCGGCTGCGGCGCTGCGGGAACTGTCGCTCCGGGTGTACTCGGAAGCGGCGGCGATCGCGTTGTCGCGTGGAGTGATCATCGCGGACACGAAGTTCGAGTTCGGGCGCGATGCGTCGGGGCAGATCCGGATCGCGGACGAGGTCCTGACGAGCGACTCCAGCCGCTACTGGGACGCCCGGTCGGGGAACCGCACGGAGTCGTTCGACAAGCAGATCGTGCGGGACTGGCTCAGCGCGAACTGGGACCGGCAGGGGAAGCCCCCAGTGCTGCCCGAGGAGATCGTCACCCGGACGGCCGAGCGCTACCGCGAGCTCATCGAGCGCCTCGGCGCGTAGCGCGCCAGCGGGCGCACGCCCGCTGGCGTGCCCGCCTGCCCGCTTCGCCGCTTGCCCGCGACCGGGCACAACACGCCGCTCACGTCCGCCGAGCGGGCACGAAGTGCCGCCCTCCGGCGTCGAGCGCGACGAATAGTGCCCGCTCGATGTCCGACCCCGCGCGCGTCGGACGTGAGGGACGAGGCGGGGCCGCCCCGCGCCTCCAGGCCGCACGCCCGCCACTTGCCCGGGCGACCGGGCAGAACACGCCACTCGCTTCCGCCGAGCGGGCACGAAGTGCCGCCCACCGGCGTCGAGCGCGACGAATAGTGCCCGTTCGGCGAGCGACCCGCGCGGGCGTCAGTCGCGCGCGACGACGACGACCGTCAGGTCGTCCCCCGGGTCGTGGGTCACCGCACGGGCCCGCACCCGCCCCAGGAACACGTCGATGTCCGGCGCGTCACGCCACATCGCCCCGAGCGCACCGAGGGACGCCAGCGTGGAGTCCCACAGCTCGAGTGCCCCGTCGCTGACGAGCAGCAGGACGTCCCCCTGCTCGAGCTCGAGCGTGCCCGTGACCCGTGCGGCCCCCACCGGGTGCAGGCCGATCGGCAGGTCGTAGGAGCGCAGCACGCTCTCGGTCCCGTCGGCGTGGAGCTGGATCGCGAGGCCGTGGCCGGCGTCGGTGAACTCCATCCGTCCGGTCGCGGTCGTCAGGCGTCCGTGGAACAGGGTCGCGAAGGACTCCGCTCGGGACAGGTCGGGGCCGACCTGCGCCTCGAGCGCCGCCACGGCATCGCTCGAGGACGCCGTCCCCCGCGCGAGCAGGGCACCGCGGATGGTCGCGGCGAGGAGCCCGGCGGACATCCCCTTGCCCATGACGTCCGCGACGGTCACCACGAGCGAGTCCCCGTCGAGGTGCCAGTCGTGGAAGTCGCCGGACACGACGCCGTGCGGCTTCGACATGCCCCCGACGCGGTACCCGGGCAGGTCGACGGCGGAGGGTTCGAGGCCGGCGAGCACCGAGCGGAGGCGGTCCTCGTCGGCGCCGGCGGCCAGCTCGCGCTCCGCCCAGACGCCGAGCTCCTGGAGCAGGGCGAGGTCGTCGGGGTCGAGGGTGCGGGGCTGCGGGTCGATGAGGCAGAGCGTGCCGACCTTGACGTCGTCCTCTCCCGCACGGAGCGGCACCCCGGCGTAGAAGCGGACGTTCGGGTCGTCGACGACCATCGGCATGTCCGCGTACCGGGCGTCGGCACGGGCATCCGGGACGACCACGGGGCCCTCCATCGCGAGGGTCCGGCCGCAGAAGGTGTCCTGCAGCGGGATCGTCGGGCCGAACACCGTGTCGCTCTGCTGCGACTTGATGAAGACGTCGGTCTCGCGGGCGAGGTTGAGGAACGAACCGCTCACGCCGAAGGCCTCTCGTGCAATGCGGGTGATCCGTTCGAAGCGTTCCTCGGCACCACCCTCGACGACGTCGAGCGCGGCGAGCAGCGCGGCCCGCCGGACGGCTTCCGGCGCGGTGCGGTCGGAGACGGCGGAGTCGAGGTGCATGCCCCAACGCTAACGCGCCTACCGGACAGTCCCAGTCCCCAGTACGGAGGACGCCGGGTCCGACCGTGACAGATGTCATGCCGGATCCGTGACGCACGACAGCGGGCCCGGATCCCTCCGCACGCCAGGCTCGGGGCCATGAACGACACACCGGTCATCCAGCTCCGCGACCTCCGCAAGCGCTTCGGCGCCGTGGCCGCGGTCGACGGCGTCGACCTGACGATCCGTCCGGGCGAGGTCGTCGCCCTCCTCGGCCCGAACGGCGCGGGCAAGACCACGACGGTCGACCTCGCGCTCGGGCTGTCCACGCCGACGACCGGCAAGGCCCTGCTCTTCGGCGAGGAACCCCGCTCCGCGGTGGTCACCGGCCGGGTCGGGGCGATGCTCCAGGGCGGCGCGCTGTTGCCGGACATGACGGTCCGGGACGCGGTCGCCCTCGTCGCCGCGGCGCACCGTCGTCCGATGCCCGTCGACGAGGCCCTCCGCCGAGCACGCTGCACCGAGATCGCCGGCCGCCGGGTGAACAAGCTCTCCGGGGGGCAGCTGCAACGGGCGCGGTTCGCCGTCGCCGTGGTCTCCGACCCGGACCTGCTGGTGCTCGACGAACCGACCGCCGCGATGGACGTCGAGGCCAGGCACACGTTCTGGTCGTCGATGCGCGAGTTCACCGACGCCGGGCGAACTGTGGTCTTCGCGACCCACTACCTCGACGAGGCGGACACCTTCGCCGACCGGATCGTCATCATGCGCGCCGGCCAGATCGTGGCCGACGGCACGCCCGCCGAGATCAAGGCGATCACCGCCACGCGCGCGGTCCGGTTCTCCGGGGTGGGGACCGACGCGCACGTCACGTTGCGCGGTCTGCCTGGTGTCGTCTCCCTGGAGGCGCGGCACGACTCCGTCACGCTCCGCTCGGACCGCAGCGACGACACCCTCAGGGCCCTCCTCACCACGTTCCCGCAGGCGCACGACATCCAGGTGGTCGCCTCGACCATGGACGACGCCTTCCTCGCGCTCACCGCCGACACCGCTCCCGAAGGAGTCCTCGCATGACCACCGTGACCGCGTCCGGCCGGCTGCCGATCCGTTACGTGTACCTCGAGACGAAGCGACAGCTCCGCAACGTCCGCGCGATGGTGTTCACCTTCGCCGTCCCGGTGATCATGCTGCTCGTGTTCGGCTCGGCGTTCGGTTCGCAGACCGACCCGACGACGCGCCTGCAGTACCTCGTCGTCACGACCCTGCAGATGGCCTCGTACGGGGCGATGATGGCCGCGCTCAGCCAGGCGTTCGCGATCGTCAACGAACGGTCCATCGGCTGGAACCGGCAGCTCCGCGTCACGCCGCTGTCCGGGTGGGGCTTCATGGTGTCGAAGGTGATCGCCGCGATGGCCTTCGCCGCGGTGTCGATCGTCATCACGGTGCTCGTCGCAACCGTGGGCCTGCACGCCTCGCTCGACCCGGCGCACTGGTTCGCCGCCGGGTTCGGGATCTGGTGCGGGGTGATCCCGTTCGCGCTCATCGCCATCTTGATCGGGCAGTTCGCGAAGCCGTCCTTCGCGCAGCCGCTGTTCATGGTGGTGTTCATGGGCCTGGCGATCCTCGGCGGGCTCTGGGTCCCGCTGTCGGTGATGCCGGACTGGATGGGTTCCGTCGCACACCTGCTGCCCTCGTACTGGCTGAACCGCATCGGGCAGATGGGTGCCGGGGCGACCGGGGCCTCGGGCATGGCCGAGCCGGCGATGGTCCTGGCGGGCTGGGCGATCGTCCTGGCCGCGGTGATCGCGTGGCGCTACCGCCGCGACGCGGCGCGACAGTGACCGACGGTCCTACGCTGGCACGGATGTCCGAGGCGACCAAGACGGCCGAGGCGCGTGGCGCGGAGAACGCACCACGCGCCTCCAGGCCGTCTCCCCGTTCGTTCCCGTGGGCCGTCCCTCCGGGCGCGAGCGACGACGACATCCGCATCGGGCGGCGCCGCTGGTACACCGGCGCGGTGTTCGCGCTCCTCTGGCAGGTGCTCGAGATCATCGCCGTCTGGAGCGACGGGCGGAGCCTCCGGGCGCACGTCGTCTCGACCATCGCCCTCGCCGTCGTCTACGCGGCGTACCTGTTCGCGCCGGAGCTGATGTGGCGGCGGAGCCTGCGCGGCCGGGTCGTCGTGCTGGCGGGCGTCGCCCTGCTGGCGGGGATGCTGCTGTTCGTCGTCGGACCCCTCGCCGTCTGGACCTGGCTGCTCGTCGCCGCGCTGTCCGGGTTCGTCGCCGAGCGGTTCTGGGTCGCCGGGGCGGTCGTGCTCGCGATCCTCGGCGCACAGTTCCTCGTCGCCGCGAGCACCGGGTGGGACGCCGCGGTGAACAGCGGCATCCTCTTCGCCCCGGTCATCACCGTGTCCGTCGGGGCGTCGATGCTCTTCTTCGGCCGGCAGCGCGAGGCGGAGCAGCGACTCGGGGTCGCGCAGGACGAGATCACCCGCCTCGCCGTGGTCGAGGAACGCGCACGGTTCTCCCGCGACCTGCACGACGTCCTCGGTCACTCGCTCACCGTCGTGGCGATGAAGTCCGAGCTCGCCGCACGGCTGGTCGACGTCGACCCGGCCCGGGCGAAGACCGAGATGCAGGACGTCGAACGGCTCTCCCGCGAGGCGCTGCAGGGCCTCCGGCGGGCGGTCAGCGGGTACCGGGAGGCCGATCTCGACGCCGAACTCGTGTCGGCGCGCGCGGCACTGGAAGCCGCGGCGATCGACGCGGTGCTCCCGACCGACGGCGACGCGGCGGCCGACGACGTGCGGAGCCTGTTCGCGTGGGTCTTGCGCGAGGGCGTCACGAACGTGGTCCGCCACGCTGCCGCCAGCCGGGTCCGGGTCGCGCTGACGCGGACCGCCCTCACGATCGGGGACGACGGGACCGGGCTGCTCGACCCGGATGCCGCGTCCACCACTCCCGGCAACGGGCTGCGCGGGCTCCGGGAGCGTGCGGACGCCGTCGGGGCGAGCCTGACCACCGGCACGAGCGACCTCGGCGGCTTCCTGCTGCGGGTCGAGAGGAAGCGACGATGACCGAGACGATCCGAGTGCTGCTCGCCGACGACCAGGCGCTCGTCCGGGGTGCCCTGGCGTCCCTGCTGTCGCTCGAACGGGACATCGAGGTCGTCGCCCAGGTGGCCCGCGGCGACGAGGTCCTCGAAGCAGCACGGTCCTCGCGCGCCACCGTCGCCCTGCTCGACGTCGAGATGCCCGGTGCCGACGGCCTCACCGCCGCCGCCGCCCTCGCCCGCGCGCTGCCCGGGTGCCGATCGCTCATCGTGACGACGTTCGGCCGGCCCGGGTACCTCCGCCGTGCGCTGGAGGCCGGGGCCGCGGGGTTCGTCGTGAAGGACACCCCCGCCGAACAGCTCGCCGACGCCGTCCGTCGCGTCGCCGGTGGGTTCCGGGTCGTCGACCCCGTGCTCGCCGCGGAGTCCCTCGCCGCTGGCCCGTCCCCGCTCACCCCGCGGGAGACCGACGTGCTCATCGCCTTCCGGACGGCACCGACCGTGGCCGGGGTCGCCGGGTCCCTGCACCTGTCCGAGGGAACGGTCCGCAACCACCTGTCGTCGGCGATCGGGAAGACCGCCGCGCGCAACGCGACCGAAGCGCTCCGGGTCGCCGCGGACAACGGCTGGCTCCTGGGGACGGCGTAGCCTTGCCGGTGTGCTCCGTCGTGTCGTCCCCGTGTTCGTCCTCGGCCTCGCCGCGGTCCTGACGCTCGCCGGCTGCGGTGCGCACGACTCCACCGGGCAGGTCTCCGTGACCGTGTCGGCCAACGCGGCGGACCACCCCTACGAGGTGAAGGTCTTCGCGTCCACCGGCAAGCTCTCCGAGCACCAGCGGGTGTTCCCGGGCGGCACCGCGAACTTCGCGGGGGTCCCCCTCGGCGAGGTCACCGTGCGGGCGAACGAGCTCTGCCCGCAGAAGACGACGGTGTCGAACGACGAGGTGGCTGCCGTGACGTTGACGACGACGGGCTGCCGATCCTGAATATCAGATGTGAGTCAGGATGGATCAGACGCCCTGCCTTGCTCCGCCTCGGATCCTTTCGGTAAAGTCGCTCTCGGTAGCTGGAGATGAAACAGTTCTCTGAGCGCCGACTCGAGAAACCCACGCGTGAGCGTGGGTTTCTGCGTTGTGAGGGGCGTGAGGCGATGCTGCTGGCGTACATCGACGAGATCGGGGAGACGGGCGCGTTCATCGCGCGCGACCACGAACGGTTCAACACGAGCCCGGCGTTCGGCTATGCCGGCTTCGTGATCCCGGCCGCCCGCGCGAGACAGTTCGGTGCCGAGTTCGACCGCGAGAAACGGACGCTCTTCCGGACGGAGATCGAGGCTGCCGCGCACCCAGGTCGGTGGGAGCGGAAGGGAGCGAGCATCTTCCGACCGGACAGCCTGCAGCGCTACCCCGAGCAGATCCGTGTGTTCGCCGGGCTCGTGCAACGGGTGAAGACACTCGGGGGATCGCTCTTCTACTACGCCGACGAGAAGCCCATCGGCACACCGAAGCAGACCAGGCTCGACCCGGACGGCCGTGAGACGACGTCGATGCGGGAGGCGCTCAACCGGCTGGCCCGACACGCGGATTCACGGGACGCGAACCTCATGGTCATCATCGATCAAGTGAACGAGAAGACCCGTGCGGCACGGCTCCCCGAGATGTACGGACACATCCTCGGGCGGGCAGCCGATCATCCCGAGATGCGGCGGATCATCGAACCGCCGATGCACGTCGACAGCCAGTTGAGCGCGAACATCCAGTTCGCGGACTGGATCGCGGCATGTGCGACTCGAGCCATCGACTACCAGTTGCTGCGCACGTCGCCCTACCACTGGGTGCCGAGATGCAAGGAGCTGGCTTCGTTGCGTGGTGCGTTCACGCACGAATCGAAGCTGCACCTGTGGCACCGATCGGTCCCGGATCTCCACCACTCAGACGTACTCCGCCCGAACCGGCCACTGCACCCCGACGGTGCTCTCGGCGCCCACATCCCGGCGGCCATCACGCGGCGGATCAAGGCAGCAGCGGAACGCGCACACTCCTCCGGTGCGACGGATCGCTGACAGGCGCCTGACGCGGCGCGGGCAGTCACCCCTCCGCACGCCCCGACCGCCGCAGCGTCTCGTGCGGGCTCTCCCCGAACCGCCGCCGGTAGGCCGCCGCGAACCGCCCGAGGTGCGCGAACCGCCACGCCCGCGCGATGTCACCGACGGTCACGAGCCGGTTCCGTCGGGCGGCGAGCTCGAGGTGCACCCGGTCGAGCCGGACCTCACGCAGGTACCGCATCGGCGTGACCGCGAGCCGCCGACGGAACAGGTCCTGCAGCCCGCGTTCGCTGAGGTCCGCCGCCGCCGCGACGTCCGCGACCGTGAGGTCCTCCCCCGCGTGGTCGTGCACGAACCGGATCGCCCGGCGGAGACGGCCCTCCACGTCCGAGCGCGAGCGGGTGAAGGTCGAGAGCACGACGGTGGCGACCCGTCGGTTCAGGGCTGCCCGTTCGGCACCCACGAGCGTGGGGTCGAGGATGCGGTCGGTGACCTCGTTCAACAGGGTGAGGAGGGGTTCCACACCGGGGTCCGCGGGTGCGGGCTGCACGAACTCCGAGAGCTCGTCACCGTCGCCGAGCACCGCCGGGGCGATGTGCAGCAGCGTCATCGCGGTCGCGTCGGTGTCGAACGCGTAGGCGACCGGTGCGGAGAGCATCATCGGGCGGCCGGCCTCGACCTCCCACTCGCTGCCGTCGTCGGCGGTCAGCGTCGCGTGCCCGTCGGCGAGCACGAAGACGACGTGGTCGGGACGGGGGCCGATCGTGCCGGACTGCGGGCCGTCGGTGCGGATCTTCCGCAGGGAGACCTCGTCGTCGCCGCCGGTGACGTAGTCGAACGTCTGCTCGGACGACGTCATGGCATCCCTCCGATCGGCGTTCGGCGCGCCGGGTCCGGCGGGCCACCGAACGCTACCGCGGGGCGCAGGCACACGCGAGTCCCCCGTCCACGTCGCGAGACGAGGCAGGCGAGCACATGAACCGAGATCACGACGGGTCGGGCACCCCGTCCCACACATCCGCGTGCCGCGACAGCACCGTCCACCGGGACACCGGCCACGTCGTCAGGAACGCTCGCCCGACGACGTCCGACACCGGCACGGTCCCGTGCGCGCGGGAGTCCGCGGACTCGTACCGGTTGTCACCCATCACCCAGAGCTGCCCCTTCGGCACGGTGACCGAGAAGTCCTGCAGCGAAACGCGGTCGGACCCCGGCTGGAGCACGACGTACGACTCGTCGACGGGGTGGCCGTTCACCGACAGCCGTCCCTGGGTGTCGCAGCACGAGACGGTGTCGCCCGGCAGCCCGATGACCCGCTTGATGAGGTCGTCGCCCTGCCCGGGGCCGAGCCAGCCGCCCGGGTCCTGGAACACCACGACGTCGCCGCGCCTGACCGGCACGACACCCGGCACGAGTTCGTTCACGAGCACGCGGTCTCCGATCAGGAGCGTGTTCTCCATCGACGCCGACGGGATGTAGAACGACCGGACGAGGTACGCCTTCACCAGGAACGACGCCAGCAACGCCGCGACCACGATGATCACGAGGTCGCGCAGGAACTTCCACCCGGGGCGCTTGCGCACCGGCACGGTCTGCTCGCTCAATGCGTCAGCACCACCTTCACGAACCCGATGACGAAGGCGACCGCGGCGAGCACGATGCCGCCCCAGAGGCCGAGGAAGGTCGGACGCTTCCCGCTGAACCGCTGCATGAACACGCCGACCATGCCGATGCGGACGGCCAGGATCACGAGCGCGGCGGTCTGCGCCCATGGTGCCGGGATCCACCCGATCCACGCCGCGGCGTAGAGCACCGCGGGGATCAGGCCGGACGTCGCGATCGGGTTGGCGTTGCGCACGATGGTGGCCACCGATTCGCGGCGGGCGTCGTCCGTCTCGGAGTCGTCGGCGCCGAACCCGTGCGCGACGAGGTGCGAGAGGACGTGCGCCAGGTACGTCAGCACCGCGGTCGCGAGCACGGCCCACACGGCCGAGCCGTGGTGGATCGCCTGCGGGTCGACGGCGATGGCCGCGGCGAGCACCGTGATGTTGCCGTAGATGTACGACGACATGCGGTCGCGCATCTGTTCGACGGGGAACTCGGACGGGTCCGGACGGCCGCCGCGGCGACCGCGTGGCCGGTCGGGCAGACGTCGTGTGCGTGGCATCCCTCCATCTTGGCCCTGTCCCGGCGCGCTCCGCCGACAGGACACCGGGTGCGATGCCAAGCTGGGCGCGTCGGCGCACCGCTGCGACGACCCCGACTGGAGGCACGACCCATGTCCCACAGACCCCTCGCCCTGGTGACCGGTGTCGGTCGACGAGCCGGGATCGGCGCCGCGATCGCGGCGCGGTTGGCGACCGACGGCTGGGACCTGGCCATCTCGTGGTGGGGCCCGTACGACGCCCGCGTGCACGGTGCGGCCGATCCGGACGGCGTCGACTCCGTCGTCGCCGAGTGCGAGCACGCGGGCGCACGCGTGACGCGCCTCCCGGTCGACCTGGCGGACCCGGAACAGGCGGCCGCGCTCGTGGGCCGCGCCGAGGCGGAGGCCGGCGCGCCCGTCACGGCGATCGTGATGTCGCACTGCGAGTCGGTGGACTCCGACTTCGAGACCACCACGCTCGAGTCGTTCGACCGGCACATGGCCGTCAACGTGCGGGCGCCGTTCCTGCTCGTCCAGGCGTACGCCGCACGCCTGCGGGCGGGGGCGCCAGCGCCGGAGGACCGCCGACGCGTGATCGCGCTCACGAGCGACCACGTCGCGTTCAACCTGCCGTACGGCACGAGCAAGGGCGCGCTCGACCGCTTGGTCGTCGGGGCCGCGCAGGAGCTCGCGGACGTGCACGTCAGCGCGAACCTCGTCAACCCGGGGCCGAACGACACCGGGTGGATGACCGAGGAGATCCGGCAGTCGGCGATCGCGCAGACCCCGGGCGGGCGCCCGTCGATGCCGAGCGACACCGCGGCGCTGGTCGGGTTCCTCTGCGGGCCGGACGGCGGGTGGGTGAACGGGCAGCTCCTGAAGTCCGACGGCGGGTTCAGCGCGAAGTAGGCGCGCGGGCAACTGTTGCGCGCGCGGCCTTGCGTCATGACCGACGTCGTACGACATCGGCGTTGTCGCATGCCCGCACGCCGGCGCCCGCGAGCATTTAGTTGACGCGTCAACCATTTCGGCGCACACTGGTGACATGCACACGCAGGACCTCCTCGCCGCCGACACCGGGATGGGCGCCGTGACGCTCCGGGTCGCGAACCTCGACCGGATGATCGGGTACTACCGCGAGGGCGTCCAGCTCTCCCTGCTCTCGAACGAGGGCGGTGTCGCCGTGCTCGGTCGTGGCGCGACGCCGATCGTCATCCTCGAGCACGCGCCGTCGATGCAGCACGCCGGCCCGCACGACGCCGGGCTGTTCCACACCGCGATCCTGTTCGACACGAAGGCCGACCTCGCTGCAGCCCTGTACTCAGTCGCGACGAAGTACCCGCAGACGTTCACCGGCAGCGCCGACCACCTGGTCAGCAACGCGTTCTACTTCACGGACCCGGAAGGGAACGGCGTCGAGCTGTACTGGGACCGCGACCGCACCGAGTGGTCGTGGACGCACGGCATGGTCGACATGGCCACCATCTACGTCGACCCGAACGAGTTCCTGCGGGAGAACCTGACGTCCGCCGCGCTCGACGGTGCGGCCGTCGCTCCGGGACGCGTCGGCCACGTGCACCTCTCCGTCGGCGACGTCGCCACGGCGAAGGAGTTCTACGTCGACCAGCTCGGCTTCGCCACCACCGCGGGCTGGGGTGAGGCGCTGTTCGTCAGCGCCGGCGGCTACCACCACCACATGGCGATGAACACGTGGAACTCCCGCGGTGCCGGACGCCGCCAGCTCGCCCTGGGACTCGGACTCGTGCGGATCGAGGTCCCGGCCGCCGACGACCTCGGGGCACTGGTCGCCCGCATGCACGACACCGGGGTGCAGACCGCCGACGACGGCCGGACGGTGGCGTTCGAGGACCCGTGGGCGAACCGCATCGAGGTCACGGCGCCGGGTCGGGGCTGACCGCTGCCCGCACGGGCACTGAGTTCTCGGCCTGAGCGACGCTTCTCGCGCTCATCCGCGCGAGAAGTGTCGCTGCCGCCGAATCTCGGCCCGCGGCGCCGGTCGCACTCCGGCAGGATGGACCCGTGACTGAAGACATCCGGTGGGAGGTGGTCGAGGAGAGCACGCTGTCGCTCCCCGACCACGAAGCGATCGCAGCGCTGCTCGGGCAGGCCTTCCCCGACTGGTCGCACTGGTACGTGGGCGGCCGCGACTACGCGGGCATGCAGCCCGAGCGGCGCGTGATCGGCCGGAGCGAGGACGGCGTCGTCCTCGCCCACGTCGGCATCCGCCGCATGTTCATCACGGTCGGTGGCCAGGACGTGCTCGTCGGCGACACCGGCATCGTCGCCGTGTCGCCTCGGCTGCAGGGAACCGGGGTCGGTCGCGAGCTGATGACCCGCACGCACGCGGTGCTCGAGGGGCTCCGCGTACCGTACGGGTTCCTCGGTGCCGGGGAGAACCGCATCCCGTTCTACGCACGCATGGGCTGGCACGAGATCGACGGTGCCGTGGGCACGTTCTCCGCGTTCACCGCGGACGGCGCCGGCATCTCGGAGACCGAGCAGGGTGGCTGGATGGTCCTGCCGGTCGCGGAGCGACTGGAGGACTGGCCGGCCGGCCCGATCTGGCTGAACGGCCAGCAGGTCTAGAACTCGCTTGAACGACGGACGGGAGGCACGGTGCCAGCTGGCACCGTGCCTCCCGTCCGTCAGGGGTCTCGCTGGGCTTACGCCTCGACCGCGACCGTCTCCGGGTCCTCGTTCGAGCCCGGGGCGCTCGGCACGACCGCGGCGCGCACGCGCGCACCCAGGTCGGCGTCGACGTTCGTCCAGTACGCGAACACACGCTCGCGCAGGTCGTCGCGCGTCACCTTCGAGACGTGCCCGGCGATGTTGCCGACCAGGCGCTCACGGGCGGCGTCGTCGAGGACCTCGCGGACGAGGGTGCCGGCCTGGCCGAAGTCGTCGTCCTCCGGGTGGAGCGTCGCAGCGGAGCGCTGCAGCGCACCGTCGGACTCCCAGCCCGGGGTGTCGTCGGTCGCGGCGGGGTCGGCGTGCGCACCACCGAGCGTGTTCGGCGCGTAGACGGGCACCTCGGACTTCTGGAAGTCGAAGCGCATGGCGCCGTCCTTCGAGTACGAGTGCACCTCGTTCTTCGGGGCGTTCACGGGCAGCTGCGCGTGGTTCGTGCCGACGCGGTAGCGGTGGGCGTCCGCGTAGCTGAAGATGCGCGCGAGGAGCATCTTGTCCGGGCTCGCCGCGATGCCGGGCACGAAGTTCGAAGGAGCGAAGGTCGCCTGCTCGATCTGCGCGAAGTAGTTCTCGGGGTTGCGGTTGAGCTCCATCGTGCCGACCTCGATGAGCGGGTAGTCCGCGTGCGGCCACACCTTCGTCAGGTCGAACGGGTTGAAGCGGTAGGCCGCGGCGTCCTCGTAGGGCATGACCTGCACCTTGAGGGTCCAGCGCGGGTTGTCGCCGCGCTCGATGGCGGCGTGGAGGTCGCGGATGTGGAAGTCGGCGTCCTCGCCGGCGATGCGGTCCGCGTCCTCCTGCGTCAGGGTCTTGTGGCCCTGCTCGGTGAGGAAGTGGTACTTCACCCAGAAGCGCTCGCCCTCGGCGTTGATCCACTGGTAGGTGTGCGAGCCGAAGCCGTCCATCTCGCGCCACGATGCCGGCAGACCGCGGTCACCCATGAGCCACGTGACCTGGTGCGCCGACTCGGGCGAGAGGGTCCAGAAGTCCCACTGCATGTCGTGGTCGCGCAGGTGCGAACCCGGCAGGCGCTTCTGCGAGCGGATGAAGTCCGGGAACTTGATGCCGTCGCGGATGAAGAACACGGGGGTGTTGTTGCCGACGAGGTCGTAGTTGCCCTCTTCGGTGTAGAACTTCAGCGCGAAGCCGCGGGGGTCGCGCCAGGTGTCCGGGGAGCCCTGCTCACCGGCGACCGACGAGAAGCGCGCGAGCATCTCGGTCTGCTTGCCCGGCTGCAGGAACGCGGCACGGGTGAAGCGGCTGATGTCCTGCGTGACGGTGAAGGTACCGAAGGCGCCGCCGCCCTTGGCGTGCACGACCCGCTCCGGGACGCGCTCGCGGTTGAACTGCGCGAGCTTCTCGACGAGGTAGTGATCGTGCAGCGCGAGGGGGCCGTCGGCGCCGACACCCATGGAGTGCTGGTCGCTCGAGACAGGGGCGCCGGAGTTGGTCGTCGTGGTGGGGGTGCCGGCCGGCTGGCCGGGCGTCGTGTTCTGGTCGGACACGGTTCCTCCTTGGGTGGAACGGTTGGTTCGGTCAGGGGTGCTCGGGTTGCTCAGGGGGCCTCGGCTGGTCGCCGGGGATCGCGGTGCTGTCAGGCCGTGACGGGTGCCGCTGCGTCGTCACGCTCGGCCGCCGCACACCGCTCGCAGATGCCCCAGTACGTGACCTCGGCGGTGGTGACCGCGAAGCCGTGGGTCTCCGACGGCGTGAGGCACGGCGCGTGCCCGACGGCGCAGTCGACGTCCTCGATCGCGCCGCACATCGTGCAGACGACGTGGTGGTGGTTGTCGCCCGTCCGGCGTTCGTACCGGGCGGGGCTGCCTGCTGGCTCGATCCGGCGGACCAGTCCGACGCCGGTCAGCGCCGCGAGGACGCCGTACACGGCCTGGTGGCTGGTGGTCGGCAGTTCCGCGGCGAGCGCCGTGACGATGTCGTCGGCGGTCGCGTGCGGCATCGTCTCGGTGGCGCGGAGGACGGCGAGCCGCGGTGTCGTGACCCGGAGACCGGAGGCGCGGAGCAGGTCGGCGTCGACGTCCATGCTGAGCCTTTCTTTTGCAGAGATCAAGACAACATCGCCACTGTACACCAGTCGCGTGGACGGTTGGCGACGTCGAAGTATGCCGCAACCGGAATACGAAGTGTCACGATCCGGTCGCGATCAGCTGGAACGACGCTGGGATGCCACGACCTCGCGCTAGCGTCCGGACATGTCCACGAAGCAGGGCCTGCCCGTGCAGGCGAACCACGCTCAGGACGTCCGGGGGATCATCGCGAAGCGGGACCTGGTCGTCGACCTCATCCGGACGGCGTGCGTCGTCCTCGTCGTCTTCGTGCACGTCACGATGGTCGGTGTCGCCGCCGGGCCCGACGGCATCGCGGTGACGAGCCCCCTCCAGGAACTCCCCTGGTACGTGGCCGCCACCTGGATCGGCCAGGTGATGCCGCTGTTCTTCGTGGTCGGCGGGTTCGCCAGCGCGGTCGGGTGGCGGAGCACGGTCGCGCGGGGCGGCGGCGCCCGCGACTACCTCGCCTCCCGGCTCGTCCGGCTCTTCCGCCCCGCGATCCCCCTGTTCGCCATGCTCGCGATCGGGCTCGGCATCGCGACCGCGCTCGGGACCCCGCCGGCCCTGCTGGCCGAGGTCGCGTTCGGCATCGGGTCGCCGCTGTGGTTCCTCGCCGCCTACGGCATCACGCAGTGCTGCGTGCCGTTCATGGTGCGCCTGCACGAACGCGCCCCCTGGCGGACCCTCGGGGTGCTGTTCCTCCTGGCCGCCGCGGTCGACGCCCTGCGGTTCGCGACCGGCACCGCCGAGGTCGGGCTGCTCAACCTCGGACCGGTGTGGCTGTTCGCGCAGCAGATCGGCTTCCTCTGGGCCGACGGGTGGTTCGCACGACGGTCCCGGGTCCTGCTCGTGGTCATCGCGGCGGCCGGGTACGCGCTGCTCGTCCCGATGACCTCGATCGGCCTGTGGGCGCCGGACATGCTGCAGGACCTCAACCCGCCGATGCTGCCGCTCGCGGTCCTCGCCGTCAGCCAGGCCTGCCTGGTGCAGGTCGCGCACGCGCCGCTCACCCGGCTGATGCGGACGCGTGCGGCGCAGGCCACCGTGTTCCTGCTCGGCCGGGACGGCATGACGATCTACCTGTGGCACCTGCCGCTGTTCATCGCGCTGAACGGCGTGGCACTGCTCGTCGGCGTGCCGTTCCCCGACCCGGGTTCGGCGCCGTGGTGGGCCACGCGTGCGGTCGCACTGGTCGTCCTGCTCGGCGTGGCGCTCGGGGTCGCGCGGGCCCTGCGCTGGTTCGACCGTCCGCTCCCCCGGCTCCTGCCCGGCGCCGACCGCCCGGCGTGGCCGGTGCTCGCCGTCGCCGCGCTCTGCACGATCGGCCCCGCGTTCGTCGTCATGCAGTTGCACCTGTCGTTCGGGGCCGCCCTGCTCGGTGCGCTGCTCGTCCCCGCCGGCGTGTGGCTGCTGACGAAGACGGTGCCGGCCCGGGGCGTCACGCGGATCTGAACCGGTTCTCACCGCCCGCAGCCCTCCGGAGGCGTGCTGCGGGCGGAGGATTGTCGTCGGCAGGACGATCCGCAGGAGGCACCCCACGCCGTCGACACCCGAGTTCTGGAGCATCTGGCACGTCGACCCGTTGGCTGCGGTGCTCATCGGCGTCGCCGCGATCACCTACGGGTGGTGGGTGGTCGGAGCAGCACGCCGCGGTGCGCGCTGGCCGTGGTGGCGGAGCCTCGCCTTCGTCGGCGCGCTCGTCCTGTTCGGGATCCTGCAGTTCGGCATCGTCGGCGTCTACGACCAGCAGCTCCGCTGGGCGTTCGTGCTGCGCCTCGCCCTGCTCTTCTTCGCGGTCCCCACCTTCGCCGCGTTCGCCGCGCCCGTCTCGTTGCTGCGGACTGGAGGCCCGCATCGCCTCGCGCAGACCGCCACAGCGATGCTGCGGTCGCGTCCGGCGCGGTTCCTCGGCAACGCGATCGTCTCGCCCCTGATCGCCCTCGCGCTGTTCTGCGTGCTGCTCACCCCGTTCGCGGCGACCATCCGCGAGTCCCCGGTCTGGACCACCGCGATCACGGTGCTCGTGCCGGTGCTGGGGTTCACGCTCCTCACGCCGCTGTCCGAGCCGGGCGTCCTCCGCTCGTCGACGTTCGTCACGGTCGAGTTCCTGCTGGCGTTCGTCGAGCTGATGGCGGACGCGATCCCGGGCATCGTCCTGCGGATCACGAACCACGTGCTCGACGGCTCGGTGGTGCAGGCGGTCGGGCAGCCGTGGTTCCCGTCACCGCTGCGCGATCAACACCTGGCGGGTGACCTGCTGTGGTTCATCGCCGAGGTCGCGGACATCCCCGTGCTCATCTCGCTCTTCATCAGGTGGCAGCGCACCGACCGCCGCGAGGCCCGCACGATCGACGCCCTCACCGACGAGGAGATGGAGGAGCTCACCCGGGCGCACCTGCAGCGCCGGGGGTGAGCCGCGGCGCGCGTCGGGGCTCGCCGCGCGCTGGGGCCGCTCGTCCTCGTCGACTGAGCAGAAATCGTCGGGTCCGATCGCGGCACCCGACGATTTCTGCTCCGTGGGCGCCGCGTCAGACTGCCCAGCGCGGGGCTACTCGCCCGAGTGTCGCCCGTGGTGATCGGTCGCTGCGAGTTCCGCCTCGGGGGTCGCCGGCGCCGCTGCTGCGGCGTGCACCCCGTGACGCTGCTCGGCGGCCGTCGACGATCCGTCCGACACGGCACCGGTCTGCTGCCACGCCACGGTCTGCTTCGGCTTCGCGAGGAACAGCGCCGCCACGATCGCGACGACGAGCACCACGGCCGGCAGGACGAGCGACTGCCCCATCGCCGTGGCGAACGGCTGCTGCAGGAACCCGGGGAGCGCCCCGACCTGCTGCTCGGCACCGCCGCCGCTCGTGCCACCGGTCGACGCCGGGAAGTTCGCCGTGATGCGGGCCTCGATCAGCGCTGCGATGCCGGCGGAGCCGAGGACGGCACCGATCTGACGGGTGGTGTTGTAGACGCCGGAGCCCGCGCCGGCGAGCTTCGGCGGCAGGTTGCGGGTCGCGGAGACCGAGAGCGGCCCCCACATGCACGCGTTGGCGAGACCGAGCAACGTCGACGGCAGCAGGACCCAGCCCCAGTCGGAGCCCGAGGCCAGGAGCGCCCCGAACCAGAAGAGCGCACCCGAGAAGCAGGCGAGGCCGAACGCGGCGACCCAGCGGAGGCTCCAGCGGTTGAGGTTCTTGCCGACGAGCGGCGCGAGTCCGGCGGACAGCACGGCCTGCGGGACGAGCAGCAGCGCGGCCTGGGTCGGGCTGAAGGTCAGGACGTCCTGCGCCCACAGCATGATCGGCAGGGCGAACGAGGAGATCGCGACGCCGACGGCGGTGATGGCGATGTTGGCCAGGGTGAAGTTGCGGTCCTTGAACAGGCCGAGCGGCAGCAGCGGCTCGCCCTTCTGGACGCCCTGCCACACCACGAACGCGGCGAGCACGACGACGCCCGCGATGATGAGCGACCAGACCGAGATCGGACCGGTGATGGTGCCCCAGTCGTAGGTCTCGCCCTCCTGGATGCCGAAGACGAGCAGGAACATGCCGACCGCGCTCAGCACGATGCCGAGGTAGTCGAAGCGGTGCCCGTGGCGGTCGAAGGTCGGGACGAAGCGCTGCGCGAGCACGAACGCGACGATGCCCACCGGCACGTTGACGAAGAAGATCCACTCCCAGCCGAAACCGTCGACGAGCAGGCCGCCGACGATCGGTCCGACGAGCGAGGCGACACCGGCGACAGCACCCCAGAGGCCCATCGCCGCACCGCGGTTCTGCGGCGGGAAGATGCGCGTGATGACGGCCATCGTCTGCGGCGTCATCATCGCGGCGCCGAGACCCTGCACGACACGGGCGATGATGAGCACCTCGATCGACCCGGCCAGGCCGCACCAGAGGCTCGAGAGCGTGAAGACGACGAGACCGACCTGGTAGAGGACCTTCGGGCCGAACCGGTCACCCAGGCGGCCGGTGATGAGCAGTGGTACGGCGTAGGCGAGGAGGTACGCGCTCGTCACCCAGATCACGGAGTTGATGTCCGCGTGGAGCTTCGCGGCGATGGTGGGGGTCGCGACCGACACGATGGTCGAGTCGACGAGGATCATGAAGAATCCGACGACGAGGGCCCACAGGGCGGGCCACGGCTTCTTTTCGACGGTTGTCATCGAGTGCTTTCCTTGTTGGTCTGGGTGGTGTTCGGGGGGACGGCCGGGCCGTCCCAGGGGACGTCGCCGCTCGCGATCCGGTCGGCGGTCCCGGAGAGCCACTCGATCTGCGCGGTGAGCATGACACGGACGTACGACACGTCGAGCCAGAAGCGGCCCGCCAGCTGTTTGGCCTGGAGGCCCGCGGCGGCCTGGTCGTACTCCTCGCGTTCGCCCCGGAGCGCGTCGGCGCGTGCCCGCAGGGCGGTCACCGCGTCCGCAGCGCTCAGGTTGTCGATGTGCGAGACCGCGAGTTGGAACTCCGGGTACTCGTCCGCCGGCTCGGCGATCATGCGGCGGAGACCGTCCTCGAGCGCGGTCCGACCGTGGTCGGTGATCGCGTAGGTCGTGCGTTCCGGGCGGTTGCCCTCGCGAGCGGTGCCGAGCGCCTCGGCGTACCCGAGGTCGACCAGCCGGCCGATCTGGTGGTACAGCGTGCTCGGCCGGACCTTGACGTTCAGGTCCTCGCGCCGCTGCAGCATCGTCTGGAACATCTCGTAGGGGTGCATCGGCGCCTCGGCGAGGAGCCCGAGCGCGGCGAACGCGAGCGGCGTGATCGACGTCATCCGTGCCTCCAGGTCGGTGTTCCGTTTGGACTATTCGACTTGGAATATACGCCTTGGATGGGTTCTCCACAAGCGGTCGGGCGCGCCGCGCGCGCCGCTTAGACTGGTCGGGTCCCACCCACCCCCGAAGCGCTGGAGTGAACACGTGCCAACGATCGTCGTCGAGGTCATGCCCAAGGCCGAGATCCTCGACCCGCAGGGAAAGGCCGTGGGCAACGCCCTGGCCCGACTCGGCAACGCCGACCTGACCAACGTCCGCATCGGCAAGCGCTTCGAGGTGGCCGTCGACGGCCCGGTCGACGACGCCAAGCTCGCCGAGGTCCGTGCGATCGCGGCGGACGTCTTCTCGAACGCCGTCATCGAGGACGTCGTGTCCGTGACGGTCGAAGGCCAGTGACCTCGATGCGCATCGGCGTCATCACGTTCCCGGGCTCGCTCGACGACCGCGACGCCCAGCGCGCGGTCCGCCTCGCCGGCGCCGAGCCCGTCGCGCTCTGGCACGGCGACCACGACCTCCAGGGGGTCGACGCCATCGTCCTGCCCGGCGGGTTCTCCTACGGCGACTACCTGCGTGCGGGTGCGATCGCCGCGAAGGCGCCGATCATGGCCGAGGTCATCGACGCCGCCGGCAAGGGCATGCCCGTGCTCGGCATCTGCAACGGGTTCCAGATGCTGGCCGAGGCCCGCCTCGTGCCCGGCGCGCACACCCGCAACGCGCACCAGCAGTTCATCCGCCGCGATCAGAAGCTCCGCGTCGAGACCACCGGGACCGTGTGGACCTCGGGCTTCAGCGCCCAGCAGGAGATCACGATCCCGCTGAAGAACGCCGACGGTCGCTTCGTGGCGGACCCCGACGAGATCAAGCGCATCGAGGACAACGGCCAGGTCGTGTTCCGCTACGTCGGCGTGAACCCGAACGGGTCGATCGACGACATCGCGGGCGTCTCGAACGAGCGCGGCAACGTCGTCGGCCTCATGCCGCACCCCGAGCACGCGACGGAGCCCGGCTTCGGCCCGGACACCCCCGCGGCGATGGCCTCCGGCACGGACGGCCTCACCTTCTTCACCTCCGTGATCGAGTCGACGCTGGTCAAGTGACCGAGCCGACCGACGCCACCTCAGCAGGGAACGACAACACCGTGACGACCTTCGTGCGCCCCAAGCCCGACACCGTCCAGGACGCCGCCGCGACCCCCGACAAGGACCAGCCGTACCAGGCCCTCGGGCTCAAGGCGGACGAGTACGCGAAGATCCGCGAGATCCTCGGCCGCCGCCCCACCTCGGGCGAGTTGGCGATGTACTCGGTGATGTGGTCCGAGCACTGCTCGTACAAGTCGAGCAAGAACTACCTCCGGCAGTTCGGCAAGAAGGTCACGCCGGAGATGACGAAGAACCTCATGGTCGGCATGGGCGAGAACGCCGGTGTCGTCGACGTCGGCAACGGCTGGGCGGTGACCTTCAAGGTCGAGTCGCACAACCACCCCTCCTACGTCGAGCCGTACCAGGGCGCCGCGACGGGTGTCGGCGGCATCGTCCGCGACATCATCTCGATGGGTGCTCGTCCGGTCGCCGTGATGGACCAGCTCCGCTTCGGCGCGATCGACCACGAGGACACCCAGCGCGTCGTGCACGGCGTCGTCGGTGGCATCTCGTTCTACGGCAACTGCCTCGGCCTGCCGAACATCGGCGGCGAGACCTACTTCGACTCCGTCTACCAGGGCAACCCGCTCGTCAACGCCCTCGCGGTCGGTGTCCTCCGGCACGAGGACCTGCACCTCGCGAACGCCTCCGGCGCCGGCAACAAGGTCGTGCTCTTCGGTGCGCGCACCGGTGGCGACGGCATCGGCGGCGCGTCGATCCTGGCGTCCGACACCTTCACCGAGGGCGGCCCGACCAAGCGTCCGGCAGTCCAGGTCGGCGACCCGTTCGCCGAGAAGGTCCTCATCGAGTGCTGCCTCGAGCTCTTCCAGAAGGAACTGGTCGAGGGCATCCAGGACCTCGGTGCCGCCGGCATCTCCTGCGCCACCTCGGAGCTCGCGTCCAACGGCGACGGCGGCATGCACATCTCGCTCGACGACGTCCTGCTGCGCGACCCCACGCTCACCGCCGAGGAGATCCTCATGTCGGAGAGCCAGGAGCGCATGATGGCGGTCGTCCGCCCCGAGAAGCTCGACGCGTTCCTCGCGGTCGTCGGCAAGTGGGAGGTCGAGACCAGCGTCCTGGGCGAGGTCACCGGCACCGGCCGTCTCGTCATCGACTGGCAGGGTCAGGAGATCGTGAACGTCGACCCGCGCACGGTCGCCGTCGACGGCCCGGTGTACGACCGTCCCGTCGCCTACCCGACCTGGATCGACGCGCTGCAGGCCGACACCGCCGCCTCGCTCGCGCGTCCGGCCGACGGCCCCGCGCTCAAGGCGCAGTTCCTCAGCCTGCTCGGCTCGCCGAACCTCGCGTCGAAGAACTGGGTGACGAACCAGTACGACACCTACGTGCTCGGCAACACCGCGCTCTCCTTCCCCGACGACGGCGGCATGATCCGCGTCGACGAGGAGACCGGGCTCGGCGTCACGATCGCCACCGACGCGAACGGCCGCTACTGCCAGCTCGACCCGAAGCAGGGCGCACGGCTGGCCCTCGCCGAGGCGTACCGGAACGTCGCCGTGACCGGTGCCGTCCCCGCGGCCGTGACCGACTGCCTGAACTTCGGCTCGCCGGAGAACCCCGAGGTCATGTGGCAGTTCTCCGAGGCCGTCGAGGGCCTCGCCGACGGCTGCATGGAGCTCGGGATCCCGGTGACCGGCGGCAACGTCTCGTTCTACAACCAGACCGGGACCACGCCGATCCACCCGACCCCGGTCGTCGGTGTCCTCGGTGTGATCGAGGACGTCGCACTCCGCGTGCCCTCCGGCTGGCAGGACGACGGACACAACATCTACCTGCTCGGCACCACGTCGCTCGAGCTGGACGGTTCGGCCTGGGCCGGCACTGTGCACGGCCACCTCGGCGGTCGCCCGCCGGCGGTCGACCTCGAGCGTGAGAAGGCCCTCGCGGACCTCCTGCACGCGGCGGCGAGCGAGCAGCTGCTGACCAGCGCCCACGACCTGGCGGACGGCGGCCTCGGCCAGTCGCTCGCGGAGTCGGTGCTCCGGTTCGGCCTCGGCGCCCGCGTGGTGCTCGACGAGCTCGAGGCCCGCGACGGCGTCGACACGGCCACCGCGCTCTTCTCCGAGTCGACCGGCCGCGTCATCGTGACCGTCCGACGCGAGGACGACGTCCGCTTCCAGGGCCTCTGCGACGGCCGCGGCTTCCCGGTGCTCCGCATCGGTGTCACGGACGCCACGAGCGGGTCGCTCGAGGTCCAGGGTGCGTTCGAGGCGACGATCGACGAGCTGCGCGGCACGCACAACGCCACGCTGCCGGGCCGCTTCGGGGACGTCATCGTCGAGGACGTGACCGAGGGCTACGTCGGCCGGGGTCCGCTCGACTCCGACGGCGCGTTCTCGCCGCGGACCGACTCCTGACAGCGGTCGACGACAGGATGCCGATCGTCACGCTGCCGTTCGCCGAGCTCGTCGACCGGTTCGGCCCCGTGCCGGACGGCATCGAGCTGGACGTGTGGGACGTCGAGGCGCCGTACGGACGCCCCGACGACGTCGCCATCGCGTTCCTGCCGTTCTACTTCGGCGGGCGGCACCGGTGGCAGTACGTGCACGACCTGCCGAACCTCCAGCTGCTCCAGCTGCCGAGCGCCGGGTACGAGCACGCGGTCCCGCACGTCCCCGGCCACGCGCAGCTCGCGAACGGCCGCGGCATCCACGACGACGAGACCGCCGAACTCGCGGTGGGGCTCGCGCTGACGTCACTGCGCGAGCTCGGGGCGTTCCAGACCGACCGCGCGAACGGGGTCTGGGACGCCCGGACCACCCGTTCCCTGGCCGACCGCCGGGTGACGGTGGTCGGCTACGGGGCGATCGGTTCCGCGATCGCCACGCGCTTCGAGGCGTTCCGCACCGAGGTGACCGTGGTGGCACGCACCGCGCGCGAGCAGGACGGCCGACAGGTGCACGCGTTCGGTGCGCTGCCGTCGATCGCGCCGGAGACCGACGTGCTCGTCCTCATCGCCCCGCTGACGGACGAGACCGAACGACTGGTGGACGCGGACCTGCTCGCTGCGCTCCCCGACGGCGCCCTCGTGGTGAACGTCGCGCGCGGCAAGGTCGTCGACACCGACGCCCTCGTGGCCGAGCTGCAGTCCGGACGCCTCTCGGCGGCGCTCGACGTCACCGATCCCGAACCGCTCCCCGCGGGGCACGCGCTCTGGACGACACCGAACACGGTCCTGACCCCGCACGTCGGCGGCAACACCGACCTGAGCGTCCCGAGGTCGATCGAGCTCATGCGCCGGCAGGTGGGGGCGCTGGCCGAGGGTCGCCCGTTCGAGAACCTCATCGACAACTGACGGCTGACGGCTGACGTCCGACGCGGTTCAGGTCAGTCGCGCCATCCCGAGGCTCGGTGCGACGTCCTCGAACCCGAGCGACCGGTAGAGCCGCTGCCCGGGTAGGTCCCCGACGAGGGTGACGTACGCTCCCTCGGGTGCCCGGGAGCGGACGTCCTCGAGGAGCCGTTCGACGACCCGGCGTCCGAGCCCGCGGCGCTGGTGAGCCGGGTCCGTGGCGATGTCCGCGATGTGGAAGTACCACCCGCCGTCGCCGATCGTCCGCCCCATCGCGACCGGTGTGCCCTGCTCGTCCACGACGTGGCACGCCGACCAGCTGCCCGCGATCGCTCCGGCGCCCTGCTCGGCGTTCTTCGGCGTCAGGCCGGAGTCCCGGCGCAGCCGGAGGTAGTCGGCGAGCGGAGGCGGACCGGAGACGAGGGTGTAGGACGCGTCCATCTCCCCAGTCTGGCCGGTCCCGGTGACACGCACCGTGCCTCCAGGCCGGATCGCAGCGTCCCGGGGGCGACGTGACGCCGCGTCAGACCGGGATGATGCAGGTCGGCGTGCCGACCGGGATCTGCGCGACGGCCTCGCCGGGGACGCCGTCGTCGCCGATCGGCAGGACGGCGATCGCGTCGGACATCTGGTTCGCGACGAGGACGTGTCCGGGCACGCGCGCGAAGTGTCGTGGCCAGACACCGCCCGACGACGCCGAACCGACGAGCGACAGCCCGCCGTCGGAGGCGTCGAGCACGACGATCAGGTCCCGCCCACGGACGGCGACGTACACGAGCCCGGCGTCGTCGACCTCGATGTGGCTGAGCAGGGACTCCCCCACCGAACCCTCGAACGTCGCCGTCGACGCGATGGTCACGAACGAACCGGAGTCGTCACGGCGCAGGCGGTGCACGTGCCCGTCCAGCTCGCCGGCGACGATCAGGTCCCCGTCGTGCCAGGCCAGGTGTCGCGGTCCGACGCCCGGTGCCACGTGGTGGACACGGACGAGCGAGATCGCGGGTTCGGCGGTGATCCGGAACTCGTGCAGGGCGTCGCCCCCGAGGTCCGCGACGAGCACGGTGCCGTCCGGAGTGGCGACCGACTGGTGGGCGTGCGGCCCCTCCTGGCGGTCCTCGACGGGTCCGGTGGCGTCGGGCAGGACCTCGGTCACGACGGCCGCGGCGGGCACGCCGACGTCATCGCTTCCGTGGGTCCCCACGACCCCGTCGCTCGCGAGGAGTGATGCGGCGTGGGACTCGGCCGCCTCGAGCGAGATCGCCGTCACGGTGCCGGAGACGTAGTTGGTGACGACGAGCGAACCGGACGGGTCGACCCGGACGTGGCACGGGGCGTCGCCGCCGGCCGGGGCGTCCCAGAGGTGCTCGAGCGCTGCGCCGTCGCGACGGAACGCCGAGACGCCGCCGTCCGCGGTCTCGGAGACGGCGTAGACGCGGTCTCCCGACACCGCGAGGAAGGACGGGTCGTCCTTGACCGCGACGGTACGGGCCTCGGCGTCACCGACGGGACCGGCAGGGACGATCGAGATCCCCGTGGCGTTGCCGCCGCCCGTGGCGGTGTAGGAGCCGACGAGCAACGCCGGGAGGGTGTCGCTCACGCGTCGCCGCCGGCGATCTGCTCGTGGTGGTGGATGACCTCGGCGACGATGAAGTTCAGGAACTTCTCGGCGAAGGCGGGGTCGAGGTGCGACTCGGCGGCGAGTGAGCGGAGCCGTGCGACCTGGACCTGCTCGCGACCGGGGTCGGCGGCCGGCATGCCCGCGGCGGCCTTGAGGTACCCCACCCGCTGGGTGTACTTGAACCGCTCGGCGAGCATGTGGATCACTGCGGCGTCGATGTTGTCGATGCTCTGCCGGATGCTGCCGAGTTCGGCGACGGCCGCCTGGTCGTACGCGGGCGTGGTGTCGTCGTCGCTCATGCTGCGAGCCTAACGGCCGGGGCTGGCCACCAGGTGTCGGTTACACACGCGCGCGTCCGCCGCCGCAACCTGAGCGGGACCTGAGCACGGCTTCGGAACTGCGAGAATGGGGGTCATGTCGGTCCTGCTCGTGATCTCGAGCGTGTTTGCGGTCCTCGCTGGCCTCGTGCACGTGTACATCTTCTTCCTCGAGTCCGTGGCGTGGACGAGTCCCCGGGTGCGCAAGATCTTCGGCCTGTCGTCGGAGACCGAGGTGCAGGCGACCCGCTCGATGGCGTTCAACCAGGGGTTCTACAACCTCTTCCTCGCGATCGGTGCGGTCCTCGGTGTGGTGCTCGTCGTCGCGGGCAACAGCGCGAGCGGGTGGACCCTCGTGGTGTTCGCGACGGCGTCGATGCTCGGTGCCGCGGTGGTCCTCGCCGGCACCGGCCGCCGCTACCTCAACTCCGCGTTCGTGCAGGGCGCGTTCCCCCTGATCGCACTGCTGTTCGCGTTCCTCGGGTCCACGTTCGGATCCTGACCGCCGCGACCGTCGCACACGCGAAAGCGACAGTGTGCCGCCGAACAACGGCGGCACACTGTCGCTTTGACAGCAAGTTCCGGTAGGTCAGCCGAGCTTCGCCTGGAACTCGTCCGGCAGCTTCTCGAGCGCCCACTCGATCGCCGCGGTGGTCCCCATCGAGAACGCCGAGGACACGTCGGCGTCGTCGAACACGATGGAGTGCCCGGCCTCGACCGACGGCACCTTCTGGAACAGCGGGTCCGCCTCGGCCTTCGACGCGTCGACGTAGATCGGCAGGATGAGCGTCAGGTCGGCGTTCAACAGGTCGAGGTTCTCGTCCGACAGGTGCACCGAGAACGCCTTGCCGGCCTGCTCGTCGATGGCCTTCGGGATGGTGAAGCCGAGGTTCCGCATGAACGTCGAACGGCTGTCCGTGGAGGCGTAGGCACCGAAGCCCTCGGAGCTGTAGGCCCCGACGACGGCGGTCTTGCCCTCGAACTCCGGGTGCGCCTTGCGTGCCGCGGCGTAGGCGTCGTCGAGATCGGAGAGCAGCTTCTTGCCCTCCGCTTCCTTGCCGAGGGCCTTCGCGATCATCGTGGTCTGCTGCTGGGTCGAGGCGAGGTAGTTCTCGCCGCCCTTCGGGATCGCCACGGTCGGCGCGATCGCGGACAGCTTGGCGTAGCGGTCCTTGTCACCGGAGGACTTCACGTCGAGGATCACGTCGGGCTTGAGCTTGAGGATGTCCTCGTAGCTCGGCTCGAGCGTCTGGATGATCTTCGGCGACTTCGTGTAGGCACCCTTCAGCCAGGGGCCGACACCGTCGCCACCGAAGGCGAGCCAGTCGCTCGCGCCGACGGGCTGCACGCCGAGCTCGAGTGCCGTCTCGGCGTCGCCCCACCCGAGGGCGACGACGCGCTTCGGCTGCGACTCGATCTTCGTGGTGCCGAGCGCGGTGGTGATGGACACCGGGAAGGCCCCGCCGGACGACCCCGATGACGAGGAGGACGGGGAGCCGGAGCCGGAGGCGCACCCGGCGAGGACGAGGGACGCTGCGACGACGGCACCGGCAGCGGCAAGCACGCGTCGGAGACGGAGGGGAGTACGGATCACGAAGGGTAGCCTAACCTAACGACCCGGTACGGAAAACGTCTGGATAGGCTGGACGACCGTGGCCGTCACCGATCCCGCCCGCACCCGGCTCGCGGTGCTCGGCTCCCCCATCGCGCACTCCCTCTCCCCCACGCTGCACGCAGCGGCCTACGACGTCCTGGGGTTGCCGTGGTCGTACGGGAGGCACGAGGTCGCGTCCCACGAGCTCGGTGCGTTCGTCGCGGGGCTGGGTCCGGAGTGGCGTGGGTTGAGCCTCACGATGCCGCTCAAGCGGGACGTGCTGCCGCTCCTCGACCGGACCACTCCGCTGGTCGACGAGCTCGGGGTCGCCAACACCATCGCCTTCCGGACCTCCGGCGACACCGTGTTGCGGTACGGGGCGAACACCGACGTCGAGGGGCTCGTCCGACCGGTCGAGGCACTCGGCCACCTGCCCGGTGAGGCGACGGTCCTCGGCGGTGGTGCGACCGCGGCGAGCGCCCTCACGGCCGCCGTCCGGCTCGGTGCGACCCTGGTGCGGCTGTTCCTCCGCGACACCGCGAAGGCCGGAGCACTCGTCGACCTGGCCGTGCGGCTCGGCATCTCGCTCGAGGTCCTGCCCCTGACGGACCTTCCCGGGACACGGCACGGGTTCGTCGTCTCGACCCTGCCCGGTGGTGCCGCGGACACCCTCGAGCTGGTGCCGACCGGGCCCGACGCCGTGCTGTTCGACGTCGCCTACGAGCCGTGGCCCACCGCGGTCGCCTCGCGCTGGGCCGGTGCGGGCGGCCGGGTGCTCAACGGCCTCGACATGCTCACGGAGCAGGCGCTCGGACAGATCCGGTTCTTCCTCACCGGCGACCAGGACGAGCTGCTGCCCGCCGAGGCGGACGTGCGGCGGGCGATGCGCGCCGCCGTGGGGCTGCCGCCCACCCTGCTCAGCTGACGACGCCGTCCACGTAGTACCAGCGGCCGCCCTCGCGGACGAACTCGCTCGTCTCCTCGAGCGTGCCGCGCTCGGTATCGGAACGCCACCACGCGCGGAACGCGACCGTTCCATAGGAGTCGAACGGGCCTCCAGACCGCGTCGACAGCACGTCCAACCGGGTCCAACGCTGATCCGCGTCCAACTCGAGGTCCTCCGGCCGCGTCCGCGGGTGCCACGTCAGCAGGAGGTACTCGGGCAGACCGAGCGCGAACGCGCTGAACCGCGAGCGCATCAGCCGCTCGGCCGTCGGTGCCGCCGCGCCGCCGTGCAGGGGTCCGCAGCACTCCCCGTAGGAGTTGCCGCTCAGGCAGGGGCAGCGCGACTCGTCGGTGACCACGCCGGAACGCTAGTCGACGATCGAGATGGCGACCGTGATGTTGCCGCGGGTGGCGTTCGAGTAGGGGCAGATCTCGTGCGCGCGCTCGGCGAGGCGCTGCCGCTGCTCCGGACGGGCCGACGGGGCGTACACGTCGAGCTCGACCGCGAGGCCGAAGCCGCCCTGCCCGTTGCTGCCGATGCCGACCTCGGCCGAGACCTCGGCGTCGGTGGTGTCGACCTCGAGCTCCTTGCCGGCGGCGTGCAGCGCACCGAGGAAGCACGCGGCGTACCCGGCAGCGAAGAGCTGCTCCGGGTTGGTGCCCTCGCCGCTGCCGCCCATCTCCTTCGGCGGGCGGGTGTCGAGGTCGAGGCGGTCGTCCTCGCTGCGCACGTGGCCGTCGCGGCCTCCGCCGGTGGCGTGGGCGGCTGCGGTGTAGACGATGTCGAGGCTCATGGGTCGAGCGCACCGCGCCTTCCTGAGCGAGCGCTGGGCCGCGGCGTCACGGTGCGGGCTGCCCGCGCTCCCGAAGCCCGCACCCGGGCGTGTCCGGCCCCATGCGAGCCCGCACCCGGGCGTGTCCGGCCCCATACCCGATCGAGTGAGCACCAATCGTCGAGTCGCCGCAGCACACTGGACGATTTCTGCTCCCTCGACCCACGGGTAGCCCGGCACGCGCCACTCTCAGACCGACCGAGTAGAAGAAGTCTCGTGTTCGGACTCGGTTGGCAGGTGCTGTGGGAGCGGATCGGCGACGTCGTCGATCCGCTCCGCGTCCGCCGGGCGATCCGGATCTCCATCGTCGCGGCGGTCCTCGCACTCATCGCAGCCGTGGTCCTGCAGGTGCGGTTCGCCTGGGCGGGAACGTCCGCGCTGGGAGTCGTCGTCACCATCGCGCTGACCACCGCCGGTGTCGGCCTGGTGTGCCTCGGCTGCTTCCGGACCGCACGGCCGGTCGACCCAGCGGTGACGATCAACGGGCGACAGGTCCGTCCGGACACGCTGATGGCCGTGCGCTGGTCGGTCCAGCCGTACCTCGACCGACGCCCCCGCCCAGTCGCTCCGGACGACCGCGCTGCGGTCCTGAACGATGTGCCCCTGCTGCAGCGCGGGTTGATCAGACGGCTGTCCCGGTTCGGTCCGACGATCGTCGGGCTCGCGCTGCTCTGTCTCGGGGCGATCGTCGCCGGCGGCTTCCGCTCCGTCGTCTTCGTGTGGCCCGTCCTGTACGTCGGGATGATCCCGGACATGGTCGTCCGGCTGGGCCGCTCCGAACGCGCTCGCCACCACGCCGCCGGCCGACTCCTACGGTCCGCAGTGGCGACGGGATCCGACCGGTTCGAAGCTGGGCCTGCCCGGTGAGTGATCGACCGCACGCCTGTCGGTGGTCGCGAGCACACTGGGGTCATGTGTGGAAGGTTCGTCGTCTCCGACACCACGGCCGATCTGCTGCCGGAACTGATCGGTGAGCTCGCCGATCGGACCGAGCACGTGGACGAGGACACCGGCGTGGTCGGCACCGGCCTCGTCCCGAGCTGGAACGTCGCTCCGACCGATCCGGTGTTCGCGGTCCGGCAGCGGCACGGCGAACGGGAACTCCCCCGGATCAGCTGGGGCTTCGTGCCGAGCTGGGCGAAGGACTTCCAGAAGCAGCGCCCGAAGCCGATCAACGCGCGCATCGAGACGGTGGCGACGACCGGCATGTTCAAGCGGGCGTTCGCCACGAACCGGTGCATCGTGCCCGCGCAGGGCTACTACGAGTGGGTCGTGCGCGAGGACGGCAAGGAACCGCACTTCGTCCACGAGCCCGGCGGCGCACTCGCCATGGCCGGCGTGGTGAGCGCCTGGCCGGACCCGACGAAGCCCGAGGGCGACCCGGACAAGTGGCGGCTCTCGCTCGCGATCATCACGCGCGACGCCCACGTGGCGCCGGGTGAGGTGCACGACCGGATGCCGGCGTTCCTCACGCCGGACGGCTACGACGACTGGCTGGACCCCGATGGACGAGACACGGACGATCTGCTCGCCCTGCTCGACCACGAGTCACTGACGGTCGCTGCTGGTCTCGAGCAGTACGAGGTCGCGCGCACCGTGAACAGCGTCAGGAACGACGGCCCACAGCTGATCGAGCGGATCGCCTGACCCCAGGCGTCAGGGGCGCCCGTCAGCGACGCACGTCGGGCAGGAGCACGTGGAGCCGCTCGGCAAGCCGCTGCTGTGCTTCCTCGAGGGACCGGAAGTCGCCGACGTACTGGCCGAACGTGTCGGACACGAAGAAGTGCGTTCCCTGACGGTCGACCGTGCCGCCGTAGTACCCGCCGTAGTTCGCGGCCCACAGCCCGGTGTCGGGGCGGGACCACGTGATCCGCGCGTGTTGTGCAGGTGCGACGACCTCGGCCTCGATCTCGGTGATCGCGGCGATGGTGGCGGTGTCGACCGTGACCTCGTCCGCGGTGGCCTCGTGCGCGGCCGCTTCGTGCGCCGTCGCCTCGGCGTGGTGGGGGTGGGCGAAGGCCGTGCTCATGGTGCTCCTCGTGCTGTCCTGCTGTGCTGCGGTGCCGGGTGCTGACCGGTGGTGGTGCGTGGTGCGGAGTGCTCAGTCGACGGGGCGGATCACGGAGGGCAGCATGACGTGCAGCTGGTCCGCGAGCTGTGCCTGCGCCTGCTCGAGCGACTCGAAGTCCCCGACGACCAGTCCGAACGTGTCCGAGGCGACGTAACGGCCGTCGCGCTTGTCGATCGACCCGCCGAAGTAGCCGCCGTAGTTTGCGACCCACTCGCCGTCTTCCTCCTGCGTCCAGCTGAGCTTGGCCCGCGACGGGCGGGAGTGCGGCTCGGCCTGAGCCTCGAGGATGGCGATCGTGTCGACGGTGTCGGTGTCGAGCGTGACCTCGGCTCGGGTGTCGGTGCTGACGGTGGTGCTCATGTCGCTCTCCTTCGCGATCCGGGGTACAACTGCTGACACCAGAACGCTACGAGAACACCCCCTCCCGCCGCCAGCGATGCCCGCGCATTCACGGGTTCCGTCAATCCGCTGCATCAGTGATCCCCGGGTTTCCGGGGCCGTGCGACGCACTTCCGGGGTACAGGGGACAGATCGGGGTACTCGTTCTCCGGCCAGTCCCGGACCGCGCCGGCGATCAGGGTGCGACGCGATCCCGCCGTGCCCGCCACCATCGCCACGCGAGTGCGCCGGCGCCGCCGATGACGAGTGCGACGAGCGCGCTGCCGATCCCGGTCCCGGCCGGGCCGAGTGCGGACCGGAAGACCTCGGCGCCGAACGACGCGAGTTCGAGCGGGTACGGCAGGTACACCCGTGTCCCGAGGGCCGCGGTGACCGCGGTCACGGCGGCCGATCCGCTCCAGAGGACGGCGAGCGCGAGCACGGATCCGATGACCCGCCCGACGCTGGTCAGACCCGTCCTGGCGATGCCGAGACCGACCAGGACGGCGGGCACCCACCGGGTGACGGACAGCACGGCGGACACGGATCCATCGGCGAACCCGACCGGTGACACCAGGAACGCGTCGACCCAGGTTCCCGCGGCGAGCGCCCCCACCGCGACCGCGACGACGACGACGCCCGGCGCGGTCCTCGCGAGCACCACGAGCAGCACGACCGCGAGCGCGATGGCCAGGAGCGTCCCCGCGATCAGTGCGACGAGGTACACCTGCGCGGCGCTGATCGCGGCACCGGTCCCGATCGACCGGTCCGTCCGGAGGCCCGCCCCGGTGACCACGGCGGTCTGCACCAGGGCGACGAGCTGGACGACGAGCAGCCCGGTCACGGCGAGGACGGTGGCGAGCCGACCGGGCAGTCCCCGACGCTCGCCCAGGAGCCGCACGGCGAGCCCGGCGACCGCTCCGCCGACGAGCAGCATCGCTCCGATGAGCCCGACGCTGTACTGACTGAACGGCAGCAGCGCCACGGGCATGTCGGCCGGGTCGACGGTCGGGGTCGCCCAGAGGTTCTGCAGCGGCAGCCGCATGCCCGTGACGATCCAGGGCAGCAGGCCGACCACACCGGACAGCACGCCGGTCCCCACGCCGAGTCCGACCGTGCGCATCCGTGTTCCCCCACCCATCCCGCCAGGCTAGCGGCGGACGTGCGCTCCCCCGGCCCGCGCCGGCATCGCTGCACCCGTGGACACATCCGGCCTGGAGGCGCGACTCGCCACCGTCGACCGGTGACCTCCCACGAGTGGTTGGCTCCCGACCCCGCACGCACCTCCGCGCGCAGCCGACGGTTCGCCGTCGCCATCGCGGCCGCTACGGCGTCGCGGTGCTGCTCATCGGGTTCCGGCGCACGTGGTGTTCTTCGTGCCGCTCGGGCTGCTGGTCGTGGTGTTCGCCGGCGCACGGTGGGGGTGGGCGGGCGCCCTCGCCGGCCTGGTGCTGAGCGCGGCGATCGAGACCGGTCAGGCGCTGTTCCTGCCCGCGCGGTACGCCACGCTCGACGACGTGCTCGCCAACACGATCGGTACGACCGTCGGCGCGCTCCTCGGTGTCGCGGTCCTCAGTCTCGCGGCACGGCGCTCGCGGCCCGCCGATAGGCACCCGGCGTCATCCCGACGAGCGGGGAGAACTGGTCGATGAACTGACTCGTCGTCGCCCACCCGCAGGCCGCGGCGACATCGGTCACCGACTGGCCGCCGGCGAGGAGCACCAGCGCCCGGTGCACCCGCAGCTGTAACCGCCACTGCCGGTACCCCATCCCGGTCTCCTGGCGGAACAGCCGGGTCAGGGTCCGCTCCCCGACGCCCGACCACGCCGCGAGCCCCGCCAGCGACACCGGCTCCGTGAGGTCCCGCTCCACCCGACGCACCACGCGCCGCAACCGGGCGTCACGGGGTTCGGGCAGGTGCAGGGGCTGCTCCGGGGCCGACGCGACCTCGTCCACGATGACCGCACGGAGGTGGGACCGAGCCACCTCGGAACGCCGAGCCGTCGTCGTGATCGCGAGCAGTGCCTCCCGGGCCAGTGCCGACGCGGCCAGGACCGCCGGACCCGACGGGAGGCCCACGGCGGCGTCCTCGGACAGGTAGACGACGCGCATGTCGGTCACCCCGTGGGCCCGGTGCCGGTGCTCGGCACCGGCCGGGACCCACGCGACCCGGTTCGGCGGGGCGATCCACGCGCCGTCGTCGGTGATGAGCGACAGCACACCGGACGCGGCGTGCACGAGGTGCCCGAGCGGGTGCACGTGCGGCGGGACGGTCTCGGCGTGCGCGAACCAGAACGCCGCCTCGGTGCGGCCGTCCTCCGACAGTTTGCCCGGTTGGCTGGAATCCGACATCACCGGGCAGCGTACGTGTTCCGGGCCGAACCCGCTCGGTGGTGTGATCGTCTCATGACCACCGCTTCCGTCCCCGTTCCGACTGCGGCATCCCGGCGCGGACTCCTCGCCGCCTGGTACGTCGGCGCCGGGCTCATGCTCGTCGCGCTGAACCTGCGGATGGGCGTCGCGTCGGTCGGGCCCGTGCTCGGGGCGATCGAGTGGTCGCTGCACCTCAGCCCGTCGGCGGCGAGCCTCCTCACCACGATCCCGGTGTTCGCCTTCGGGGCGTTCGCGTTCCTGACGCCCGTGCTCACCCGGCGGATCGGGCTGCACCGACTGCTCGGCCTGACGATGGCGGTGCTGGCGGTCGGGATCGCCCTCCGTCTGGAGCCGCACGGATGGGCGCTCTACGGCGGCACCGTGCTGGCGGGCGCGGCCATCGCGGTCGCGAACGTGCTCATGCCGGCGGCGATCAAGAGCGACTTCGCGCACCGGGTCGGCCTGATGATGGGGCTGTACTCGACGGCACTGTTCCTCAGCGCGGCGATCGCGTCGGCGGCCGTCGTCCCGCTGACGGGCGCGTTCGGGTCGTGGCGTCCGGCACTGGCGTTCTGGGCCGTGCCCGCCGTCGTGGCGTTCCTGGTGTGGCTGCCGCGTGCGCTCCGGAACCCGGGACACGCTCGGGGGTCACGCGCCGTCGCGGACGCCCCGGTGACGGCCGTCGACGAGCCGACGTTCGCACGGCTGTTCCGCGACCGGGTGGCGATCGCCGTGACGGGGTTCATGGGGCTGCAGAGCCTGTCGTACTACGCGTTCCTGACCTGGGTGCCGACGGTCCTGCAGGACGCCGGGGTCCCCGCGCACGAGGCCGGACTGATGCTCGCCTACTCCAGCCTGCCGGGGATCGTGACCGGGGTGACGGGTCCGGCGATCGCCCGACGACTGCGGCCGACGTGGCTGCCGGTCCTCGTCGTCGTGGTGCTCTGCGCGGCGGGGTTCGTCGGACTCCTCGTCGCTCCGGCCGCCGGAGCGTGGGTGTGGATGACGCTGCTCGGGCTCGGGCAGGGCGGCGCGATCAGCCTGTCGCTGAGCTACATCGTGTGGCGCTCGCCGGATGCCCGGCACACCGCCCACGTGTCGACGATGGCGCAGGGCACGGGGTACCTGCTCGCGGGGCTCGGGCCGCTCGGACTCGGGCTGCTCCACACGGCGACCGACGGCTGGACGGTGCCGATCGTGGTGCTCCTGGCGCTCCTGGTGGTCCAGCTCGTCGCCGGCGTGGCCGCGAGCCGCGACCGGCACGTGCTCGCGCTCGCGCCGCGGGTGTAGTCGCCACGCGCCGCGCGCCGGGTCGCAAGGTGCGAGGTTCCGGACACGGTGGGAGCCCGCGACCCCCGCACACTCGTCGGAACCTCGCACACTGCGGCGCGGGGCCCACCCGCGTCAGCGCACCGCGCGCAGGGCGTCCGCGACCACGTCGAGCGCGGCGGCGATCTCGTCCGCCACGCGTTCGTGCGTCGCCTCCGACCGCCGGTAGGGGTCGTCGACGTCGTCCTCCGCGGGGTCGACCGGCTGCGGCACGGTTCCCCGGAGTCGGGCGACGCGCTCCACGAGCTGCTCCGCGGTCGCCACGCCGTTCAGGTCGGAGGGCTCGAGGGCGTCGAGCACCCGGGCGAACTGCCTGATCGTGAACGCCCGCTTCGCAGCCTTCGGCGCGAGCGACACCACGGCTGCACGGTGCGAGCGCTCCGCCGTCAGCACGAGGTCGGCAGCACCGGCGATCTCCGGCGTCAGGTAGCGGGAGCGGTGCGCCGACGGGTCGCCGCCGAGCCGCTCCGACTGCGCGGCGGCCGGGCCGTCCATCGGGGCACCGTCCTGCGCGATGGTGCCCGCTGACTCGACCGTGAACGCCGGGGCGTCACGGCCGAGCCGCGCGGTCAGGACCTGCGCGCCGAGTGGTGAGCGGCAGATGTTGCCGCTGCAGACGAACAGGACCCGCATCGTCAGGCCGAGGCGCCGAGCAGGTCGTGCCGGACGACGATCGCGTCACGGCCGGGGCCGACGCCGATCGCGGAGATCCGGGCACCGGACATCCCCTCGACCGCGAGCACGTAGGCCTGGGCGTTGGCGGGCAGGTCCTCGAACGAGCGGGCGCCGGTGATGTCCTCGGTCCAGCCCGGGAACTCCTCGTAGATCGGCTTCGCGTGGTGGAAGTCCGACTGGTTCACGGGGACCTCGTCGACACGGACGCCGTCGACGTCGTAGGCGACGCAGACCGGGATCGTCTCGAGGCCGGTGAGGACGTCGAGCTTGGTCAGCACGAAGTCGGTCACACCGTTGACGCGCGCCGTGTACCGGGCGATCGGGGCGTCGTACCAGCCGCAGCGACGGGGACGGCCGGTCGTGGTGCCGAACTCGAAGCCGTTGGCGCGGAGGAACTCCCCCGACTCGTCGAACAGCTCGGTCGGGAACGGGCCCGCGCCGACGCGCGTCGTGTACGCCTTCACGATGCCGATGATCCGCTCGAGCTTGCCCGGGCCGATGCCGGAACCGGTCGCAGCGCCGCCGGCGGTCGCCGACGAGGACGTCACGAACGGGTAGGTGCCGTGGTCGACGTCGAGCATGGTGGCCTGGCCGGCCTCGAACAGGACGGTGTCGCCGCGCTCGAGCGCCCGGTGGATCTCGAGGCCGGTGTCAGCGACCATGGGCCGCAGGCGGTCGGCGAAGGAGAGCAGCGACTCGACGACCTCGTCCGCGTCGATCGCCCGACGGTTGAAGACCTTCACGAGCAGGTGGTTCTTCTGGTCGAGGGCCGCTTCGACCTTCTGACGCAGGATGTTCTCGTCGAAGATGTCCTGGATGCGGATGCCGACGCGGTTGATCTTGTCGGCGTAGCTCGGGCCGATGCCACGACCGGTGGTGCCGATCTGGCGCTTGCCGAGGAACCGCTCGGTCACCTTGTCGATGGTGCGGTGGTAGTGCGTGATGACGTGGGCGTTCGCCGACACGAGCAAGCGGGACACGTCGACGCCGCGGGCCTTCAGCGCGTCGAGCTCCTGGAACAGGACCTCGAGGTCGACGACGACGCCGTTGCCGATGATCGGGGTGACGCCGGGCGTGAGGATGCCGGACGGCAGGAGGTGCAGGGCGTACTTCTCCCCGCCGACGACGACGGTGTGCCCGGCGTTGTTGCCGCCGTTGAACTTCACGACGTAGTCGATGCGGCTGCCGAGGAGGTCGGTGGCCTTCCCCTTGCCCTCGTCGCCCCACTGGGCGCCGATGATGACTGCTGCGGGCATCTGGTTCTCCTCACGTTGGCGGAGGACCTCACGCGACCGTCGGGTCGGTGGTCCACCCGAGTCTATCGGACGGTCACCTCCGCGCCACCTGGCGCGTGCTCGAGATGGTGACGACGAAACGGACTGGAGGCGCGGGGGCCGCGGGCCCCCCCCCCCCCCGCCGGGGGGGGGGGGGGGGCCCGCTCGGGGGCGGCTGTACTGGTGGGTGGAGGGGTAGCCCCCCCGCGGGGAGTGGGCGGGCGCGGCGAGGCGCAGTTGGTTGAAGG
>NZ_JBEPKX010000037.1:0-41551 GCF_040544915.1 Curtobacterium sp. 1544
GGGGGGGGGGGTTTGTTTTTTGGCCGGGGGGGGGGGGGGGGGGGGCGGGCCCCCCCCCGGGCGGGGGGGGGGGGGCCCGGGGCCCCCCCCGCCTCCCGTCCGTCCGTGGTCGCCACCACCCCGCCAAAGCGACAGTCTGCCGCCGAGCGGCGCCGTCCGTCCCGCCAAGGCGACACAATGCCGCGAACCTTCCGCGTCCATCTGTCGCTTTCGCGAACAGTGGCGGCGCGCGCAGCGCGCTACCAGCTCACGGGGAGCGGCTTGCCCTCCTCGTAGCCGGCGGCCGACTGGATGCCGACGAGCGCCCGCTCGGAGAACTCGGCGAGCGAGGACGCGCCAGCGTACGTCGCGGAGCTCCGCACGCCGGCGGTGATCATGTCGAGCAGGTCCTCCACGGAGGGCCGCTCCGGGTCGAGGTAGATCGTCGACGACGAGATGCCCTCGGCGAAGAGCGCCTTCCGAGCGCGCTCGTAGGGGTCGAGCCGCTCGAACCGCTCGCGCACGGCCTTCGCCGACGCCATGCCCCAGCTCTCCTTGTAGGCCTTGCCCGCGGCGTCACGACGGAGCACTCCGGGTGCCTCGAGCGTGCCCGCGAACCACGAACCGATCATCACGGCGGAGGCGCCGGCGGCCAGGGCGAGGGCGACGTCGCGGGGGTACCGGACGCCGCCGTCGGCCCACACGTGCGCGCCGAGCGACCGGGCGGCGGCGGCGGTCTCGAGGACCGCGGAGAACTGCGGCCGACCGACGGCCGTCATCATGCGGGTGGTGCACATGGCGCCCGGCCCGACACCGACCTTGATGATGCTCGCACCGGCGTCGACGAGGTGCGCGACCGCGTCGGCGGTGACGACGTTCCCGGCGACGAGGGGGATGTCGAGCCCCAGGGCAGCGACGGTGCGGAGGGCGCGGAGCATGCCCTCCTGGTGTCCGTGGGCGGTGTCGAGGACGAGCACGTCGACCCCGGCGGCCGCGAGGGCCTGCGCCTTCGCGGCAACGTCGCCGTTGATGCCGACCGCCGCGGCGACCCGGAGCCGTCCGGAGGCGTCGACGGCCGGCGTGTAGATGTCGGAGCGGATCGCGCTCGTCTGGCTCACGGTGCCGACGACCTTGCCGTGCCGCATCACCGGTGCGAAGTCGACCTCCGCGCCGCTCAGCACGTCGTACACGTGCCGGGGCGTGCCGGCGTCCTCGGCGTCGATCGCGGTCGAGGCGCCGTGCAGCAGGTCGCCGAGCGTGGCGTCGGGGCCGGCGGTGCCGAGGCGTCCGGCGGGCACGCAGCCGAGGTACTCCCCCGACGCGTCCCGCACGACCACGCCACGACCGGCGACGGGCAGGAGCTGCTCGAGGGCTTCGGCGACGGTGGTGTCCGCGCCGAGGTCGTAGGCGGTGTCGAAGTCGACCGGCTGGTCCTTCACCCACCGGATCGCCGCGTCGAGGTCCTGCAGGTGCATGTCCTGCGGCAGCACGCCGAGACCACCACGGCGGGCCAGGGTCGCGGCGAGGCGCGGGCCGGTCACCGAGTTCATGTTCGCGCTGACGATCGGGATGGTGGCGCCGGTGCCGTCGTTCGTCGAGAGGTCCACGTCGAAGCGGCTCGTCACCGCCGACCGGCTGGGGACGAGGAAGACGTCGGAGTAGGTCAGGTCGTGTGTCGGCCGCGTCTCGTAGAACCTCATGCGCCCCACTGTACGGCTCCGTCGGGTGGCCGGTCTGGGCGGGTCGGCACGCCTCCGGCGCGACACGCGCGACGGGCGGACGGGAGGCGCGACCCGCCTCGTCCTGACACCGAACGGTCATCTGTGAGCGGCTAGGCTTGGGACCTGTGCGGGGCAGGGTTGCCGCGCACGACACACACGAGCATCTATCGACGGAGAGTGGGCGATCGGCTGTGTCGAGCCATCTGACCGGAACGGACGAGACCGCGGGCGAATTCGGGGCGAACGAGTGGCTCGTCGACGAGCTCTACGAGCAGTTCGTCGCGGACAAGGAGTCGGTCGACAAGTCCTGGTGGCCGGTCCTCGAGAGCTACCACCGCACGCAGGGTGGTGACGCTCCGGCAGCGCCCGCTCCGACGTCCGCCCCGGCACCGTCCGGCGGCCAGCAGTCGTCGACCCAGCAGCCCGCGACTGGCGACGCCCCCGCCGAGGCCAAGTCCGGCCCCATCCAGGCGAAGACCACGTCCCGCCAGCCGACGCCGCAGCCGATCCCGGCCGAGGCGAACGACGAGGCCGACGACCACGAAGAGACCCACGAGGACGTCGCCACCCCGCTCCGGGGTATGGCGAAGACCCTGGCGTCGAACATGGACGCCTCGCTGACCGTCCCGACGGCGACGAGCGTGCGGACGATCCCGGCGAAGCTGATGATCGACAACCGCATCGTGGTCAACAACCACCTGCGCCGGGCGCGCGGCGGCAAGATCTCCTTCACGCACCTCATCGGCTGGGCGATGGTCCAGGCGCTCAAGGACTTCCCGAGCCAGAACGTGTTCTACGAAGAGCGCGACGGCAAGCCCTTCGTGGTCCAGCCCGCACACGTGAACCTCGGCATCGCGATCGACGTCCCGAAGAAGGACGGCACACGCTCCCTGCTCGTCCCGAGCATCAAGCGCGCCGAGACCCTGACGTTCGGCCAGTTCCTCTCCGCCTACGAGGACCTCGTCAAGCGCGCCCGCGACAACAAGCTCACGCCGACCGACTTCCAGGGCACGACGATCTCCCTGACGAACCCCGGCGGGATCGGCACGGTGCACTCGGTCCCCCGTCTGACGAAGGGGCAGGGTGCGATCATCGGCGCCGGCGCCCTCGAGTACCCCGCGCAGTTCCAGGGCTCGGCGTCGAAGACCCTCGTCGAACTCGGCATCGGCAAGACGATCACGCTGACGAGCACCTACGACCACCGCGTCATCCAGGGCGCCGGTTCGGGCGAGTACCTCAAGAAGGTGCACGAGCGACTCATCGGCGAGCACGGCTTCTACGAGGGCATCTTCGCGGCGCTCCGGATCCCGTACAAGCCGATCCAGTGGGCGAACGACATCAACGTCGACCTGGCGCACCGGGTCAACAAGACAGCGCGCGTGCAAGAGCTCATCAACAGCTTCCGCGTCCGTGGGCACCTGATGGCGGACATCGACCCGCTCGAGTACCGGCAGCGCACGCACCCCGACCTCGAGATCGAGAGCCACGGGCTGACCTTCTGGGACCTCGACCGCGAGTTCGTCACGGGTGGCCTCGCCGGCACCACGAACGCCCCGTTGCGCGACGTCCTCGGGATCCTCCGCGACGCCTACTGCCGCACGGTCGGCATCGAGTACATGCACATCCAGGACCCGGAGCAGCGTCGCTGGGTGCAGGCCCACATCGAGGTCCCGTACTCGAAGCCGTCGAAGGACGAGCAGCTGCGGGTCCTCGGCAAGCTCAACGAGGCCGAGGCGTTCGAGACCTTCCTGCAGACGAAGTACGTCGGGCAGAAGCGGTTCTCGCTCGAGGGCGGCGAGTCGACCATCGCGTTCCTCGACACCCTCATCCAGCACGCCGCCACCGCCGGCCTCGACGAGGTCGCCATCGGCATGGCGCACCGCGGACGCCTCAACGTGCTCACGAACATCGCCGGCAAGACGTACGGGCAGATCTTCCGCGAGTTCGAGGGCTCCTCGCTCCCGGGCTCCGTGTCCGGTCAGGGCTCGGGCGACGTGAAGTACCACGTCGGCACCGAGGGCGTGTTCCGTGCATCGGACGGCACCGCGATCCCGGTGACGATCGCCGCGAACCCGTCCCACCTCGAGGCCGTCGACGGTGTGCTCGAGGGCATCGTCCGCGCCAAGCAGGACCGGGAGGCGCCGGGCACGTTCGGGGTCCTCCCCGTGCTCGTGCACGGCGATGCGGCCATGGCGGGCCAGGGCGTGGTGGTCGAGACGCTGCAGATGTCCCAGCTGCGCGGCTACCGCACCGGCGGCACCGTGCACCTCGTCATCAACAACCAGGTCGGGTTCACCACCCCGCCGGAGTCAGCCCGCAGCTCGGTGTACTCCACCGACGTCGCGAAGACGATCCAGGCGCCGATCTTCCACGTGAACGGCGACGACCCCGAGGCCGTGGCCCGCGTCGCGGAGCTCGCCTTCGCGTACCGCGAGGAGTTCCACCGCGACGTCGTCATCGACCTCATCTGCTACCGCCGCCGCGGCCACAACGAGGGCGACGACCCCTCGATGACGCAGCCGATGATGTACAACCTCATCGAGGCGAAGCGCTCCGTCCGGACCCTCTACACCGAGGCCCTCGTCGGCCGCGGCGACATCACACAAGAGGAGTACGACGAGGCGCACCGCGACTTCCAGGACCGCCTGGAGCGTGCCTTCGCGGAGACGCACGAGGCACAGACCGGCACGATCCCGGTGATCACGGTGGACGACGACGGTGCCGTGCAGGGGCTCGAACGCCCCGCCGCGCAGCGCGACGACTCCGAGAACGAGGTGCACGACACCGCGGTCTCCGAGGAACTCGTGCACGCGATCGGCGATGCGCACAGCAACCCGCCGGCCGGATTCTCGATCCACCCGAAGCTCCAGCAGCTGCTGTCGAAGCGCACCGACATGACGCGCAACGGCGGTATCGACTGGGCGATGGCCGAGCTCATGGCGATCGGCTCGCTGCTCGTCGAGGGCAAGCCCGTGCGGCTCGCAGGCCAGGACGCCCGTCGCGGCACCTTCGTCCAGCGCCAGGCCGTGTTCCACGACCGGGTGAACGGCCAGGAGTGGCTGCCGCTCGCGAACCTCACCGAGGACCAGGCACGCCTGTACATCTACGACTCGCTCCTCAGCGAGTACGCGGCGATGGCGTTCGAGTACGGCTACTCGGTCGAGCGTCCCGAGGCACTCGTGCTCTGGGAGGCGCAGTTCGGCGACTTCGCGAACGGCGCCCAGACCGTGATCGACGAGTTCATCTCCTCCGCCGAGCAGAAGTGGGGACAGCGCTCCGGCCTCGTGCTCCTGCTCCCCCACGGCTACGAGGGCCAGGGACCGGACCACTCGTCCGCCCGCATCGAGCGGTACCTGCAGCTCTGCGCCGAGGACAACATGGTGGTGGCACGGCCGTCGACCCCGGCGTCGTACTTCCACCTGCTGCGCCGCCAGGCCTGGGAGCGTCCGCAGAAGCCGCTCATCGTCTTCTCGCCGAAGGCCATGCTCCGGCTGCGCCAGGCGACGAGCGCGGTGGACGCCTTCACGACCGGCACCTTCCAGGAGGTCATCGACGACGACCGCGTGGCCGACAGGTCCGCCGTGCGCCGTGTCGTCCTGCACTCGGGCAAGGTGCACCACGACCTGCGGGCCGAGGTCGAGAAGCGCGGGGCCACCGACGTCGCCCTCGTGCGCCTCGAGCAGCTCGCACCGCTGCCCCTCGAGCGCATCCTCGAGGTCCTGGCCGGCTACCCGGACGCCGACGTCGTGTGGGCGCAGGAGGAGCCGGAGAACCAGGGTGCCTGGCCGTTCGTCTGCATGAACCTGTCACCGCACCTGGACGGCCGGCCGCTGTCGGTCGCCGCACGTGCCGCGAGTGCCGCACCGGCCACGGGGTCCTCGAAGCGATCCGCGCAGGAGGCCACCGAGGTCATCGCGAAGGCGTTGAGCTAGGAGCGGCGCAAAACACCGGTGTTCGTCGAACGCACCGCGTCATGCGGGTGTTCCACCGACGAACACCGGTGTTTTGCGTTCCAGTCTCCCGCTACGCGATCTTGGTGTAGCGCACCCCGGCGTCGTGGTACCCGCGCTTCTGGTAGAAGCGGTGCGCGCTGTCCGTCGCGGCCGCACTGACGGCACTGAGGCGACGCGCGCCCTGCTCGACCGCCCACGTCTCGAAGGTACCGATGAGCGCGGAACCCGTGCCGAGCCTCCTGGCTGACGGGTCGACGACCAGCAGGAGGAGCTGCGCCGTCGGTTCGTCGCTCGCGTACGCCCAGGTGACCTGGGCGCCGGCGACCGCGACCGCGCGCCCGTCCTCGTCCCGGATCAGCCATGTCCGGTGCCCAGCCTCGGCCGTGAGGCGTTCGAGCCGGGCGCGCATCGAGGCGTCGTCGACCTCGTGTCCCAACAGGCGGACGAGGGCGGCGACGTCGGCGACGTCCGTGTCGGACCAGGTGGCGATCGACTCGGCGGAGAGGGTCATGGACGCGACCCTACCCGGGGTGGTGGGCGTGTTGCGACGGGAACTGTTCCATCGCATTCCGTATTGATATACACTGTTGGCATATCACCAAACAGGTGAACCTCCCGACGACAGGACCGACCATGCACCTCACCGCCCGTCACGGCCGCACCGCGGCCTGGATCGCCCTCCCCCTCGCCGTCGTGGCCAGCGCCGCCGTCATCGCGACGGCCTCGTACGCCGCCTTCTCCGACACCACGGAGAACGCCGGCAACGCCTGGCGCACCGGCGCCGTGTCGCTGACCGACGACGACCAGGGCACGGCGCTGTTCTCCGCCGACGACCTCGTGCCCGGGTCCTCCGGCCAGAACTGCATCACCGTCACCGCCGACACGACGAACGCCTCGACCGTGAAGCTGTACACGGCGGACCAGACCGACCCGTCCGACATCGGGCAGTACCTCGGCATGACCGTCGAGCGCGGCACGCTCGGTACGCCGGGTGACTGCAGCACCTTCACCGCCGGCTCGACGGTGCACGACGGCACGCTCGCCGAACTGATGGACACGGACGCGTTCGGCAGCGGCGTCGACGACTGGCAGCCCGCCGTCGGCACGACGAGCACGACCTACCGGTTCAGCTACGACCTCGACGACGCCACCCCGAACACCGCGCAGGAGTCCGAGGTCGGCACGACGTTCGTCTGGGAAGCCCAGACGGCCTGACCCGACCGGACACCGACAACAGCAGCCCGCCCGACCCCGAGGAGCAGCCGATGACCCGGAACCCGACCACCGTACGGTGCGCCGGCGACCTGCCCCGGCTGCTCCTCGCGGTCACCGCTCGGACCGTGCTCTGGTCGGTGCTCCTCCTCGCCGTGTGGGCGATGCTCCCGGCCGCGTTCGACTGGCGCATGACCACCGTGGTCTCCGAGTCGATGGCGCCCGCCGTCCGTGCGGGAGACGTCGTGGCCGCCCTGCCCGTCGACGGCACGTCCGTCTCGACCGGCCAGGTGCTGCTCGTGGCGGACCCGGACCACGACGACCGCCGTCGGCTGCACCGCCTCGAACGCATCGAGGCCGACGGCGGGCTCCGACTCCGGGGCGATGCCAACCCGGAACCGGACCGGACAGCCGTCCGTCCCGGGGCCGTGCTCGGCGTCGGCGTCCTCCGCTTCCCGTTCGTCGGTCTGCCGTCGGTGTGGATCCGGAACGGCGACTGGCTCACCCTCGTCACGGCTGCCCTCGCCGCCGGCGCACTCGCCGTCGTCGCTCGGAGCGACCGAGCCCTGCGGTCCGGCGAACCTTGTCCTCGCTGCGGCGCGCCGCGCTGGGACCTGCACGCCACCGCGATCGGAGCGGAGGAGCGTTCGACGAACGCGATGGCGTTCCCCGTGATCGCCGCGGTCCTGCTCGTCGCCGTCACCGGCAGCACCGCCGGGGCCGGGTTCAGCGGTGCGACGGGGACGGCGGCCGCGCTGGGCACGGCCGAGTCGTTCGCGTGCTTCCACCGCGACACCGACGGCGCGGTCCTGGCGTGGGACTTCGCGGAGAAGGACGGGCCGCTCGTCCGCGACGTCAGCGGCCACGGCGCGGACGGCCGGTTCGTCGGTCGTGCGTCGCGGGTCGACCAGGACTGCTCCGGGAACCCGTGGAGCACCTACCCGAGCACGGGCACCGACGACTACGCCCTCACCGACACGAAGGTCGCCGGACCGCAGGTGTTCTCGATCGAGGTGTGGTTCCGCTCCGCAGACTCATCCGGGGGCCGGATCTTCGGCTTCACGTCCGACACCGCGCCGGCGTCGACGTACCGCGATCGCCACCTCTACGTCGACTCCACCGGGGTGCTGCGCTTCGGGGTGCAGGGTTCGAACGCGTTCAACTTCGCCATCGGAGCGGGTACCGTCGCCGACGGGTCGTGGCACCACGCCGTCGCGACCTTCGAAGCCCGGTCGATGACGCTGTACGTCGACGGCCAGTTCGCTGCGCGCCGTACGGACGCGATCACTCTCCGGCAGTACGACGGCCACTGGCGAACTGGTCGAGGAACACTCGCGAGTTGGCCGGGTGCGGGCACGTACAACTTCACCGGGGACATCGACAGCGCCCGGGTCTACGACCGCGTGCTCGACGCCGCAGCAGTCGCCGAGCACTTCGCAGCCGGACGCTGACGCCCGGCAGCGGTGTCAGTGGGTCGCCTGCTCCACCCGGATCCGGGCGAGGATCTCACTCCGCAACTGGTCGGGAGCCGTCTCCTTGCACGCGCGACGGACCGTCTCGATCAGGACCACGCCGACGCGGTGCTCGGTCGTGCAGTCCTCGCAGTCCTCCATGTGCTCACGGATGTCCGCCGCGTCCTCGCGGCAGAGCTCCCCGTGCAGGAACTCCTCGAGCTCGGCCTTCGCCTTCGAGCAGTCGCAGCCGCTCATCGTGCTTCCTTCCCTTCGACGCGACCCGAGGTCGCAGCAACCTTCCGGCCGCGTCCGCGCATCGTCGCCGTCGACGCTGCGTCCGGGACGATGCCGGTCTCACGTGCATGGTCCGCCAGGAGCCCCCGGAGGAGTCGGCGTCCACGGTGGAGACGGCTCATGACCGTGCCCACGGGGGTCTTCATGATGTCGGCGATCTCCTGGTACGAGAACCCCTCGACGTCGGCGAAGTAGACGGCCATCCGGAAGTCCTCGGGGATGGCCTGCAACGCGTCCTTCACGGCGGAGGACGGCAGGTGGTCGATGGCGTCGGCCTCGGCGGAACGCGCCGAGATCGACTGCGTCACGCTCTCCGCGCCGCCCAGCTGCCAGTCCTCGAGCTCGTCGATGGTGCCCTGGTACGGGTTGCGCTGGTTCTTGCGGTACGTGTTGATGAACGTGTTCGTGAGGATCCGGTACAGCCAGGCCTTCAGGTTCGTGCCCTGCTTGAACTGCCGGAACGCCGCGAACGCCTTGACGAAGGTCTCCTGCACGAGGTCGGAGGCGTCGGCCGGGTTGCGGGTCATCCGCATCGCGGCACCGTAGAGCTGGTCCATGAAGGGCAGCGCCTGGTCCTCGAAGAGGGAGCGGAGTTCGGCGTCGGAGACGGTCTTCGCGTCGACGACGTCGTCCGTCTCGAGCGCTTCCTGCTCCTCGGAGACCGCGTCGAGCTGCGCCTCGGTCTCCGCGACCAGGTCGTGCGGTGCTGCCTGCGGTTCGTCGGTCGTCATCGCCGCCAAGTCTAGGCCGCGGGCGTCCCCGAGCGTCGTCGGCTCGGCGGGCACGGCGGTTCGGGGCCGTGCGAGTGTTGCTGTCGCCAATGATCCTCCCGGTGCGTTCAGTACCCTTGTGAACCGATGGCAGCCACGACGCATTCCCAGTCCCGGACCGAGCCCTGGATCGCACCGCTCGCACGCGGTCCCCTGCGCGGCGACGTGTCGCTGCCCGGGTCGAAGTCGCTGACGAACCGGGAGCTCGTGCTCGCCGCCCTCGCCGACGGCCCGTCCACGATCCACCTCCCGCTGCACTCCCGCGACTCCGCGCTGATGATCGCGGGGCTCCGGCAGCTCGGCGTCGGGATCGAGGAGTTGCAGGGCGACAACCCCTACGGCCCGGACCTCCGCATCACGCCGGCTCCGATGCACGGCGACGTGCGGCTCGACTGCGGGCTCGCCGGCACGGTCATGCGCTTCCTGCCGCCCCTCGCCGCACTGGCGGTCGGGCCGGTGACGGTCGACGGCGACCCGTACGCGCGGAAGCGCCCGATGCACGCCATCATCCAGGCGCTCGTCGACCTCGGGGTGGACGTCACCGACGACGGCGGCGGAGCGATGCCGTTCGCGCTCACCGGCACCGGCTCGGTCCGTGGCGGCGCCCTGACCATCGACGCGTCGGCGTCGTCCCAGTTCGTCTCCGGGCTGCTGCTGTCCGCTCCGCGGTTCGACGAGGGGCTGCACCTCACGCACGTCGGCGAGCACCTGCCGAGCCTGCCCCACATCGACATGACGGTCGACGTGCTCCGCGCCCGCGGCGTCCGCGTCGACCAGCCCGCCGTCGGCGAGTGGGTCGTGCACCCCGGGCCGATCGCGGCGCGCGACGTGACCATCGAGCCCGACCTGTCGAACGCCGCACCGTTCGCGGCCGCCGCGCTCGTTGCGGGCGGCTCCGTCCGCATCCGCACCTGGCCGACGTCGACCACGCAGGTCGGGGCCGACCTCGAGACGCTCCTGCCCCTGTGGGGCGCGACCGTCACGCGGGACGGCGACGACCTCGTGTTCGACGGCGGCGTCGGGATCCGAGGTGGCGCCTCCCTCCCGGGTCTCGACCTGGACCTCAGCCGCGGCGGTGAACTCGCCCCGGCGCTCGTCGCGCTCGCGGCGCTGGCCGGCGGTCCCACGGAGATCACCGGGATCGGTCACCTGCGTGGGCACGAGACGGACCGTCTCGCCGCGCTCGCCGCGGACGTCAACCGGTCTGGAGGCGCGGTGCAGGAACTCGACGACGGCCTCCGGATCGAGCCTGCCGCGCTCCACGGCAGTGACTGGGGCGCGTACGACGACCACCGGATGGCGACGGCCGGCGCGATCGTCGGCCTCGTCGTCGACGGCGTCGCCGTCGACGACATCGGCTCGACCGCGAAGACGCTGCCGCAGTTCCCGGAGCTGTGGGCGGCGCTGGTGGCGTCGTCGGGTCCGGCTTCGTCCGCTCCGGCCGAGAGGTGATCCGATGAGCTGGTGGGACGACGTCGACGGGGACGACACGGACGCGGACGAACCGTACGGGCAGTACGACGAGTCGAGTGTGCGGGTCCGTCCGAACCCGAAGGGCAACCGACCACGTACGAAGGTCCGGCCGACGTACGACGACGCCCCGACCGGCTGGGTGACGAACGTCGACCGCGGCCGGTTCGGCGTGCTGGTCGGCGACCGGGTCATCACGGCCACGAAGGCGCGTGAACTCGGGAAGAAGTCCGTCGTCACCGGCGACACCGTCCACCTCGCCGGCGACGTCTCCGGGGAACCGGGGTCGCTCGCCCGCATCGTGAAGGTCGCCGAGCGCAGCACACTGCTGCGCCGCAGCGCCGACGACTCCGACGAGGTCGAGCGCGTCATCGTGGCGAACGCCGACCAGATGCTCATCGTCGTGGCCGCCGCCGACCCCGAGCCGCGCACCCGCCTGATCGACCGGTACCTCGTGGCCGCGTTCGACGCGGGCCTCGACCCGATCCTCTGCATCACCAAGACCGACCTCGCCGATCCCACGGCGTTCCTCGCGCACTTCGCCTGCCTGGACCTGCGCATCGTGACGAGCCGCTCGGACGACGTGCCGTTCGACGCCCTGCACGAAGTCCTCGACGACAAGGTCACCGTGACCGTCGGGCACTCGGGCGTCGGGAAGTCGACGCTCGTGAACGCGTTGACCGGGTCCTCCCGCGCGACCGGGGTCGTCAACTCGGTCACCGGTCGGGGGCGGCACACCTCGTCGTCGTCCATCGCGCTGCAGGTGCGGGACGGCGGCTGGATCATCGACACACCGGGCGTGCGGTCCTTCGGGCTCGGACACGTCGACCCCGCGAACGTCTTCCGGGCCTTCGCCTCGCACGCCGTCCCCGTCCGGGAGCCCGCGGACGGCATCCCGCTCGACCAGGCGCACGACTGGGAGATCGTCGACCGGGTGCAGGACGGCGAGCTCGGGCCGACCGGTGTCGAGCGGCTCGACTCCTTCCGGGCGCTCCTGACCGGCATGGGCGCGTCCGACCCCGGCCTGGAGTAGCCCGGCTCCGCGCAGTGTGCGAGGTTCCGCGCTGCGTGCGAGGCCGGAGCCCTCCCACGGTGCACGGAACCTCGCCTGCTCCGAACCCGACCTCGCACGGTGCGAGGTCGGGCCGGGTCGACAGGTGCGCACCGGCGTTGTACAGTTGCCCTTCGTGTCTGAAGTTGCAAAGTACAACTTTGCGCCGACCCCCGCCGTCGACGCCCCGTCCTCCACCATGACGACAACGACGTCGCACGTGCACACCTCCCCCGCCCAGCCCCACTCGCACGCCGCACCCCGGTCCTCCAGGAGTCCGCGGGAGCCGAGCGGCCCGTCGGTCATCCGTCCGCAGGGCCTCGGTCGCATCCTGCTGAGCTTCGGCTCGCACATCCTCGTGCCGTTGTTCCTGGCCGTCGGCATGGGCCTGGCCTACCTCGGCGCCTTCCACGCCCCGACGCTGCACGACCTCCCCGTCGGCATCATCGGTCAGGGCGCGGCGACGCAGGTGTTCGCCCAGACCGTCACCGACCAGTCGGACGGCGCCCTCGTCACGCACGTGGTGTCCTCGACCGCCGAGGCCGAACGACAGGTCCGCGACCGCGAGCTCGCCGCGGTCTACGCCCCCGGGACGTCCGGTGCGACGCTCTACGTCTCCACCGCCGCATCGGAGACCACCGCGACCGCTGCGCAGAAGATCTTCATGCCGATCGCGTACCAGGCGCACCTGCCCTTCACCGTGCAGGACGTCGTCCCCTCGGGCGAGCAGGACACCACCGGGCAGGGACTCTTCTTCCTCCTCGTGGCCCTGAGCGTCGGCGGCTACGCGTCCGCGATCGCCGTGGCCGCGTTCGCCGCCCGTCTCCGCCCGCTGTGGACGGCGGTGATCGGCCTCGCGACCGCCGGGGTCGTCGCCGGCATCGGGATCGTGATCGCCGGCCCGCTCTACGGGATCATCACCACGCACCGCTGGGAGATCTTCCTGTTCGCGTGGATGTACGACGCGATCATCGTCGCGCTCGGCGTCGGCCTGCACCCGCTCCTCGGGCGGTGGACGACACCGATCCTCACGATGCTCTTCGTGATGCTCAACTTCACGTCCTCGGGCGGCATCTTCCAGCCAGCGTTCCAGCCGGGCTTCTTCGCAGGACTCAACACCTTCTGGAGCGGCGCCGCCTGGTTGCAGGCAGCCCAGGACCTGCAGTACTTCCCCGGCGCCTCGCTCGGCCGGTCGTCCCTCGTCCTCGCGCTCTGGCTCGCCGCCGCCGTGCTGCTCTGCGTCGTCGTGCACGGGCTCGTCGCGCGCCGGGCCCGCATCGCCCGCGACCGCGAGGTCACCGCCCTGGAGGAGGAAGAGGTCGTGGCGGCGTAGGCCGCTACGCTGGCGGGCGTGGACCTCAGCGCCGACCTGGACTTCGCCCGCTCCCTCGCCGACACCGCGGACGCCATCAGCCTTGAGCGGTTCCGTGCCGCCGACCTGCACGTGTCGAAGAAGGCCGACAGCACGCACGTCACCGACGCCGACCAGGCCGTCGAGCGGGCGCTGCGCGAGCGGCTGGCGACCGAGCGCCCGGACGACGCGTTCCTCGGCGAGGAGACCACGGCGGACACCGGTGCCGAGGCCGTCAGCGAGGGGCACCGCCAGTGGGTCGTCGACCCGATCGACGGCACCGCGAACTACCTCCGTGGCGTGCCGGTCTGGGCGACGCTCATCTCGCTCGCCGTCGACGGCCGGCCGGTCCTCGGCGTCGTGAGCGCCCCCGCCCTCGGCAAGCGCTGGTGGGCGGCGGAGGGGCAGGGAGCGCACTCGTTCGACGGCCCGCTCCGGGTCTCCGGCGTCGACACCCTCGCCGACGCCAGCCTGAGCTACAACAGCATCCAGCAGTGGGACGACGACGACCGGCTCGACACCTTGATCGAACTGTCCCGCAAGGTCTGGCGCACGCGGGCGTACGGGGACATGTGGTCGTACATGCTCGTCGCCGAGGGGGTCCTCGACATCGCTGGCGAGCCCGACCTCAAGCCGTGGGACATGGCGGCACTCGTGCCGATCGTCGAGGAGGCCGGCGGCCGCTTCACCTCACTCGACGGCGACCCGGGGCCGTGGCACGGCAGCGCCCTCGCGACGAACGGCCTCGTGCACGACGCCGTGGTCGAGGTCATCCGGCGCTGACGCCGCAGGTCCACCCCGGAGGGGACACCCCTGTACCCCGTTTTCGTACCACGGCGCCCCGGAAGTCACCCCCGTGGGGGTCACACGGCCCCCCGGACTGGGGGCACCGGGGGGTGACATCGGATTGCGGAGACTGGCCAACCCGGTCGAAACCTGAGTTATCTTGCTTGCAGGCGACAGGTCAGGAGCCGCGTCGGAGTCCCTAGCTCCGAACGGACCACCGGACCGGTCGTGCTTCGTCCGAAGACCCTAACCCGAGGGGTGATACAGACGATGACTTCATCGTTCCCGAGCGGAACCGAGTGCACCCTCACTCGTCGACCGCATTCAACTACCGACAGCTCCGGCGCGCGTTCCCTCGCCGCCTCACGTCCGGCCCTCCACGCGGCGAACCACCGCGTCGGCACCCGGTCTCTCTCCGCCGCATCCGCTTCCGGACCCGGAGGCCGGTGAGTCATGGGACTCACCGGTCGCCGTCTCGAGGTCGACCGGATCGCGACCCTCGCTGTACTCCCTCGTGAGTCAGCGATGGTCGTCGTCGGCGACCCTGGTTCCGGACGCAGCAGCGTCCTCGACGCGGTCTCGAACCGCGTCTCCCTCCCCGTCGTCCGCGTCGGTGTGAACGGGAGCGAGTCCCACTGGCCACTGGCCGGCGTCACCTCGCTCTTCACCGCACTCGACGACCCCCGGGCGACGGCACACATCGCGCACCTCCTCCAGGGGACCGCGCCCGAGGATCGGCAGACGCCGGGGCTCGCCGCGGCGCACGACTTCCTCGACGCCGTGCACGCCCTGACCCTGCCGCCGACGCTCGTGCTGATCGACGACCTCGACCGGATGGACGTGGAGAGCCAGGAGCTCATCGCGTTCGTCGCGTCCCGGCTCGCCGGCACCGCACTCCGCGTCGTCGCCACGGTCCGCACCGTGCCGTCGGACGGACCGCTCGCGGCCCTGCCGATGCTGCGGATCGAACCGCTGCCCGCGGACGAGGCACTCGTGCTCGCCCGTGCCATGGCTCCTGAGGAGGCGAACGACGGCGTCCTCGCGGTCCTCGCCCAGGAGACCGGCGGCAACCCCGGCGCACTGCAGGAGCAGCTCGCCGTGCTCAGCCGCGAGCAGCTGAACGGCTCCGAGCCGCTCGTGCTGCCGCTCCGCCCGACGCCGACCACCGAGGCCATCGCGGCCCTGGCGCTCGGCTCCGTTGCGGGACGCGATCTGGACGTCCTCGCACGACTGGCGCTCGTCCCCGTGGCGAAGACCGCCGGGTGGGACCGCGACGAACTCGACGACCTCGCCGACGCCGGACTCACGTCCGTCAAGGGCCAGACCGTCTCCGTGCGCGATCCCCTCGTCCGCTCCGCGCTGTACTGGCGGATGCCGGCACGGGACCGACGGGCAGCCCACACGGAGCTGGCCGCGGCGAGCGCCGAGTCGGACCCGCGTGCGACCGCCTGGCACCGCAGCTTCGTCGACGACGTCCCCGACGTGACCGCCCTGCTGCGTGCGGCACGGTCCTACGTGGTGGACGGCAACGCCCAGGCCGCGATCGTCCTCACCGAGCGTGCGCTGCACATCGGCGGGGGCACCGAGGACGAGCACGTGGCGCTCCTCGGCGTGACCGAGGCACTGCTGGCGAACCGGCTGCTCGGCTTCGCCGCGCGGTACCTCGCCGCGATCCGGCCGTTCCGGACGATGGCCGACGAGACCCGTCGGCTCCGTCTGGAGTACTCGGTGCAGTACCTCAGCGGTGACGCCGTGCATGCGGACGAACTCCTCGTGCCGGTCGACCCGGAGGACGCCGCCGAGGCCGACGCCGTGGGTGGGCTCCTGGCGATGGTCGCCTGCTTCCGGGCCGAGGCCTGGGAACTCGACCACGCACGGGACCTCCTCGCCCGGGCCGAACTGCTCCGGCGGTCCGCGTCCGAGCACACCCGGGAGATCACGACGACGGCCCGCGAGCTCATCGCCGCCGTCGACGGCACCCTGCCGGCGGACACCGAGCTGCACGACGGGCTGTCCACCGCGACGCTCCTCGGCATGTCGGACCCCGCCCTGCTGCTCCTCGCCCACGCGCTGAGCATCGCCGAGCGGTACCGCAGTGCACGCCGCGTCTTCGCCCTCGTCCTCGCACGGGGACAGGAGGCGATGCCGGTGTGGACCGAGGCGGCCCGCTACCTGTCCGCCGAGAACGAGGTGCGTTCCGGGAACTTCCGGCAGGCGCTCCGCGCGATCGACGTGTGGGAGGCCGGCTCGTCGGTCGTCGAGCGGCTCCGCGAGCCGTCCCGGGCGATCGCGATCGCGTGGCGGCACTTCGCCGAGGGGCGCTCCCCCGAGGCGCTCGAGGTCGTCGACCGGTGCCTGGCGCAGCGGTCCACGAACCGCCTGTGGGGTGCGACCGCCAAGCTGCACGCCCTGCGTGGCCGGGTGCTGCTGCTCGACGGACGCGTCGAGGAGGCAGCGGCGTCCCTCGAGGCCGCCGACGCCATCGGCCGGTCGCTGCGGAACCCGGCGGTGCTCCGGCACCTCGGCGACCTGGTGGAGGCGTACACGCGCCTCGACCGGATCGACGACGCCCGGACCATCGCGGCACGGCTGGCGGCGGACCACCACGCACGGCCGTCCCGCTGGGGTGCGCTCGTGCTGGCCCGGAGCCTCGCACTCGTAGCCGACGACACCACCCGCGACACCGCTCGTCGTCGGGCGCTGGAACTGTTCCAGCCGCACGACTCGCAGTTCGAGCGGGCCCGGACCCTCGCGGCGCTCGCCGCCGTGGGGAGCCCGACGGACCGTCCGCGCCTCGGGGCCGCCGCCGCGGCAGCGTACGAGGCAGCGGGGCTCCGGCGTCCGCTCGCCACGCCCGCAGCGACGGTCGCGATGCCGTCGTTCGGTTCGCCGACGTCGCTGCGCTCCGGTCCGGTCCTGTCCGCGGCGATGCCGGGCACGCCCCGGAGCGCGCCGGACGCCTCGGCGGTGCTCACCTCGCTCACCGCGGAGGAGCGCGCCGTCGTGCAGAAGGTGACGGAGGGGTACCGCAACCGCGAGATCGCGTCGTCGCTCTTCATGTCGCAGCGGACGGTGGAGCTGCGGCTGACGCAGATCTACCGGAAGGTGGGGGCGCGTTCGCGGTCGCACCTGGTCGCGCTGCTCACGTGATCTGAACGCGACTCCCTAACGGACTGGAGGCGCGGTGCCAGCTGGCACCGCGCCTCCAGTCCGTTCCGTGGTTGCGGGAGACCGCACGCGTCCGCAGGTGCTCGCAGCCCGCACGCGGGGAACCGCAAGAGCGGGGCGGGACCGTTGCCGTGTCACCGACGCCGGGTGAGGCTTCTCCTGCACCGACCGCCGTGTCCCCCCCGGAGCCAGCCCGTGGTACCCCGTCCGGTACCCGAACCGTCGGCCCACGTACGCCGTCGTCCGTCCTCGCCTGATCCGAGGACGGGCGGCGGTCCGGGCCGGCGGACCGGACGCACGGCAGACCCGGCGGCGGTCGGTGCCGCACCTCCCCCACAGCACTCCCCCACTGCTTGCTCCTCCACACTCGCTGCTCCTCCCCACCCGAAGGGAACCCAGATGTGCGGCATCATCGCGGCCCGCGTCTCCGACGACGCGACGCCCTACCTGCTCGACGGCCTCGAACGACTCGAGTACCGCGGCTACGACTCCGCCGGGATCGCGGTCCGCACCGCTTCCGGTCGGACCGAGACGATCCGCTCCGTCTCCCGCGTGGGTGACCTCCGGACGCTGGTGTCCGCGCGGTCCGGTGACGCGTTGACCGGTGTCGGCATCGGGCACACCCGGTGGGCGACCCACGGCGTGGTCCGCGAGGCGAACGCACACCCGCACGCCGACTGCACCGGTCGGATCAGCATCGTGCACAACGGCATCGTCGAGAACGCCGACCGGCTGCGCACCACCCTGGAGGCGCAGGGGCACGTGTTCTCGTCCGACGTCGACTCCGAGGTCATCTCGCACCTCGTCGAGCGAGCGCTCGCCGTCGATCCGGACCTCATGCTCGCCGTCCAGATCGCGACCGCGCAGCTCGAGGGCTCGTGGGCGATCGTCGTGCTCGACGCCCGGGACGGCCGCATGGTCGTCGCGGCGCAGCGATCCCCGCTCGTCGTCGCCCGCTCGGCCCGGGGTGACTTCGTGGCGAGCGACATCGGTGCGATCGCCGAGTGGTGCGAGACGTTCGTGGCGCTCCGCGACGGCGACGTCGTCGAACTCGGCGAGGCCTGGACCTGGTCGTCCGACGGCATCGCCGTACCGGTACCGTTCCCGACGCCGTCGCCGTTCGCCGCGACCGCGCTCGACCTGGGCGACCACCCGGACCACATGGCGAAGGAGATCGAGGAGCAGCCCGCCGTGGTCGCCTCGATCCTCGACCGCGTCGCCCGCCGGGCAGCCGACGGCAGCATGTGGGTCGGCCTCGGCCTCCCGGGGTTCCACCGGCTCGCGATCGTCGCGTGCGGGACCTCCCTCAACGCCGGGCAGGTGATCGCCACGGCGCTCCGCGGCATCGGCGGCGTCCCGACGGACATCGTCGTCGCGAGCGAGGCCGACCAGGCCGTGCTCGGATCCGGCACCCTCGTCGTCGCGATCAGCCAGTCGGGTGAGACCGCCGACGTGCTCCGCGCACTCGACCGGTTCGAGGACCGGCACCCGGTGCTCGCCCTCACGAACAACGTGCACTCCTCGCTCGCGCGCCGCGCCGACGCGGTCCTGGACTGCCACGCCGGGCCCGAGATCGGTGTCGCCGCGACGAAGACGTTCACGGCGCAGGTCGTCGTCGGGGTCGCCGCGGTGATCTCCGCGCTCGTGGCCTCCGGGCGGATCGACACGGCGCGGGCCGAAGCACTCGTCGCCGAACTCACCGACCTGCCCGCACGCATCGACCACGCCGCCGCGATCGCCGCCGACCGCATCCCCCTGCTCGTGTCGAGCGTCAAGGACGCCACCGGGTTCCTGTTCCTCGGCCGCGGTGCCGGTCTGCCGTACGCCGCCGAGGGCGCACTGAAGCTCAAGGAGCTCAGCTACCGGTGGGCCGAGGCGTACCCGGCGGGCGAGCTCAAGCACGGACCGCTCGCCCTCGTCGACGAGGGCACCCCCGTCGTCGTGATCGACCACGGCGAGCACCGGCTGCAGGCGAACATCGCCGAGGTCCGCGCCCGCGGCGGGTTCGTCATCACGGTCGGCGGCGAGGGTTCGGACATCCCGGCGCTGACCCCTCGGGCCGCCGGTGACCTCGCCTGGGGTCGCGCGACCGCACCGTGGGGTCCCCTCGAGGCCGTCGTCCCGCTGCAGATGCTCGCCCGCGAACTCGCGCTCCAGCTCGGCTGCGACGTGGACAAGCCGAGGAACCTCGCCAAGTCGGTGACGGTCGAATAGCGAGGCACACGCGCATGAACCGGCTGACGGTGTTCCTTGCCGTCCTCACCGCGCTCGCCATCGTCGCCACGATCATCGTGATCGCGGTGGCGGTGGTGCCGGCGCTGATGTCGGCGGTGGTACCGGCCCTGGTGCCGGCCCTGGTCGGCTGAGTCCGTTCGGCTTCCTCCTGGGCGGGGCTGCGATCCTGGTGCCTTGACCACCGCAGCCCCGCCCCTCGTCTTCGTCGCGCTCCTCGTCGGCGCCGTCCTGCCCTTCGTGCCGCTCGTCGGACGCGTGGCCCGCATCGCCGCGACCATCGCGCACGAGGTCGGCCACGCGATCGTCGTCGTGCCGTTCGGCGGGCGGATCCAGCGCATCGAGCTGCACGCGGACGGGTCCGGCGAGGCCTGGGTGCAGCTCGGCCGGGTGCCGGGCGGGATCCGCTGGCTCGTCCGGATCCTCAACCTCTACGCCGGGTACAGCGCACCGCTCTGGGCCGGCGTGCTGCTCGTCACCGGGGTGCTGCACGGGTCGCGGTGGCTGCCCGTCGTCGTCCTCGGCGTCGTCGGGCTCGTGGCGTTGGCGTTCGTCCGGAACTGGTTCGGGATCCTCGTGGTGCTCGGCTTCGACGCGCTCGCGCTCTGGGTCGCCCTGCGCCCGTCGGAGACCACCGTGCTGGTCGTCGCCGCCGTCGGGGCGTTCTTCGTGGTCGACGGCCTGCGATCGGTGGTGCAGGTCGCGCGGTGGCTGGTGACCGGGGCGCGGGTGCAGACGGACTTCCACATCGCGGCGGCGGAGATGCGGGTGCCGGCGGGCGTCTGGTTCGCGCTGTTCGTCGCGGTGAACGCCGTGGCGGTGTGGCTCGCGCGCGGGCCGCTGCTCGAGGTCTGGGCGACGGTCGAGGCGGGCGTGCGCGCGCTGTTCTGACGCGGAGCGGCGGGGGCGCGGGCGGGGGCGGGTTCCGACTCGGAACGACGACTCCGCTGTGGTACGACATCGGACTTGTCGCACGGCACCGCAGCCGGCGCGCCCCCGCGTGGCACGGTGAACGACGCGAGAGCCCTGCGAGGATGACGCCGTGCACCTCGACGCCGTGACCTCCGCCCTCGCCGCGACGACGGCCCCGCACCGCGACCGGTTCGAGTCCTTCGTGCGGGCCCACGGCGACGCGGCACTCCGACGCGAGGGCGGCCCGGAACACCTCACCGCGTCGTGCTTCGTGTTCTCGCCCGACCTCGGCAGCGTGCTGCTGTGCCTCCACGGCAAGGGCCGGTTCTGGGTGCAGTTCGGCGGCCACCTCGAACCCGGTGACCGGTCGCTCGCCGACGCAGCCCGCCGCGAGGCCCGCGAGGAGTCCGGCGTCGCCGACCTCGACCTGCTCGATGAGAGCATCGCCGACCTCGACCGACACGACCTGCACGGGGGCTTCGCCTGCGCAGCGCACTGGGACGTCGGCTTCGTCGCCGTGGTCGATCCCGCTCGGCGGACCACCGTCAGCGACGAGAGCGACGACGTCCGGTGGTTCGCCCTCGACGCGCTGCCCGACGGCCTCGCGCCGGGGCTGCCCGCACGCCTGGCCGCAGTGGTGGCGGCCCTCGCCCAGCGCGACTGACACCGGACTGGAGGCGCGTGCCGGCGCCACCACGCGCCTCCAGTCCGATGCGTGCGCACCTTCCGACACCACGCGCGTCGATCGACCGGCGTCGTGTCGAACGATGCGCACGCACCGTGCACATGCGCATGATGCGACACCGCACACGTCGATCGACGAGCGCGGTGTCGCGAACGGCGTGCGAACCGACCGCCCGCCGCCGGCCGCGCTACTCCCAGGGGTGCTGCGCCAGCTCCGCGGGGTCGAAGACCCGGCCACCGGCCACCACGAGCGACCGCGGCACGCGGCGCACCAGCGCGTCCATCGGGTTCTCCGCGTCGACCAGCACCACGTCGGCGCGGGCGCCGGCCACCAGGTCGTGCTCCTCGCCGGTGACGAACCGGGCGCCGTCGCGCGAGGCGATCTCGACCACCCGCACCAGGTCCTCGTCCCGCACCACCCCGCCGGCCCGGGCGTACTGCCAGGCGATGCCGAGCACGTCCCCGTCTCCGTAGGGGCTCCACAGGTCCCGGATGCCGTCCGTGCCGAAGCCGAACCGCACGCCGGCCTCGTCGAACTCGTGCAGCGGCAGCTGCTTCATGCGGACCGGGGCGACCGTGGTCATCGTGACGCCGAGCCCGGCCATCCGGGCGAGCAGGTCGCGGCGCCGGACCGGGTCGACGTCGACGATCGCGAAGCCGTGCGCGACGTTGACCTTGCCCGGTGCGATCCCGAGCCGCTCGACACGGTCGAGGATCAGGTCGAACGAGAACGCCCCGAGGTCGGCGGGCTCGTGCAGGTGGACGTCGATCCCGCACCCGGTGTCTGCGGCGATGTCGAACAGGCCGTCGAGCTGTCCCACGGGGTCGCGGTCGATGAGCGACGGGTCGAGGCCGCCGATGTGCTCGGCACCGGCGAGCGCCGCCTGCCGGAGCAGGTCGAGGACGCCCGGGCGTCGGAGCACGCCGTCCTGCGGGAACGCCACGATCGACAGTTCGATCGCGTCGTCGAGGGCGGCACCGGCTGCGCGGACGGCCTCGATGCCGCGGAGCCCCACCCCGAGGTCGACGTCGACGTGGGTCCGCACCCGGGTCGTGCCGGTGCGGAGGGACTCGCGCAGGACCCGGGTGGCGACGGCCTCGCCGGGGATGCCGAGGGCGTCACGACGGGCACGCTCGTGGGCGATGCGCCCCTGGGTCCCGCCCTCGCCGCCGTACGACTCCCACGGGTGGCCCCACCAGCTCTTGTCGACGTGGGCGTGTGTGTTGACCAGACCCGGGAGCGCGACCTGCCCGCGGCCATGCACCTCGGTGGCGCCCGCCGTCGGCACTGCGCCGGGGGCGGTCACACGGGCGATGCGGGAGCCGGCGACGACGACGTCGCGACGCTCCCCTCCCCACGGTCGCACGTCACGGATGACCAGGGTCGCGTCTTCGTCCACCATGCCTCCACCGTAACGGGACGCCGCAAATCGGCGGCTGGAGGGCGAGGCCTGCGAGAGTACCGGGACGACCACGGCAGGAGGTAGACCGATGACGGACGAGGCGCACGGTTTCGCGACCGAGCAGGTGCACGGCGGGTTCCAGCCCGACGCGGGCCACGGTGCGAGGGTCCCCGCGATCCACATGTCCTCGGGCTTCCTGTTCGAGGACTTCGACCAAGCCCGGGACCGCTTCGCCGGCACGGACGACGGCTACACCTACACCCGCCTCGGGAACCCCACGAACGCGGACGTCGAGCGTCGCATCGCCCTGCTCGAGCGCGGCGTGGAGTCGATCCTCGTCGGCAGCGGACAGGCCGCCGCGACCATCGCGTTCCTCGGGGTGTTGCAGGCCGGCGACCACGTCGCCGCGGCGCGCAGCATCTACGAGGGCACGAAGGGGCTGCTCGTGCAGAACCTCGGCCGCCTCGGCATCGAGGTCGACTTCGTCGCCGACCAGCGCGACCTCGACGAGTGGGCTCGGCAGGTCCGTCCGAACACGAAGGCGTTCTTCGCCGAGACCATCCCGAACCCGAAGAACGACGTCCTCGACATCTCCGGCGTCGCCGACACCGCGCACCGTGCGGGTGTACCGCTCATCGTCGACAACACCCTGGCGACGCCGTACCTCGTCCGCCCGTTCGAGCACGGGGCCGACATCGTCGTGCACTCCGCGTCGAAGTTCCTCTCCGGGCACGGCGCGGGCCTCGGCGGCGTGGTCGTCGACGGTGGCACGTTCGACTGGTCCGTCTCCCCCGAGCGCTGGGTGCACCTGACCAGCCCGGAACGGTCGCTCGGCGGCGAGAGCTACGTCGACCGCTACGGCAGCCGGGCGTTCATCGTCTTCGCGCGCGACGTCGTCGCCTCCCGCATCGGCCCGACCCCGTCGCCGTTCAACTCCTTCCTGCTCCGCCAGGGCATCGAGACGCTGTCGTTGCGCGTCGAACGCCACAGCGCGAACGCGCTGGCCGTCGCGTCCTTCCTGGAGCAGCAGCCGGAGGTGACGAGCGTCGACTACGCGGGTCTCGCCTCCAGTCCGTTCCACGACCTCGCCCAGCGCTACCTGCCGCGCGGTGCCGGCTCCGTCTTCGCGTTCACGCTCGACGGCGGCGAAGCCGCCGCACGCACCTTCATCGACAGCGTGCAGCTGTTCAGCCGGATGACCCACCTCGGGGACGTCCGCTCGCTGATCCTGCACCCCGCCACGACGACGCACGCCGGCAAGACGCCCCAGGAGCGCGCCGACCAGGGCATCGACGACGGTCTGATCCGGCTGTCGGTGGGGATCGAGGACGTCGCGGACCTGGTCCGCGACCTGTCGCGCGGATTCGCAGCGTTGCGTGGTGCGGGTGTCGGCGCTGTCGGCGCTGTCGGCGCTGTCGGCGCTGTCGGCGCTGTCGGCGCTGTCGGCGCTGTCGGCCTGGAGGCACGGGTCGGCTCCGACTCGGAGCTCGCCTCCTTGGAACACGCCGTCCCCGGCAACCACGTGATCGCGGAGGAACTCTAGGCAATGGCCGAACTGCAGCACTTCGGGTACTTCTTCTCACGCGGGTTCGGCCCGCAGGCGTGGGGCCGGTCCGACTGGGACTGGGGACACGACTGGACGAAGCCCGAGCTGTACCAGCAGTCCGTCCGCGCCCTCGAGCAGGCGGGCATGGACCTCGTCATCGCCGAGGACGCCATCTCGCTCGGCAACCCGTCGACGCTCGACCTGCGCATCCGCCAGGCGTACGGCGGGCCGAAGCACGACCCGCTCCTGTTGGCGCCGTACCTGTTCGCCGCGACGTCGCACATCGGCATCGCCCCGACCGTGAACGCCGGGTTCACCCCGCCGTACCTCGCTGCTCGGCAGTTCGCCACGCTGGCGCACCTGTCCGGGTCGCGGCTCGGCATCAACGTCGTGACGGACACCGGGAGCGCCCGGCACGCGGGGCTGTCGCCGCTGCCCCACGACCAGGCGTACGACCGTGCCGAGGAGTGGATCGGGCTGCTGCGGCGGCTCTGGCGTTCCTGGCGCTCCGACGGGTACGTCGGCGACTCCTCGGACTGGAACTTCGCGAACGGGGACGCGCTCGACGCGTTCCACCACGAGGGCGAGTACTTCACCGCGGACGGGCCGCTCAACGCGCTGCCGCTCGACTCGGATCCGGTGGTCGTCTCCCCCGGCGGCTCCGGGCGCGGGCTGGCGTTCGCCGGGACCCACTCGGACGTGCAGCTCGCGCTCGCACCGCTGTCCGCCGCTGCCGTACGGGACTACCGCGAGCGGGTGGTCTCGGCCGCTGCCCTCGCCGGCCGGTCCGCCGCGGACCTCCGGATCCTGTTCGTCCTGAAGCCCGAGATCGTGTCCTCCACCGAGGAAGCCGACCGGATCGTCTCCGCGTCGACGCACCCCTCCGACGACGACCTGCGCACCGCGGCGATCGCATGGTCGAGCGACTCCGAAACCGACCTGCTCGCGCTCGACCTCGACGCGCCGATCCCCGCCGGGACGTTCGGCGACCACGTGTCCGCCGGCACGATCCGCGGCCTCGTCGGTGACACCCCGGATGCACCGCTGCGTTCGCTGCTGGAACGCAAGGCGCGCAAGGGTCGGGTGTCAGCGCGCGAAGGGTTCGTGGGGACCGCCGACGAGTTCGCCGACTTCATCGAGGAGCTCGGCGCGGACGCGGACAACGACGGCATCATCTTCTCGGGCGACCTGCACCCGGCGCAGGTCTACCGGACGTTCGGCGACCTCGTGCCGGTGCTCCGGCGCCGTGGGCTCCTCCGACGGGAGTACGGCGCCGGAGGCATCCGGCAGAACCTGTTCGACTTCTAGTCGTTCGGCTCTAGTGGTGCACCGGCTCGACGACGCCGCTCTCCTCGACGTCACGGACGTCCTCGGCGGTGCGGAGGATCTCCTCGCGGTCCGAGGCGGAGTTGATCGCCCAGTAGTAGATCACCAGTGAGAACACCGCGACCACCACGATGTCGATCCACAGCGGGAACACCGGGTGCGTCAGCGGGCCGAAGTCGCTGAGGAACACGATGAGGCCCATGCCGATCAGGTAGGGCAGCAGCCACTGGGCCGCCTTCCAGTCCCAGCGCGGCCGGACGCTCGAAGCGCCGCGGAACACGTTGTTCAGGATGATCACCACGGCACCGATGAGGATCGCGACGCCGAGCTTCCAGTCGGTGTCCCACCCGGTCCAGAGGATGATGAGGTTCGCGACGACGAACGCGATCGGCGACAGCACCGCCGCGGCCGGCATCCGGTAGGGCCGCTCGATCTCCGGGATGCGCTTCCGGAAGGCACCGAGTGCCAGCGGAGCACCCGCGTACATCAGCACCGACGCACTCGTGATGAGGCTGACGAGCCCCTGCCACGACGGGAACGGGGCGAAGCACGCGCACCCGACGACGAACGCCACGATCAGGCCGACCCAGGGCACGCCCTGCTTCGTCGTCCACTCGAACGCCTTCGGGAAGTAGCCGTTGCGGCTCAGCCCGTACGAGATCCGGCTCGTCGCCGTCACGTAGATCAGACCGGTGCCGGCGGGCGAGATGATCGCGTCGATGAAGATGATCACGGCGAGCCAGGTGATGCCGGCCGCCATCGCGATGTCGGCGAACGGACCGGTGTACTTCGTGAAGTCCGCCGTCGCCCAGGATCCCTGGATCGCGTCGGAGCGCAGCACGCCGAGGAAGACGACCTGGAGCAGCAGGTAGATCACGAGCCCGATGAGCACCGAGCCGATGACCGCCCTCGGGATGTCGCGCTTCGGGTTCTTGGCCTCACCGGCGAGCTGGTCCGCCTGCTCGAACCCGAGGAACGCGAAGATGATGCCCGACGTGGACACCGCGGCGAGGATGCCCTTCGCACCCTCGGGCATGAAGCCGTCGGCCGCCGTGAAGTTCGAGCCGTGGAACCCGCTGAACGCCAGCACGATGATGACGAGCAGGGGGATCGCCACCTTCCACCACGTCGCCGCGGAGTTCGTGTTCGCGAGGATCTTCACGCTGAGCATGTTGATCACCGTGACCACGGCCATGAGGACCACCGCAACGGCGATCCCCGCTCCGGTCAGCAGCTGCTGCGTCTCACCGTCGACGGTCGTCGTGTGCAACCACGGGTGTGCGAACTCCCAGTGCTGCGCGTACTTGATCATCGCCTCGACCTCGATCGGGGCGACCGTCACGGACTGCAGCCACGAGAACCACCCGAACGAGGCTCCGGCGACGCCACCGAACGCGATGTGGGGGAACCGCGCTGTTCCACCCGCGATCGGGAACATGCCGCCGAGTTCGGCGTGCACGAGGGCGAGGACGAGGATCGCCACGCCGCCGATGAGCCACGAGATGATCGCGGCTGGTCCGGCGGTCTTCAAGGCCTCCTGCGAGCCGAAAAGCCAGCCGGAGCCGATGATCGACCCCGTCGAGGCCCAGATGAGCCCGATGAAGCCGACGTTGCGCTTGAGGCCGGAGTCCGGCAGCGCCTGTGTCGTTGTAGCCACTGTTGCTCCTGTCGATGAGCGCGGTCCCGCGAACGGGGGCCGCGCTCATCGACTCTGGCACCGTGACAGCACTTTCGCCGGATTGTTTAACACAATGGAAACAAATGTGCTGTACAAGCACTCAGGCTACTTCTTCTTCGCCTTCTTCTTGCCGTCGTCCTTCTTGGACTGCTTCTTGCCGACGTCCTTCTTGCTCTTCTTCTTGTCGTCCTTCTTGTTCTTCTTCTTGTCGGACTGCTTCTTGCCAGCCTTCTTCGACGCCTTCTTCGGCTGGGGCTCGGGCTCCTGCTCCGTCGACCCGATACCGTCCACGGGCTCGACGACGACCGCGCTGCCCGTGTCGGTGAGGACGTCGACCGCGTGCTCCTCGACGACCGGCGCGAGCGCATCGTCCACCCGCTCGACGACGAGCGATGCCCCGTCCTCGGCGAGACGCAGGAGCGCCTGCGCCGCCCGCACCCGGGTCGTGGTCTTCCTGGCGAGGACGTCGGCGCGCGCACCTTCGAGGAACGCCCGCAGCGTCCGCTCCACCACCGACCGCCCGCGGGGCGCCGACCGGTCCAGTCGGTCGAGCTCGCCGGCGACGCCGGCGACGTCGTCCTCGACGTGCTCGTGCCGCACTGACTCGACGAGCGCCGCGATCGCAGCGGCTCCTCGCTCCACCGCCGGTGACCGCTGGTCGAGCACGACGAGCATCTCGATCACGGACCCGTAGGTCACCGTCTCGAGCCGCACCGGCTCGGCCCCGCGCCCGCGGATGACCAACCGGGCGTCCGGTGTCGGGAGCCATGCAGCCAACGCAGCGACCGTCGCGACCGAGGCGACCGCCCGCTCGTAGTCGGCGAGCACCACTCGCTCCTGCTCTCGCAGACGGACTCGGATCGCGATCTCCTGCACCACGCGTGGACCTCTCGTTCGGGATCAGCACGGGCGAGTTCCCGCACCTGGCCCGGATCGTAGTCCCCGCGGGTAGCGGGACAGCGAACGCCCCGAAACCATCCAGGGACGGCGTCGGGGCGTTCGGTGTGGCGTCAGCGTGACAGCGGCTCGGCGTTCGGCGAATGGTGGAGATGGGGGGAATCGAACCCCCGTCCATCGCTGCAATTCGACGTCTTCTACGGGCGTATCCGGATGGTTCGTTCTGCTCGGCCCCGTCCTTTGCTACCGGCTTCTAGGACGACGGGCCCAGTCTCAGTGCAAGTCCCGCACGGCCCTGAGGCGCAACCGTGCAGCAAGTCCTCTGGATGACGCCGGAACTCAGGTTAGAAGACGATCACCTGGCCGACGGACTTCATGTGCTGGGCTGCTTACGCAGCGAGAGCGAAGTCAGTGCGCTTGGAATTGGCACTTGTTGGTTTCCACGGATCGTTAACGAGATAACCGTGGGTCCTCGGCCCGCTTCCCGTCGGCACACAGGCAATGTCGAAACCGATCATCCCCATGCGGGCCGGACGTGCGAGCCGCTGTCACGCTGTTGAGTTGCCAATGCCCCGTTCGGAGCAGTCCCTCAGTCTACCGACCGAAACCGATCAGCGCTACTCGCCGACGCGGTTCCGGGTGCGCATGGCCCGCTCGGCCTCGCGCTTGTCGGTCTTCTCGCGCAGGGCCTGGCGCTTGTCGAACTCACGCTTGCCCTTCGCGACCGCGATCTCCACCTTGGCCCGGCCGTCGTGGAAGTAGATCTGCAGCGGCACGAGCGTGTAGCCGCCCTGGGCCGTCTTGTGGGAGATCTTCACGATCTGCTGCTTGTGGAGGAGCAGCTTCCGCTTCCGCCGCGGCGCGTGGTTGTTCCACGTGCCCTCGGTGTACTCGGGGATGTGCACGGCGTCGAGCCAGGCTTCGCCCCCGTCGATGAAGGCGTACCCGTCGACGAGCGACGCGCGCCCCTCACGGAGGGACTTCACCTCGGTGCCGGACAGGACCATGCCGGCCTCGTACGTGTCCTCGATCAGGTAGTCGTGACGCGCGCGACGGTTCGTCGCCACGATCTTCTCGCCGCGTTCCTTCGCCATGCGTGTCTCCTCCCGGGCGGTCGCTGCGGATGCGCAGCCCTACAGACTACCGAACGCACGGCATGCGGCGCACCTTCCCGGCGCGCCGCCGACGCGACCACGCGTCAGACCTTGAGGTACCGGCGGATCGCCACGAAGGCGGACAGCCCCGCCAGGACGATGCCGATGACGATCACCGCCGGGACCACGACCGCCGCGTCCCCCATCCCGATGAACGCCGTGCCGGAGAACCGCTGCGCCAGGTAGTTCCGGACGAAGAACCACACCACGGCGACGATCGCCCCACCCGCGAGGACCGCCCCGATGGCCGCGGCGATCACCCCCTCGAGCACGAACGGTGTCTGGATGAACCGGTTCGACGCCCCGACGAGGCGCATGATGCCGAGCTCGCGCCTTCGACTGAAGGCCGACAGGCGGATCGTCGTCGCGATGAGCAGCACGGCCGCGATGAGCATCAGCGACGCGATGCCGATCGCCGTGTACGACGACGCGTTGAGCAGGTTGAAGATCGGTTGCAGGTACCCGCGCTGGTCCACGACGCTCTGCACGCCGGCGACCTTCGACAGGCTCTCGACGAGCACGTCCGCCTGGGACGGGTTCTTCAGGTTCACCCAGAAGGTCTCGTTGAGGTACTCGGGCTTGACGAACTCCGTGGCGGGAGAGTCCTTGAACTGCTGCTTGAAGCGGTCGTACGCCTGGTCCTGGTCCTCGTAGTACGTCTTCTCGATGTACGGCTTGAGGGTCGAGGAATCCAGCTGCGCCTGCACCTGCTGCCGCTGGTCGTCGGTGGCCTTGGCGCCGGTGCAGTTGCCGGTGGTGTCCGTGTCGGTGCAGAGGTAGACCGCGACCTGGGCCCGGTCGTACCAGTACCCCTTCATCTGGTTGATCTGCATCTGGAGCAGGATCGCGGTGCCGACGAAGGTCAGCGAGATGAAGGTCACGAGGACGACGGACACGACCATGGACGCGTTGCGCCGCAGGCCCGAGCCGACCTCGGACATGACGAGCCCGAGCCTCATCGGATGATCCCCGGGATGGTCTGGATGCCGGTGGTGTTCGAGACGCCACCACCGCGCTGGATCGGCACCGCCTGGGTCTGGTAACCGCCCGACTGCTCGTCGCGCAGGATGGTCCCGTTCGAGAGCTCGATGACGCGGCGCTGCATCTGGTTCACGATGCTGGCGTCGTGGGTCGCCATGAGCACGGTGGTGCCTCCCTGGTTGATGCGTTCGAGGAGCGCCATGATGCCGGCCGAGGTCGTCGGGTCGAGGTTTCCGGTCGGCTCGTCGGCGAGCAGGATCGCCGGCTTGTTGACCACCGCGCGGGCGATCGCGACACGCTGCTGTTCGCCACCGGAGAGCTCGTGCGGCATGCGGGTCGCCTTGCCGGCCAGGCCCACGAGCTTGAGCACGTCGGTGACGGCCTCGCTGATGAAGCCCTTGCTCTTGCCGATCACCTGCAGCGAGAACGCGACGTTGTCGAAGACGTTCTTGTTCGGGAGGAGCCGGAAGTCCTGGAAGACCACGCCGAGGTTGCGGCGGAAGTACGGGACCTTGCGCGACGACAGGGCGCCCAGACGCTGTCCGAGCACGTGGATCTGCCCGCGCGACGGCTTCTCCTCCTTCAGCACGAGGCGGAGGAAGCTGGACTTGCCGGACCCGGACGCGCCCACGAGGAAGACGAACTCCCCCTTGAGGATCTCGAGGGAGATGGCGTCGAGCGCGGGACTCGGGTTGCCCGAGTACACCTTGGTGACCTGGTCGAATTTGATCATGACCGGATCAGGGTAGGTCTCCCCGCCAGGAAATCAACCGAGGCGCGCGGCTCAGGAATCGACCGACTGCTTGCGCCAGCGGATGCCCGCGTTGATGAACCCGTCGAGGTCACCGTCGAACACGGCTGAGGGGTTGTTCACCTCGTGCTCGGTCCGGAGGTCCTTCACCATCTGGTACGGCGCGAGGACGTAGGAACGGATCTGGTCGCCCCAGCTCGCCGTGATGTTGCCGGCGAGCTCCTTCTTCTTCGCGTTCTCCTCTTCCTTCTTCAGGAGCAGGAGTCGCGACTGCAGCACGCGCATGGCGGCGGCACGGTTCTGGATCTGCGACTTCTCGTTCTGCATCGAGACGACGGTGCCGGTCGGGATGTGGGTCAGGCGGACCGCGGAGTCGGTCGTGTTGACCGACTGGCCGCCGGGGCCGGAGGAACGGAAGACGTCGACGCGGATGTCGTTCTCCGGGATGTCGATGACGGCGGTCTCCGGCATGAGCGGGATGACCTCGACCGCGGCGAACGACGTCTGGCGCTTGCCCGCTGCACCGAACGGCGACATCCGGACGAGCCGGTGGGTGCCGGCCTCGACGGACAGGGTGCCGAACGCGTGCGGCGCGTCGACCTCGAACGTGGCGGACTTGATGCCCGCTTCTTCCGCGTAGGAGGTGTCCATCACGGTCGTCTTGTAGCCGTGCTGCTCGGCGTAGCGGAGGTACATGCGCAGCAGCATCTCGGCGAAGTCCGCGGCGTCGACGCCACCGGCACCAGCACGGATCGTGATGACCGCGGGACGGTCGTCGTACTCGCCGTCGAGGAGCGTCTGCACCTCGAGGTCGCCCATGGTCTTCTGGATCGCCTTGAGCTCAGCGGCGGCCTCGTCGGCGGACTCCTGGTCGTCGGCCTCGTTCGCCATCTCGACCAGCACCTCGAGGTCGTCGATGCGCCGCTCGGTGTCGTTGACCTTCTTCAGCTCCGACTGCCGGTGCGAGAGCGCGCTCGTCACCTGCTGCGCGTGCTCGACGTCGTCCCAGAGGTCCTGGGCCCCGGCCTGCTCGCTGAGGTCGGCGATCTCGCGCTGCAGGCGGTCGACGTCGACCACCGAGCGGATGTTGCCGAAGGTCTCGCGGAGGGCGGAGATCTGCTCGGTGAAGTCCAGTTCGACCATGGTCACCAAGCTTACCGGCGCGCGTCCGACACAGCTGACCGTCTGGAGGCGCGGCTCGCCTCCGCCTCGCCGGTCACCGACCGACCGCGGTGACGACCAGGACGGCGGACGAGTCGACGACCGGGCCGCGCTGCCAGTCGCCGAACACCGCCGTCACGGCGAACCCCGCAGCGGCGATTTGTCGCTCCAGCTCGTTCCGCGTGCGGAAGTGCAGCGTCACGGTCTCGACGATCGTCTCGTCGGTGTCGGTGAAGCGGTTGGACGCGATCAGCCGGACGACTCCCGGGGCGACCTCCTCAGCCTCCGACCACTCTTCGAGCGGCCCGTGCGCGGTGTCGCGGGTGGTGCGCGCGGTCGAGGTCCACCTGTGCCAGGCCTCGGCCGCCGGGTTCCGGCTCTCGAACGCCAGGGTCCCGCCGTGACGGAGTGCCCCTCGCAGGTCCCGCAGGGTGCGTGCCCAGTCCTGATCGTCGATGTGCTGCGCGACGTTGCCCGTCATGACGGCGAGGTCGGCCGACGTCTCCGGGAGCTGTCGGCTGTCGCCGTGCACCCAGGTCACGGTCTCGGCACCCGGCCGACCGCGAGCACGGTCGAGCATGGTGACCGACGGATCGACCCCGACGACCCGGCGGCCCGGGCCTGCGAGCGTCACGGTGAGGATGCCCGTGCCGCAGCCCAGGTCGATGATCGAATGCGCTCCGGACTCGTCGGCCAGCGCGCGGTAGAAGTCGTGGTCCGGACCGTCGGGGTTGTCGTCGTCGTAGAGCTCGACGAGTCGCCGGTCGAGGTCAGCCACGGTCGGACGACTCCGCGTCGTCGCACGCCCAGTCGGCACCGAACGCCTCGTGGACACGTCGGAGCGCCTCCGGGTGCCCCCACTCCCGCACGTCCGAGCAGTCGTCCGACGCCCGGGCAGCCACGAGGCCCCATCGTCCGACGGAGACCCAGTTGTACACGAACCCCGCACCGGGAGCGCTGGCGGAACTGCCCGACGTCTCGCCGAGCATCTCCCGGTACCCGTCCGGGAACACGAGTTCCTGGCCCGACGGCAGGCACGACTGCAGATCCGTGCCGTCCAGCGTCTCGACGCTCACCGGCGCAGCGACCGTGCACGTCGGCGGCTCGGTCGCATCCGACCCCGACAGCGTGAGGAAGCCGTCGCGCGGGCCGGCGGCGACGCAGCCGGCCACCGTCGTCCCGACGAGCACGGCCAGCAGCACGGCGGCGGACACGCGGAGGGACACAGCGCGCGGCCTAGCGTCCGAGGACCGGTTCACGCGACGCCATCCCCGCGGCCCCCGCCCGCGCCACCGCGTCCGGCAGCGCAGCCAGGAACGCGTCGACGTCGGCGACGGTCGTGGTGTGCCCGAGCGTGATCCGGAGTGCTCCGCGGGCGTCCTGCTCGGACAGCCCCATCGCGAGCAGGACGTGCGAGGCCTCGGGCACGCCGGCCTGGCACGCCGAACCGGTCGACACGGCCACCCCGGCGGCGTCGAGCAGGAACAGCAGCGAGTCGCCCTCGCACCCCGGGAACGTGAAGTGCGCGTTGCCCGGCAGCCGGTCGACCGGGTCCCCCATGAGCACCGCCGAGGGCACGGCGGCCCGGACCCCGGCGACGAGTCGGTCCCGCAGCGCCCGGACGTCCGCGTGGGGCATCGCCGCCGCGACACCGAACGACGCAGCGGCCGGGGCGTCCTGCGTGCCGCTCCGCACCTGGCGCTGCTGACCCCCGCCGTGGATGAGTGGTTCGACCGTGGCCCGGCGCCCGAGGACGAGCGCGCCGATGCCCACCGGACCACCGATCTTGTGCGCGGACACGCTCAACGCGTCGAGGCCGGAGGCCGCGAACGACACCGGCACCTGCCCGTAGGCGGCGACCGCGTCGCTGTGCACGGGCACGCCCGCGGCGTGCGCGAGCTCGACGATCCGTGACACGGGCTGGATGGTGCCCACCTCGTTGTTCGCCCACAGGAACGTGACCAGGGCGACGTCCGAGGCGTCGGCGAGTCGTGCCTCCAGGCCGGCGAGGTCCACGCGACCCTGCGCGTCCAACGGGACCACGTCGACGACCGCGCCCTCGTGGCGCTCGAGCCACTCGACCGTGTCGACGGTCGCGTGGTGCTCGCCGCCGGGCACGACGATGCGGGGCCGCGGCCGGTCCTGCTGCCGCGCCCAGAACATGCCCTTGACCGCGAGGTTGATGCTCTCGGTGCCGCCCGAGGTGAACACGACCTCGACCGGGTCGGCGTCGAGCGAGGCGGCGACCGCGGCACGGCCGTCCTCGAGCAGCATCTTCGCCTGCTGCCCGGCGCTGTGGATCGACGACGGGTTGCCGACGGTGCCGAGCGCAGCGGTGAACGCGGCGAGCGCCTCCGGCAGGATCGGCGTCGTCGCGGCGTGGTCGAGGTAGACCGGCATCTGCACCCCCTGAACGAGCATTTCCAGGATACCCGCGGGTCCTCGTACCCTGGTGGGCATGCACGAGACCGCGATCGACGAGACCCAGGGGTTCATCCTGGGGGCCGGTGTCCCGCGGTTCTCCGTCCGCTCCGCCTCGGCGACGGCCGTGTCGGTCGTGGTCGACGGCCGCGGGACCGTCCCGTTGACGCAGTCCGGCGACGTCTGGAGCGGCGAGGTCCCCGGTGTCGAGGCGGGTGACACCTACCACCTGCTCGTCGACGGACCGGCCGGCCCGCGGCACGCGTTCGATCCCACCCGTCCGCTGCTCGACCCGTACGCCCGCGGGATCGTCCGAGGTGCGGACTCGCGGTGGACGGGCGTGGTGGTCGACGACGCGTTCGACTGGGGCGGGGTGGTCAAGCCGACGACGCCGCTCGACCGGACCGTCGTGTACGAGGCGAACGTCCGGACCCTGACGGCCGCGAACCCCGCCGTCCCCGAGCACCTCCGCGGCACGTACGCCGGCATCGCGCACGAGAGCACCATCGCGCACCTGCACCGGATCGGTGTGACCACGCTCGAGCTCCTGCCGGTGCACGCGTTCGACACCGAGCGGTGGCTGCGGGACGCCGGACGCGAGAACGCCTGGGGCTACAACACCCTCGGCTTCTTCGCGCCGCACACCGCCCACGCCTCCCCCGGCGCGCGGGCCGAGGGTGCGTCGGCGGTGCTCCGGGAGTTCAAGGGCATGGTCCGGCTGCTGCACGCCGCCGGGATCCAGGTCGTGCTCGACGTCGTCTACAACCACACCGCCGAGGAAGGACTCGGCGGCCCCACGAGCTCGCTGCGGGGCATCGACGGGGCGAACCGGTACCGGTGGGCGAGCCTTCCGGACGGCGAGCCGGCGGCCTACTACGACACGACCGGCTGCGGGAACACGCTCGACACCTCGGTCGAGGCCACGGCCGACCTGATCGTCGACAGCCTGCGGTACTGGGCACGGGACGTGCAGGTCGACGGCTTCCGCTTCGACCTCATGGCAGCGCTCGGCCGGGATGCCGACCACGTGTTCGACCCGGCGCACCCGCTGCTCGACCGGATCCGGAACCACCCGGACCTGCAGGACACGCTCATCATCGCCGAGCCGTGGGACGTCGGACCCGACGGCTGGAAGACCGGGTCGTTCGGCACCCGCACGAGCGAGTGGAACGACGGCTTCCGGAACACCGTGCGGCAGTTCTGGCTCACCGACATCGCCGAGGAACGCCGGAACGGTGCCCCGGCGCACGGCATCGGCCGGCTGGCTGATGCGTTGACGGGATCGAGGAGTCTCTTCGACACAGCACGCGGACCGCTCGCCGGCATCAACTTCGTCACCGCCCACGACGGCTTCACCCTGCTCGACCTGGTGTCGTACGACGGCAAGCACAACGAGGCGAACGGCGAGGAGAACCGGGACGGCTCGAACGACAACCGCTCGTTCAACCACGGGATCGAGGGCGACACCGCCGACCGGGGGGTCCGCGCGGCCCGTGGACGGTCGATGCGGAACCTCGCCGCGACCCTCATGCTCTCCGCCGGTGTCCCCATGTTGACCGCCGGTGACGAGCGCAGCCGCACGCAGCACGGGAACAACAACGCGTACGTGGTGTCGGACGACCTCACCCCGGTCGACTGGTCCGACGACGAGGACGCCGAGGCCATGACGTCGGCCGTCGCGTCGTTGGCACGGCTCCGGGCGGCGCACCCCGCGCTCCGGCCGACGCGCTTCGGGGTCGAGGGGCAGGAGACACCTGGAGCCTCGCGGATGTCCTGGTACGGGCCGGACGGGCAGCCGATGACGCTCGAGGGCTGGGACCAGCCCATCCACCGCGCCCTGCAGTACTTCGCCGAGTCGACGCCAGAGCACGAGCCGTTCGACCGGGTCCTGGTGGTCGTGCACGGCAGCGGGCGCACGCGCGACATCACCTTGCCCGTGCGCGAGGACGTGGTCGGGTACCGCCTGGCGTGGTCGAGCGAGAAGCACCGGGACCACGAGCGGCTCCGGCCGGCCGGGCAGGTCTTCACGGCGTACGGCCCGGGGATCCACGTCTTCGAGATCGCCTGACGGCGGGTCGGACTGGAGGCGCGGGGGGGGGGCCCCCCCCCCCCCCCCCCCCGGCCCCCCCCCCCCCCCCCCGCGCCCCCCCCCCCCCCCCCCCCCCCCGGGGCCCCCCCCCCCCCCCCCCCCCCCGGGGGGGCGCGGGCGGCGCCGGGGCCCCCCCCCCCGGGGCCGCTCCCACCGGGCGGGGGGGGGGCCCGCGCCGGGGGCGGCCCCCCCGGCCGCCCCCCGCCCCCGAGACCGCCCGGGGGGGGGCGGGGCGGCGGGGGGCGGCCCCCCCCCGCGCCTCCAGTCCGTCCCTCCACAGCTCCACGGCGCGCCCGGCTCTCCACAGACGGCACGTTCCGGGGAACGCGGAGGCCCTCGCCGGGTAGCGTCGGCTCCGTGGCCACCGCAGACCGACCCCGCCGACCGAAGATCGGGCGCATCCCGATCACCGAACTCGCCCCCAGGACGCCGAACGGATTCCCCGGCAAGGCGTTCGACGGCGAGGTGATCACGTTCGGCGCCACCGTCTTCCGCGAAGGACACGGCGTCATCGGCGCCGACCTCGTCCTCGAACGACCGGACGGGGGCACCAGGACCGTGCCGCTCCTGTTGGTCGCCGCCGGCACCGACCGGTACGAGGCGACGGTGCAGGTCGACCACACGGGTGTGTGGACCTGGCACGTCGAGTCCTACGCCGACGACTGGGCGAGCTGGCTGCACGGCGCGCGGCTGAAGATCGCCGCCGGCGTCGACACCGAGGCGACCCTGCTCGACGGCGCCGTGCTGCTCGATCGCCTGGCAGCGGAGACCGACTCCCCCGCGGCCACCCGCGCCGCCGAACGCATCCGCGACACCGACCTCGACCCGGCCGAGCGCCTCGCCGCGGTCGACGACCCGCGCATCACCGCCGAGGTCGAAGAAGCGCCGCTGACCTCTCTCCGCACCCACTCCCCGACGCAGCTGCTCGACGTCGAGCGGACCCGCGCGGGCGTCGGCGCCTGGTACGAGTTCTTCCCCCGCAGCGAGGGCGCGAAGAAGAACGCCGACGGCTCCTGGAAGAGCGGCGACTTCCGCACCGCGGCCCGCCGCCTGCCCGGGGTCGCCCGCATGGGCTTCGACGTCGTCTACCTGCCGCCGATCCACCCCATCGGGACGACCGCACGCAAGGGGCCGAACAACACCCTGACCCCCGGGCCGCACGACCCGGGCAGCCCCTGGGCCATCGGTGGGCCGGAGGGCGGACACGACGCGATCCACCCCGACCTCGGCACCGAGGACGACTTCCGCGACTTCGTCGAGACGGCGAAGAACACCGGGATGGAGGTCGCCCTCGACTTCGCGTTGCAGTGCTCTCCCGACCACCCGTGGGTCGCCGAGCACCCGGACTGGTTCACCCAGCGCGCCGACGGTTCGATCGCCACCGCCGAGAACCCGCCGAAGCGCTACCAGGACATCTACCCGATCCAGTTCGACTCCGACCCCGAGGGCCTGGTCACCGAGGTCCTCCGGGTCCTGCGCCACTGGATCGCCTTCGGCATCCGGATCTTCCGCGTCGACAACCCGCACACCAAGCCGCTCTGGTTCTGGGAGCGCGTCATCCGCGAGGTCCGCGACGAACACCCGGACACGGTGTTCCTCGCCGAGGCGTTCACGCGCCCGGCGATGATGCGGGCGCTCGCCGAGGTCGGCTTCCAGCAGTCGTACTCGTACTTCACGTGGCGCAACTCCAAGGACGAGATCGCCGAGTACTTCGACGAGCTCTCCCACGAGACGAGTGCGTACCTGCGCCCGAACCTGTTCGTGAACACGCCGGACATCCTCACCGAGTACCTGCAGTTCGGTGGTCGCGCCGGCTACAAGATCCGTGCGGCGCTCGCCGCCACGGGCGCGCCGACGTGGGGCATGTACTCCGGGTACGAGCTCTTCGAGGACGTCGCCCGTCCCGGCTCGGAAGAGAACATCGACAACGAGAAGTACGAGTACAAGCCCCGCGACTTCGCCCTGGCCGAGGCCGAGGGAGCGAGCCTCGCGCCGTACGTCACGATGCTGAACCGGTTCCGGCAGGCGCACCCCGCGCTCCGCCAGCTCCGGAACCTGCACGTGCACGACGCCGAGGACCCGGCGATCGTCGTCTACTCGAAGCACCTTCCCGGCCGGTTCATCCGGTCGGGCCGCGACGACACCGTGATCGTCGTCGCGAACGTCGACCCCCACTCGGCCCGTGAGACCACGGTCCACCTCGACCTCGCCGCGCTCGGTCTCGACTCCGAGCAGGCGTTCGACGTCCGCGACGTCGTGACCGGCCAGCGCTGGGTCTGGGGATCGTCGAACTACGTCCGCCTGGACGCGTTCCAGGAACCCGTGCACCTGCTCGTCGTGGAGGGACCCCACCGATGACCGACACCCACCCCGAGGACGACGCACGGAAGGCCCGGGGCGACTCCCCCGGCGTGCCGGCGGTCCCGCCGCCCCCGCCGCCGGTCCTCCCGCGCCGCATGCCGTCCGACACGCCGCGTCCGACGCACCCCGCGCACCACGTCGCCGCCGAACGGGCGGACGCACCGGTGGCTCCGGAGTCGTACGAGGCCCGGCCGACGACGCCTCCGACGCAGCGGTACGAACCGCGCGTCTCCGCCCCCGGCGAGGACCTGCCCGGGGCGCCCGCCGCACCGCACGAGGCTCCCGACCGCGGAGTCGCGGAGTCTGCGACGCTGGCCGGCCATGCCTCCGACGCAGCGCACCCGCGGCACATCGCGGCCGAGGCCGTGGGCAGCGGCGCACCCGCAGCACCGTCAGCACCGACGGCGGCGCCGACACCCGGAGCCCCGTCGACGGCCGCTCCCGATGCTGCTGCCGAGCCGCGTCCCGCTCCGCTCGAGGACTGGCTCCGCCAGCAGGTCGCCGAGGCCCGCTGGTCGCAGCCGCACGACGTCCTCGGCCCGCACCCCGTCGACGGCGGCACGAGCGTCCGGGTGGTCCGCCACCTCGCGGACGCCGTCCGGATCGTCCGCCCCGACGGCGATGACATCGAGCTGACGCACGAGGGCGACGGCCTGTGGGCCGGAGCCGTCGCGGGCGGACTCGGTCGCTACCGGGTCGAGGCGGACTACGACTACGACGAGTCCACCGACACCGACGACGCGACCTGGACGACCGACGACGCGTACCGGTTCGCCCCGACGATCGGCGAGCTCGACCTGCACCTCTTCGGCGAGGGCCGTGACGAGCAGCTGTGGCACCACCTCGGAGCACACGTCACGACCGTGGACGGCGTCGACGGCGTCTCGTTCACGGTGTGGGCACCCCGGGCGACGGCCGCGCGCGTCATCGGCGACTTCGAGGGCTGGGAGGGCCGCACCACCGCGATGCGCCGCCTCACCGACCTCGGCGTCTGGGAGTTGTTCTGGCCCGGCGCGCTCGAGGGACAGCGCTACAAGTTCCAACTGCTCACCGACTCCGGCTGGGTGGAACGAGCCGACCCGTTCGCCCGCCGCACCGAGGTCCCGCCCCTGACGGCGTCCGTGATCACCTCGTCCGACTACACGTGGTCCGAGGGCGACGCGCAGTGGATGGAGCACCGCGCGAAGACGACCACGCACGACCGTCCGATGAGCGTCTACGAAGTCCACCTCGGCTCGTGGCGACCAGGGCTGTCGTACCGTGACGCCGCCGACCAGCTCATCGGCCACGTGCAGCACCTCGGGTTCACCCACGTGGAGTTCCTCCCGCTGTCCGAGCACCCGTTCGGCGGGTCGTGGGGCTACCAGGTCACCGGCTACTACGCCCCGACCGCGCGGTTCGGCTCCCCGGACGACCTCCGGTACCTCATCGACCGTCTGCACTCGGCAGGCATCGGCGTGATCATGGACTGGGTCCCCGGGCACTTCCCGAAGGACGAGTGGGCACTCGGCAAGTTCGACGGGTACGCGCTGTTCGAGCACCCCGACCCCCGCCGTGGGGAACAGCTCGACTGGGGCACGTACGTGTTCGACTTCGGGCAGCCGCAGGTGCGCAACTTCCTCGTCGCCAACGCGCTCTACTGGCTCGAGGAGTTCCACATCGACGGGCTGCGGGTCGACGCGGTCGCCTCGATGCTGTACCTCGACTACTCACGCACCGACTGGCTGCCGAACATCCACGGCGGGCGGGAGAACCTCGAGGCGATCTCCTTCCTGCAGGAGACCAACGCCACCGCGTACAAGCGCTACCCCGGCATCGTGATGATCGCGGAGGAGAGCACCTCGTGGCCGGGGGTCACCCAGCCCACGAGCGCCGGTGGGCTCGGCTTCGGCCAGAAGTGGAACATGGGCTGGATGCACGACTCGCTCCAGTACATCGAGCGCGAACCCGTGTACCGCAGCTACCACCACGACGAGATCACGTTCTCGTTCGTGTACGCGTTCAGCGAGCAGTTCACCCTGCCGATCAGCCACGACGAGGTCGTGCACGGCAAGGGCTCCCTGTACGGCAAGATGCCCGGCGACGAGTGGCAGAAGCTCGCGAACGTGCGTGCCTACCTGGCCTTCATGTGGGCGCACCCCGGCAAGCAACTGCTCTTCATGGGCCAGGAGTTCGCCCAGCCCACCGAGTGGTCCGAGGCCCGCGGCCTGGACTGGTGGCTGCTCGACGACCCGGGGCACCGGGGAGTGCAGGACCTCGTCGCGTCGCTCAACCGGGTGTACCGCGAGACCCCAGCGCTCTGGACGCACGACGCCACCGCCGACGGCTTCGAGTGGATCGAGGGCGGTGACGCACCGCACTCCACGCTCGGGTTCCTCCGCAAGGACGGCGACGACCGGCTGGCCGTCTTCGTGAACTTCTCCGGGGTCCCGGTGGAGCGCCGCTTCGGGTTGCCCACGGCGGGCGCCTGGCACGAGGTCCTCAACACCGACGCCGCGGAGTACGGCGGGTCCGGCGTCGGGAACCTCGGCGTCGTCACCGCGGAGGACACCCCATGGGCCGGACGCCCCGCGTCGGCGCACCTGGTGGTGCCGCCGCTCGGCGCCGTCTGGCTGAAGCTGGCGCGGTAGACGCGGTAGACGTACCTAGGAGACGGACTGGAGGCGGGGGGGGCGGGCCCCCCCCCCCCCCCCGGGGGTGCGGGTCTGGCGCGCCCAGGCCCCCGGGGCCCGGGGGCCGCGCACCC
>NZ_JBEPKX010000038.1:0-38025 GCF_040544915.1 Curtobacterium sp. 1544
GTTGGGGCGTCCGCCGGGCCCCCCGCGCGGGTCGGTGGGGGGGGGGGGGGGGGGCCCCCCCCCCCCGGGGGCGGGGGGGGGGGGGGGGGGCCCCCCCCCCCCCCCGCCTCCAGTCTGTTCCGTGCGTCCGTTCAGTACAGCGCGCTGGCCAGGCGACGCCGGGCTGCGACCACGCGCGGGTCCTCGGTGCCGATGAGCTCGAAGTACTCGACCAGGCGGACCCGCAGCGGTTCGCGCGCGTCGCCGAACACCGTCGGGACGAGGTCCAGCAGACGCCCGAAGGCGTCGTCGACGTGGCCGCCGGAGATGTCCAGGTCGGCGACGGCCAGCTGCGCCGCGACGTTCGACGGGTCGGCGGCGGCCGCGGCACGGATCTCGTCCGCAGTGTGACCGTTCAGTCGGTCGAGGAGCGACACCTGCGCCAGCCCCGCGACGGCCATCTGGTCGTGCGGGTCCTGCGCGATGGCGGTCTTGTACTCCTGGATCGCGGTCGCGTAGTCGCCCTGCTCGATCGCGTCGTACGCGGCCTGGTGGTGCGGCGGCAAGGGCTCCGGCTCGGGTTCGCCCTGCTCTACGGCGTCGGTCGGGGCCGCTCCGTCGACCGTGACACGGCCGGAGACGCCGTTCTCGGCCGCGGCGGCGAGCACCTGCTCGTACACGTCGCGGACCTGCGCCTCGGGCAGTGCGCCGACGAACAGCCCGAGCGGGCGTCCGCCGATGAGCGCGGCCACGGTCGGGATCGACTGCGCCTGGAAGGCCTGCACGAGCTGGGGGTTGGTGTCCGCGTCCACCTTGGCGAGCAGCACGCGGCCGTCGTACTCGGCGGTGAGCTGCTCGAGGATCGGCGAGAGCTGCTTGCACGGCCCGCACCACTCCGCCCAGATGTCCACGATCACCGGGACGATCGTGGAGAGCTGCAGGACGTCCTGGAAGGACTGGTCCGTGACGTCGAGGACGAGCGACGGGACGGTCAGGTCGGCGCCGGTCTCACTGCCGGGGCCGCCGGCGGGAGCACCCGCCGGTCCGCCGGCGGATGCCGGGGGCTGGGGCGGCCGCTGCGCACGGTCGACGAGGGACGACAGGTCGACGGCTCCGCGGAGACCGGACGGGGTCGGGGGGACGTTGGTCATTGCACCTCACTCGCTGCTGTCAGGCCCTGCGTGAACCCGAGCAGGACCACTTTGTCATCGGTGCCCACCGGGGGCACGTAGAAGAGCAGCTGGACGCCGTAGGTGGCGCTGATGCCCTTCGTGCTGGAGTCGACACCGGAGAGCGCCTTCACCGCACCCTCGGTGTTCACCTCGGCGCCCGCGGCCGTCGGCGTGACCTTCTCGACCTCGTTGAGCTCGGCCGAGACCAGCGCTCCCGCGCCGTCCGTGGCGATCGCCACGGCGCTGTCCTCCGGCACCTCGGACGAGTACTCGATCTTGGCCGTGTCGGGCAGGGACGCGGACTTCTTGTCCTTGTAGGCCTTGCCGATCGTCGACCGGAGGCCGTCGCCGTCAGCCTGGAACAGCGACGCGTACGAGCTGTCCTTGTCCTTCGACAGGATGTCGCCGTACGCCGTGCCGATCTGGTCCGGCGCGACGGACAGGAGCTTCGTGTTCGGCGCGAGGAGGGCGGCACCGATCGAGGTGGGCGCGAGGCTCGGGATCTTCGCCGCGGCCTCGAGCGAGACGTCGTACGCGACCTTGTAGTCGTCACGCGCGGAGTCCTGCACGAGCGTGAGGGCCTGGGGTGCGGACTTGGCGTCGCAGTCCTCGGCGACGACCGCGAACACGGTCCGCGGCCACGAGTCGGTCTGCTGGGGCAGCGCCACGCAGACCTGGTCGGCGGAGATCGCCGGCGGGGCGTCGACGTCGGCGTCCTTCGCCCGGATCGTGTAGTTGGCCTTGCGGAGGTCGAGCGCGGCGCCGGTGAACCGCTCCCCCGCGAGCCGGCCGTCACGGGTCGCGTCGGCCTGCTTCGCGACCGCTGCCACCCGTTCGACGATGCGGCTGATCTGCTGCTTGGTCGCGGCGGTCGGCTCGGTCTGGGCAGCCGCACCGGTCGCCGTCGCCGTGGGGGTCGGGCTCGCTGCGGAACCGCCCTGTGGCCAGTAGTCGGCCGAGCAGCCGGCGAGGCCGAGGGCACCGACCAGCACGACCGGGATCGCCACGAACGCACGCCGACCACGCCGACCACGGGCGGGGACCTGCGCGCCGGCGGCGGCGGCCCGACGGGACGCACGCACACGCGGCGGACGCGAACCGCCGCTGCGGCGACGCGGGCCGCGGCCTCGGCGCTGGTGGACGAACGCCCAGACGAGCAGCACGAGGCCACCGACGAGGAAGACACCACCCGCGACGAGCAACGGCCCGACGCTCGGGGTGGCGGTGTCCCGCGGCCAGGTGACCGAGACGTCGCTCGGGGCCGCAGCTGTGCCGTCGCCGACGATGATCACGGAGACGTCCTTCGGCAGTCGGACGGTGAACTGCCCGGCGCCGTCGTACTCCTGGTACCAGAGATCGCTGCCGGCGGGGTCCGGGACCGTGGTCTCGCTGCCGGTCGTCCGGCCGACGAGCTTCGCCTGGTCGGCGTCGAACCGCATGGTCGTGTGCTTCGCGTCGCCCACCCAGGCGTCGACGTCGGAGGTCTTGCCGTAGGCCGCGAACACCTTGCCGGAACCAGCGACGTTGATGCGCTGGTAGCCGGGGTTCGCGTTGAGGGTCGAGCCCGGGATCACCGTCACCGGCGCGGAGCTCTTCGAGGACGACGACGCGACGAGCGACGACGGTGGCTCGAACACGGTCCGCTGGCCGACCGCGAGCGCGACGAGCACCAGACCGATGACGAAACTGACGATCGCCAGGACGAATCGCACGGATCTTCTCCCTACCGCGCCGGGGTGGGGGTGACGGCGCGCGAATCAGCGCTCCAGGATAGCGAGCGAGCCTGGACGGCGCATCCCCCGCCGCTGTCCGCGGTCACAGCCGACGGTCTCGACGCGCCACTACAATCGTGGCCGGGCCTTCCCTGTGCCCTCCGCCGAGCACCCAGGAGCGAACACGTGGCGAACGACGAGGCAGAGTTCGGGACCGAGCTGCGCGGGTACCGCCGCGAAGACGTGGACCGTTCGCTGAACGACCTACGCCGCGAGCTCATCAAGTCGAACAACGACCGGGCGGACGCCGCGAAGGAGATCCGACTCCTGCAGTCGCGGGTCTCGGAGCTCCAGGGCGAGCTCGACGAGGCGGGCACCCCCACGTACAGCGGTCTCGGCACCCGACTCGAGTCCACGCTCCGCGTCGCCGAGGAACAGTCCACCCGGCTGATCAGCCAGGCGGACATCGACGCCCAGCGACTCCGGGCGTCGAGCCGCGCCGAGGCCGACCGCACCCTGCGCGAGGCGCAGGAAGAGGCGCGCGACACCCTCGAGGACGCACGGACCCGTTCCACGAACGAGCTGACCCGTGCCCGCGCCGAGTCCGCCGACACCGTCGAGCGCGCCCGCGCCGAGGCCGGGCTCCTCACGCAGGACGCCCGCAACGAGGCCGCTGCGATCCGCGGTGCCGCCGTGACCGAGGCCGCCGAGGTCCGCTCCATCGCGATCCGCGAGACCAACGCCCTCCGCGCCCAGGTCGAGCACGAGGTCGCCGAGCTGCGCGAGATCGCCCAGCGCGAGTCCGCCGGCGCCCGACAGGCCGCTGCCGACCTGGACCGCGAGACCGAGCACCGTCGGAGCGTCTTCGAGGCCGACCACGCCCGCCGCGTCGAGGACCTCGACCACGAGGAGACGACGCGACGCGACGCACTCGAGCGTGAGGTGACCGAGGGCCGCGCGGCCTGGCACCGCGAGCGGGACGAACAGCAGCAGGCGCACGCGCTCGAACTCGAGACCGGGCGCGCCGACCTCGCCTCCGAGGTCGAACGCCGCCGTTCCGAGATCGACACCGAGCTCGCCGACCGCCGCCGTGTCCTCGACGAGGAGCTCGCCGCCGCACGTGCCGAGTGGGAGCGTGAGCTCGCCGGTGCCCGCACGGCCCTGCAGCAGGAGACCGAGGCAGCCCGTGCCCAGCTCCGGGTGGACGAGGAGCAGACCCGGACCGAGAACGCCCGCCTGGTGCAGGAGACCGCCGACCGCATCGCCCGCGAGCTCGACGAGCACGCAGCGCGCATCGACCGCGAGCGCGCCGAGGCCACCGCGGTCGCCGAGCGCGCTGCCCGCGAGCACGAGAACGAGCTCGCCGCCCGCCGGGAGCGCGAGCACGCCGAGGTCGACACCGAGATCGCCGATCGACGTAGCGCGGAGCTCGACACCCTCGAGGCCGAGCGCACCGCCCTCCGCCAGGAGATCGACACCGCGCGTGCCGACCTGACGAAGGAGCGCGACGAGGTCCGCGCCGAGATCGCCCGGGAGCGCGACGAGGCCCGCACCACGCTCGAGTCGGAGCTCGCCGCCCGTCGCGACGACGCGGAGCAGGACTACCTGCAGAAGCACCACGACACCGTCACCGAGACGCAGAAGTACCTCGACGAGGCGAACCTGCAGCTGGCCGAGGCGACCCGCCGGGCCTCCGAGGCCCGGGAGCGCGCCGAACGTCTCCAGCAGGAAGCCGACGACCTCGAACGGTCGAGCACCTCGGACGCGCAAGAGCACGCCCGGACGATCGTCGCGGACGCGCAGGACCGCGTGCACAAGATGGTCGCCGACGCCGAGGAACGCACCGCCGGCATCATCGCCGAGTCGGAGGACCGTCTCGCCGCCATCCGCACCGAGCGTGACGCGGTCGCCGGTTACCTCGAGAACCTCCGGGGCGTGCTCACCCACGCGACCGGCCTGCTCGGGAACGCGCCGGCGATCAACACCGACGGCGCGGTCGACGACGACCGCCAGGACACGACCGACCGCTAGGCGGGCACGTGCGTCGGGAGCGGCGCGCTGCCCGGCACGACGAGGTCGGCGATCGCGTCGAGCACGATGCGCACGTACCGCTCCCCCACCCACAGGTGCTTCGCACCCTCGACCGGGACGACCCGGACGTTCGGCGCGAGGACGAACCGCCGTGCCGCCTCGTCCGGCCGCAGGAAGTCGTCGTGCTCGGGGACGAGCGCCACCACGGGCACCTCGACGTCGGCCCAGCGCGCGAGCTCGTCGTCGGACGTGCGGTGCAACGGCGGCGACAGCAGGACGACCCCGGCGACGCGGCCTGCCTCGACGTGTTCCAGCGCGTGCTTGAGGATCACCTCGGTACCGAAGGACCACCCGACGAGCCACGGTGCCGGGAGGCCGCGGTCGACGACGTCCGTCACCGCGGCCCGGAGGTCGAACCCCTCGGAGACACCGTCACCGAAGACGCCCTCGGAGGTCCCCCGGGGCGACGTCACCGACCGGAAGTTGAAGCGCAGCACGGCGATGTCCGCCAGGGCCGGCAGGCGAGCCGCGGCCTTCTTCAGGACGTGCGAGTCCATGAACCCGTGCGCCGTCGGGAGCGGGTGCAGCGTCACGATCGTGCCGCGCGCGGGACGGTCGAGGGGTTCGGCCAGCTCGCCGACCAAGGTGAGGTGGTCGTCCGTGACGAGCTCGACGTCGGTGCGTCGGGCAGGCAGTTCCGTGTTCGAGCGGATCTCGGCGGCGGTGTCGTGGGTCACGCGATGCTCCAGCAGTGGTTGTGCCAGTGGCGACGGGACGCCAGGTCGGCTTCGTCGCCGAGGACGCCGTCGGCCCGCCACACGACGACGTGGGCGGTACCGGGGAGCACGGTGCCGCCACAGCCGGGGCAGACGTACTCCTTCTGCGCCGACGTCGCCGACACGGGTTGCACGAGGTACTCACGGCCCCGGCGGACCTCAGTGCGCTTCCAGGAGCTCATCAACCGGTCGAGGCCGGACGGTTCGTCCTCGTGCTCGAGGTCACGACCGCGGGGTCGCCGCGGCCGGTTGCTGCGCGGCACCGGAACTGCCGATCAGTACCAGTTGAAGGACTGGCTGTGTCCCCACGCGCCACACGGGGTGCCGTACACGCCGGAGATGTAGTTCAGGCCCCACGTGATCTGCGTGGCCGGGTTGGTCTGCCAGTCGGCGCCGACGGTCCCCATCTTGCTGCCGGGGAGCGCCTGCGGGATGCCGTACGCCCCGCTCGGGTTGTACGCGTTCACGCGCCAGCCCGATTCCTTGTTCCAGAGCGACACCAGGCAGTTGTACTGGTCGGTGCCCCAGCCGCGGGCGGTGACCATCTGGAGCGCGATCGCCTGGGCGCTGCCCGGGTCGGGCGTGGCCGCGACGGCTGCGAGCGTGTTCGAGGCGCTGACGCTCTTCGTGGCGTCGGCGTCCGTGGCGTCGTCGGTCGTGTCGGTCTTGGGCGCCTCGGTGACCTTGGGCTTCGGGACGGTCACGCCGTACTCGTCACGCGAGACGTCGAACGCGGCGTAGGTGCCGTGCGTCGTGTACTCCTGCGGCGCGACCGGTGCCTTCACCAGCACGGGTGCGGAGACCGCGGCCTGCGCGACGTCGGGCTGCAGCGGGTTGAAGAGCGAGCCGACGACGATGCCGGAGACCGCGAAGAACGACAGTGCGGGGATCGTCGCACGCTTCCGCATGAACGAGTTCACACCGCGGACGCTGCTGGGCTTCGCCGGCGCTGCGATCACTCGGGCGCGGCGTTGCTTGACGATGCGGGGGTCGGCGGGCGTCGAAGGGACCGCCCGCGCCACGGATGCCTGTGCGGCTTCAGTGTCGGACACGCGGTTCGCTGCGACCGACTTCGGAGCGCTGCCGGGAGCGATCGGCACCGATGCCGTCACCGCCGTCGGGTTCGCCGTGAGGACCGAGTTCTCCGCTGTGCGGGTTCGGTTCAGTGCCGCGCGGCGCTCACCGGCGGCCGAGAGGCCGAGGTGCTCGCGGGTATCGCGGTCGGAGCTGAGGTCTGCCGTGTGCCTGCCCATGAGTCCAACCAGGATAACGGAACGATCACGGAAAACGAAGCACCCGTGCGAGCGCGTCGTCAGCGGACGGCGAGCATGACCTCGACGACGGCGTCGAGCAGCGCGTCGACCTGGCCTTCGCGGTAGCCCCCGTGCTTCGGCCGGAACACGATCGAACGCACCTCGGTGAGGCTGAGGGGCTTGCCCTCGCGGAAGTAGCCCCCGAGCCGCCTGGCGAAGGCGTCGACGTCCTTCGGGTGGTAGCCGGTACCGAGGACACTGACCCGACTGAACCGCTGGCCGTCCGGACGTTCGAGTCGCTCGACCACGTCGGATGCCTTCGCGCGGGCCTCCGCGTACCAGGCCTTCTGTCCGATGTCGGCGATCTCACGCTCGCGCTCACGGGCAGCGAAGGCGTCCTCGAGGCGCTCCAGCGCGGCGTCGACGTGCGCGGTCGAGTAGCCGCCCTTGCGCATCGAGAACGCCGTGGCACGGATCTTCGCTGCCTCGATCGCGGGAGCACTGTCGTTCGCCGTGTAGGCACGACGAGCGTCCTCGAGGAAACGCTCGACCTCGTCGACGTCGTATCCGAGGGCGGAGCGGTCTGCGTTCGGGAAGGTGGTGGCCACGGCGACATTCTGCCAGGACCGGACCCTGGTGTGACCTGGACGCGCGGTCAGTGGTTGACGACGAGGTACAGGACGTACGCGACGGCGGCCGACGGCAGGATGCTGTCGATCCGATCGAGGAGCCCGCCGTGCCCGGGGAGGAACGACGAGATGTCCTTGATGCCGAGGTCGCGCTTGATCATCGACTCGGTGAGGTCCCCCAGGGTGGCGGAACCGGAGATGAGGACACCGAGGATGATTCCCGTCCACCACGGCAGTCCGAGCATCAGCCAGCTGACGATGATCCCGACGAGGATGCTCGCCGCGACGGACCCGGCGAAGCCCTCCCACGTCTTCTTCGGGCTGATCCGCGGTGCCATCGGGTGCTTGCCGAGGTTCAACCCCGTCGCGTACGCGCCGGTGTCGACGGCCACCACCACGAGGATGAACGCGATCACCCAGAGCTTGCCGTCCGGCTGGGCGGAGAGCAGCACGACGCAGGCGCCCAGCAGCGTGATGTACGCCTGGACGAACAGTCCGTTGGTGAGGTCACGGACGACGTTGGCCGCCGGCGGCTTCGTCCGGGCGAGGGCCACCTCGACCAGACGCCAGAGACTGATGAAGACGATGCCACCGAGGAGCGTGAACAGCGCCGGGATCTGCCCGCCGAGGTACGCGGCAGGCACGACACCGACGGCCACGAGCACGCTCGGGATCCGCGGGACGTCCCGACCAGCGAAACGCATCGCGCTCGCCAGCTCGTACACGCCGACGCCGAGCAGGAACGCCGCGACGACCATGAACGACGGCGTCCAGATGAGCAAGGAGCCCAGCATGACCACCGCGAACGCGAGGGCGATGCCGATCGCTGCCGGCAGGTTCCGGCCGGTGCGCGCGGTCAGTGCCTCGTTGCGGGCGCCGAAGTCGGCCTTCCGCTGCCGGAGCTGCGCCTCGAAGTCCGTCCGGGCAGCTCGTGCCCGCGCGTCGAAGTCCTGGCGCAGCCCCTTGGCGGAACGCTTCTGATCTGTGGGGCGGTCATCGCCGCCCTGGTCTGGACGGGGCATCAGACCTCGAGGAGTTCGGCTTCCTTCTTCTTCAGCGCGTCGTCGATCTGATCGACGTGCTTCTTCGTCAGGGCCTCGAGGTCCTTGTCGCCGCGCGAGATCTCGTCGTCGGATATCTCACCCTTCAGCGCGTCGAGGTCGTCCTTGGCGCGTCGGCGGATGTTGCGGATGACGACCTTGTGGTCCTCGCCCTTGCCGCGCACGAGCTTCACGAACTCCTTGCGGCGGTCCTGCGTGAGCTCGGGGATCGTCACGCGGACGATCTCGCCGTCGTTCGACGGGCTCGCGCCGAGGTTCGGGAACGTCGCGATGGCGCGCTCGATCTCCTTGAGCGCCGACTTGTCGTACGGCGTCACGATGAGCGTGCGGGCCTCGGGCGTCTGCAGCGACGCGAGCTGCGCGAGCGGCGTCGGCGTGCCGTAGTACTCGACCGGGATCTTCTGGAAGAGCGCGGCGTTGATCCGGCCGGTTCGGACGGTCGAGAAGTCGTCCTTGGCGACCTCCACGGCCTTCGCCATCTTCTCGGTGGCTTCGGTCAGGACATCACTGATCACGGTGGTTCTCCTTCGGTACTGGCGTCGAGTCTAGTCAGCGGCGGAGGTCAGTTGCTGACCACCGTGCCGATGCGTTCGCCCCGGATGGCGGCTGCGACGTTCCCGTCGCCCTCCATGCCGAAGACGTGCATCGGCATGCCGTTGTCCATGCAGAGCGAGAACGCGGTCGCGTCGACGACCTTGAGGCCCTTCAGGAGCGCGTCCTGGTAGGTCACGTGGTGCAGCTTCTCGGCGCTGGCGTCCTTCTTCGGGTCGGCCGTGTACACGCCGTCGACGCCGTTCTTGGCGACGAGGACCTCGTCCGCCTTGATCTCGAGCGCACGCTGTGCCGCGACCGTGTCGGTCGAGAAGTAGGGCAGCCCGGCGCCGGCACCGAAGATGACGACCCGGCCCTTCTCGAGGTGCCGCTCGGCGCGCCGCGGGATGTACGGCTCGGCGACCTGCGTCATCGAGATGGCGGACTGCACGCGGGTCGCGGCACCGGCCTGCTCGAGGAAGTCCTGCAGGGCGAGGGCGTTCATGACGGTGCCGAGCATCCCCATGTAGTCAGCCCGGCCACGGTCCATGCCGCGCTGCGAGAGCTCGGCGCCGCGGAAGAAGTTCCCGCCACCGACCACGATCGCGATCTCGACGTCCTGTGCTGCGGTGGCGATCTCCTTGGCGATCGCGCCGATCACGTCCGGGTTCACCCCGAGGGTCCCGGCACCGAACGCCTCCCCCGACAGCTTCAGCAGTACGCGGCGTCGTCCGGTCTTCTCATCGGTCATCTGTGTGCACCCTTCGTCGTCTTGGGGAAATGTACACGCGCGGTGCGCGCGAAAACGGGGCCAGGAACCGATCGGTTCCTGACCCCGTCACGGGTTCGCTACGCGCCGACCTTGACGCGGGCGAAGCCCTGGATGGTGATGCCGGCGTTCTCGGCGGCCTTCGCGACGGACAACTTGTTGTCCTTCGCGTAGTCCTGCTCGAGGAGCGCGACCTGCTTGCGGTAGGCGTTGAGGCGGCCCTCGACGATCTTCGGCAGGGCAGCCTCGGGCTTGCCCTCCTCGCGCGTGATCGCCTCGACGGTCGCGCGCTCCTTCTCGATGGCCTCGGCCGGGATCTCGTCGCGCGTGAGGTACGTCGGGTTCGCGAACGCGACGTGCTGCGCGATGGAGCGGGCCTCGGCAGCGTTGTCACCGGCGTACGCGATGACGACGGCGATCTGCGGCGGGAGGTCCTGGCTGGTCTTGTGCAGGTAGATCTCGAACGCGTCGCCCTCGACACGGGTGACCGTGCGGAGTTCGAGCTTCTCGCCGAGCGCAGCGGCGTTCTCGTCGATGACCTCGGCGACGGTCTTGCCGTCGAGCGGCGCGGCGTTGCCGGCAGCGACGTCGGCGGCACCGGCAGCGGCGACCGCGGCGACGACCTTGTCCGCGAGGGTGGTGAACTTCTCGTTCTTCGCGACGAAGTCGGTCTCGCTCGCGAGCTCGACGACCGTGGCGGCGCCGTTCTCGGCGACGGCGACGACGACGCCCTCGGAGGTGGCACGGTCGTCGCGCTTGGCGACGGCCTTGGCACCCTTGATGCGGAGGAGCTCGACGGCCTTGTCGTAGTCGCCGTCGGCCTCGACAAGGGCGTTCTTGGCGTCCATCATGCCGGCCCCGAGGTCCTCACGGAGCTTCTTCACGTCAGCAAGGCTGTAGTTGGCCATTGACTGGAGTCCTTTCTGGACTGTGTGTTCGAAAGAGAGAGAAAGGGGCGCCGAGCCGATCGGCCCGACGCCCCCGGTGGTCACTCGGCGGGGGTGGTCTCCGCGGCGGCCTCGGCCTCGGCCGTGGGCTCTGCGTTCTTCGCCTCGTCGGCGATCGGCTCACCCATCTCCTTGGCGGCGACCTGCGCGTCCGCGTCGTTCTCCTCAACCGGAGCGGCGGGCGCCTCGGTCGTGGCGGCGGCCTCGCCACCGAGGAGCTCCTGCTCCCACTCGGCGAGGGGCTCGGCGGCAGCCTCGTCGTCGCCACCGTTGTGGCGGGTCTTCAGGCCCTCGGCCGCGGCGTCGGCCACGATGCGGGTGAGGAGACCGACGGAGCGGATCGCGTCGTCGTTGCCCGGGATCGGGTACGTGATCTCGTCGGGGTCGCAGTTGGTGTCGAGGATGCCGATGATCGGGATACCGAGCTTCTGCGCCTCGTCGACCGCGAGGTGCTCCTTCTTGGTGTCGACGATCCAGAGCGCGCTCGGGGTCCGCGTGAGGTTGCGGATACCACCGAGGGTCTTGTGGAGCTTGTCCAGCTCGCGCTTCTTGATGAGGAGCTCCTTCTTGGTGAAGCCCTTCGTCGTGTCGTCGAAGTCGATCTCCTCGAGCTCCTTCATGCGCGCGAGACGCTTGGAGACCGTCTGGAAGTTCGTGAGCAGACCGCCGAGCCAACGCTGGTTGACGTACGGCTGGCCGACGCGGGTCGCCTGCTCGGCGATGGAGCCCTGCGCCTGCTTCTTGGTGCCCACGAAGAGGATCGTGCCACCGTGCGCGACCGTCTCCTTGACGAAGTCGTACGCGCGGTCGATGAAGGCCAGCGACTGCTGCAGGTCGATGATGTGGATGCCCGAGCGCTCGGCGAGGATGAAGCGCTTCACCTTCGGGTTCCACCGACGCGTCTGGTGCCCGAAGTGGACGCCGCTGTCGAGCAGCTGGCGGATGGTGACGACGGCCATGCCGTCCTCCTTGTGTGTTCTCGGCGCGCAGCATGACTGCGCACCTGTTGCGGTTGTGTCGGTCGCGGCCCGGTGGCCGTGACCCCTGGCGCCCTGTCCGCGCGGCCGCCCACTCACGAGAGCGGGACCGGTGGCCGCGTGACGTGCTCTGGATCACTGCGTGATCGTGAGCACTGTGGACGCGCGAAGTCAGCGCGCACAGCGCGCTGCTGGATAGATGCTAACAGACTGGAGGCCCGGATCACGCACGCCGATCGGCTTGCGTGATCCGGGCCTCCAGTCCGTGGATCGTGGGGACGTCAGGCCTTGGCACTCACGGTGTCGCCCTCGGCGCTGATGCCCATCTCCTCGAGCGAACGCCCCTTCGTCTCGGGGATCTTCGCGAGGACGAAGAACAGCGAGAGCAGGGCGAACAGGGCGTAGATGCCGTACGTCACGGTCAGGTTGAAGCCGGACAGGACCGGGAACGTGATCGTGACGAGGAAGTTCGCGATCCAGTTCGCGGCGGAGCCGACGCCGAGCGCGGTCGCACGGATGCGGTTCGGGAACATCTCGCCGAGGAGGACCCACATGAGCGGACCCCACGTCGCGCCGAACGACACGACGAACAGGTTCGCGAAGATCAGCGCGATGATGCCCCACGCGCCGGGGAGGTTCGGCTCGCCGTTCACGATCGTCGCCTGCGAGAACGCGATCGCGACCATGAGCAGCGACACGAACATGCCCGACGAACCGGCGATCAGCAGCGGCTTCCGGCCGAGCTTGTCGACCGTGAAGATCGCGATGAAGGTGACCGCGACGTTCACCACCGAGGTGATGGTGGAGATCAGGAAGGACTGGTCCTCCTTGAACCCGACGGCCTGCCAGAGCGTCGTCGAGTAGTAGAAGATCACGTTGATGCCGACGAACTGCTGCAGCACGGCGAGGATGATGCCGACCCAGACGATGGGCTGCAGACCGAAGCGGTTGCCCCGGATCGAGCCCTTCTTCTCGCTGGCCTCCTTCTTGATGCCGTCCTGGATCTCCTCGAGGCTCGTGTTCACCGTGTCGCGGGGCACGATCTTCGTCATGACCTCACGGGCATCGTCCGTCCGGCCCTTGGCGAGCAGGTACCGCGGCGACTCGGGCAGCGTGATCGCGAGGATGCCGTAGACGATCGACGGGATCACGCCGACGAGGAACATCCAGCGCCATGCCGGCAGGCCGAGGACGACCTCGGAGGCGCCGCCGGCCGTGACCGCGAACACCTGGTCGGACAGGAGCGCGGCGAAGATACCGAGCGTGATCGCCAGCTGCTGGAACGATGCCAGACGACCGCGGATGGCCTTCGGCGACACCTCGGAGATGTACGCCGGCGCGATGACCGACGCGGTCCCGATGCCGAGACCACCGACGAGACGCCAGATCACGAAGTCCCAGGTGGCGAAGGCGAACGCGCTCCCGATCGACGAGACCAGGAAGAGGACCGCGGCCCAGAACATGATCCGCGTGCGACCCCAGCGGTCCGCGAGGCGACCGGCGAAGTACGCGCCGAACGCGCAGCCGATCAGCGCGGACGCGACCGCGAAGCCGCTCGCGGACTCGGACAGGCTGAACTCGTCGCGGATGGCGACGACCGCCCCGTTGATGACGGACGAGTCGAAGCCGAAGAGGAAGCCGCCCACCGCTGCTGCGATGGCGAACGCGGTGACCTTCCCCTTGAACGCACGGTCGGTGCCGTGCCCGGTGGTCGTGTTGGACACGATGCTCCTGGGTTCTGCCGCCGTGCGGGATGCTGCACGGTGCCCCGGCGGTCGGCTGGTTCGCCGTCCGAGCGGCGTTGCGTGTTCCGGAGCGGCCCCGACTGTACTCCCCGATGGGCGCGGGGGCGCAATCGGGGTGGGTGCGGGGCGGGGCGGGGCGGGTGGCGCGGCGGGGGCGGGACCGACTCGGTACGACAACACCGACGTCGTGCGACATCGACATTGTCGCTCCGCCTCCACGTCACCGGCCCTCCACAGGCCTGGAGGCGCGACCCACCGCCCACAGATCGACGCACCTCCGCCCCGGCACACGTCGGAAGACGGGACGGTGGGGCCATGTACTTCGGCTCACGGCCTCGTCACCCGCGCACGAACCTCCGCATGCTCGTCTGTGCGGTCGCGGTCGCGGTCGCGGTTGCGGTCGCGGTCGGCGCGGTGTCGGTCGGCGCGGTGCCCCTCGGCGCCGAGCTGACGGGCGGTATAGCGACTCCGACACACGGGCGCGAGGCCGTCCGCGGGGCCGGGGTCGCCGCTGCGGAGTCGCGTGCACCGTGGGTCTGGCCGACCGGGACCCGGGTGGTGAGCCGACCGTGGGAAGCGCCGCCCGACGACTACGCAGCGGGGCACCGCGGGCTCGACGTCCCCGCGGCGATCAGTGACGCGGCGGTCGCGGTCGACGACGGCACCGTGACCTTCGCCGGCCCGGTCGCCGGTCGGAGCGTGGTGACGATCGACCACGGCGGTGGACTCCGCAGCACGCTCGACTCCGTGACGCCGGCCGTCACCGCCGGGGACACCGTCGCGCAGGGCGACGCCGTTGGGCACGTCGCGGTCGGACACTGCCCGGCATCGGACCCGTGCCTGCACCTCGGCGCTCGGCTCGACGACCGCTACGTCGACCCGACACCGTTCCTGCCCGACGCCGAGTGGCCGGTGCTCATGCCCGAGGACGCCTGGCCCGGGTGACGGGCGCGGCAGTACCGGGGCGGCGACGGTCACGCCCGGGGGTGCGCCGTCCGGTAGACCTCACGGAGGCGTGCGGACGACACGTGTGTGTAGATCTGCGTCGTGCCGAGGCTCGCGTGCCCGAGCAGTTCCTGTACCGCACGGAGGTCTGCTCCCCCGTCGAGCAGGTGCGTCGCGGCGGTGTGCCGGAAGGTGTGCGGCCCGCTCGGCCCCTCGCCGGGCAGGTCCTGCAGCACGCGCGCGACGATCCGGTAGACACCGCGCACCCCGAGCCGCGCACCCCGGTCGCCGAGGAACAGCGCACCGGGGTCCACGACGTCGGACCGCGCGGCGAGGACCGGTCGACCACGTTCGAGCCAGGTCTCCACGGCGTCGCGGGCCGGCACACCGAACGGCACGACCCGCTCACGGCCACCCTTGCCGAGGACACGGACGGTCAGACGCTCGCGGTCGAGATCGAGCACGTCGATGCCGACCAGTTCGCTCACCCGGATGGCCGCGGCGTAGAGGAGCTCCACGACCGCCACGTCCCGCAACGCCGCGGGGTCGTCGGTCGCCGCACGTGCCGCCAGCCCGTCGAGGATGACGCGCACCTGGTCGGACGACACCACCCGAGGAAGGTGTGCAGCCCCCTTCGGCGCACGGAGCCGCGCACCCGGGTCGACCGCGAGCACGCCGGACTCGCTCGCCCACCGGGTGAAGGCCCGCACGGACGACGACCGTCGGGCGATCGTCGACCTCGCAAGCCCACGGTGGTCGGCGTCCCACAGCCAGTCGCGGAGCAGCTCGAGCCCGAGTCCACCGACGCGGTCGACTCCACGCCCGGAGGCGAAGGCCACGAGCTGCCCGAGGTCGTTCGCGTACGCACGGACGGTCTGCTCGCTGAGCCCGCGGGCATGCCGGGAGTGGTCGAGGAACACGTCCACGATCCCCGCGAGTTCGTCGTCCGTCCGGTCCGCCACGGCACCAGGGTAGGTCCGGCCACCGTCAGGCCCGCGCCCACCCGCCGGACCCGTGCACGACGAGCCCCTGCAGCTGTGCGAGCGCCAGCGCGTCGGCGACCGCGGCGAGGGACATCCCGGACCGCCCGGCGACCTCGTGCTCCGGCATCGCCCGTCGCCCCAGGGCATCGAGCACGCGGAGCACCTCGGGGTCCTGACGGGCGCCAGCGAGCGGCTCGTCCGGGTGGTCGGCCGTGAGCGGTCCGCTCGACGCCAGCGCCGCGTCGACGGGGTCCCTCGGGTGGACGACGAGCTGCGCCCTCCCCTGGGCCACGAGCCGGTGGCACCCGACCGACGCCGAGGACGAGAACGCCCCCGGCACCGCGAACACCGACCGCCCGAGCTGGGCGGCGTGGTGCGCGGTGTTCAGCGCGCCGGACCGCGCACCGGCCTCGACGACGACCGTGACGTCGGCGAGGGCGGCGATGAGACGGTTCCGGGCCAGGAACCGCCACCGCGTCGGTCGGGTGCCCGGCGGGGACTCGGCGAGCAGCGTGCCCTGCCGGGCGACGTTCCGGAGCAGTTCGACGTTGCCGGCCGGGTAGAGCTGGTCGATGCCACCCGCGAGGACCGCGGTGGTCGGCGCTCCGGCAGCGATGGCCACCCGGTGTGCGACGGCGTCGATGCCGTACGCGCCGCCACTGACGATCGAGCACCCGGCGTCCGCAGCCGTCGAGGCGATCTCGGCCGCGGCCTCCGCTCCGGCGACCGTGTTCGCGCGCGATCCGACGACGGCGAGACCCGGTCGCGGGGCCGCCGCGGCCGACCGGGTCCAGAGGACGAGGGGTGCGTGTGGGCCGAGGTCGTCGACGGCGGACGGCCATGCCGACGTGCCCGGGACGACGAGGGTGGCCCCCACCGTCCGTGCGGCCGTGAGCACGTCCCCGACGTCCGTGCGGCCGAGCCGTGGCGTCCACCGCTCGACCGCTGCGATGAGCACGGCTCCGAACGCGACGGCGTCCTCGGAGCCCGCGACCCCCGACTCGACACAGCGACCGAGCAGGTCGCCGACGTCGCCGGCGTCAGCCGCCTCGAGCACCGCTCCGAGCGCACGTTCCGGCCCGAGAACGGTGACGAGCTCCCCGGCCACGGCGTCTCCCGGTTCCGCTATCGTCGACCACGCGATCCGCGAGGCGGTCTCGACGAGGTCGACCTCGTCCGCGCCGACTCCGAGCGCGGACCACACCGCGCCGAGCAGGTCGCCGCCGGTGGTCACAGGGCACTCCGGAGCGCGAGGGCGTCGAGCACGTGGCGACTCGCCGGCCGTTCCACGCCCTGCAGGTCCGCGAGGGTCCACGCCAACCGCATCGTCCGGTCCCAGCCGCGCATCGTCAGGGTGCCGAGGTCGAGCGCCTTGTCGAGCGGTGCGGTCGCGCCCGGCTCGGCCCGTCCCTCGGCCCGGAGCCACGTCCCGGCGACCTCGGCGTTCCGCGACCAGTCGGTCCCGCGGAGCCGCTCGGTCATCCGGCTGCGGGCGTCCGCGACGACGCGGCGGGTCTCGGCGGTCGTCGGTGTCGCACCGTCGCCGGCCCGGATGCTGCCCGTCGTCACCCGGGGCACGCGGACGCGGATGTCGAGCCGGTCGAGCAGCGGCCCGGAGATCCGCCCGAGGTACCGCCGGACCGTCGCGGGGCTGCACTCGCAGGGCTGGCGGCTGTCGCCCGCGTTGCCGCACGGGCACGGGTTCGCGGCCAGCAGCACCTGGCACCGCGCGGGGAACTCTGCAGCCCCGGCAGCCCGGTGCACGGTGATCCGACCGGACTCGAGCGGCTGCCGGAGCGCGTCGAGCACCGCTCGGGGGAACTCGGGCGCCTCGTCCAGGAAGAGCACGCCGCGGGTGGCGCGGGAGACCGCCCCGGGTCGGAGGATGCCCGACCCCCCTCCGATGAGCGCGACCGCCGACGCCGAGTGGTGCGGAGCCTCCCACGGCGGTCGCTCGGTCCAGGACGCCGAGCCGTGCCCCGCGACGGAACGGACCGAGGCGACCTCGAGCGCTGCCGCACCGTCGAGGTCGGGCAGCAGGCCGGGCAGTCGCTCCGCGAGCATCGTCTTGCCGGCGCCGGGTGGCCCGAGCAGCAGGGCGTGGTGTCCGCCGACTGCAGCGGCGATGACCGCACGCACACCGATCGGGTTCCCGATCACGTCCGCCAGTTCCGCGGTGGGACGGGGATCCGCCGGTGCCGCGATCGGCAGGACCGGCTCGACGTCGACGGCGGGCAGGAGCGCACCGGCGTCGATCGCCGCGGCGCGGAGCGAGTCCACCCCGTGGACCTCCACGCCGCCGACGACCTGTGCCTCGGCGAGGTTGCCGACCGGGAGGACGACCCGAGCCACTCCGGAGTCGCGGGCGGCGAGGAGCATCGGGATGACCCCGACGACCGGGCGCACCCGCCCGTCCAGCCCCAGCTCGCCGATGTACACGACCCGCTCGGACACCGCGGGAGCCATCCCCGCCCCGGCCAGCACGGCCATCGCGATCGCGAGGTCGAACCCGGACCCGCGCTTCGGGATCGCGGCCGGCGTCAGGTTGACGGTGATCCGCCGGGCCGGCAAGGGGCACCCCGCGTTGGCCGCAGCCGCTCGGACACGCTCACGCGCCTCGCCCAGGGACGTGTCCGGCAGGCCGATGATGCTGAACGCGGGCAGCTGGCTGGTCAGGTGCGCCTCGACCTCGATCCGACGGCCGGCCACCCCGATGAGCGCGACGGCCGAAGCCCGTCCGATCCCGGTCGTCACAGCACACCGGCGACGTGTTCGATCCCGACCCGGTCGCCGTCGACGTGCACCGCGAGTGCGTCGATCCGGATCGCCCGGGCGGACACGTCCGGGTGGTCCTCGAACCACGCGGGCACCAGTCGCCGCAACCGGCTGACCTTCGATGCCGTGATCGCCTCGAACGGGTGCCCGGTCGAGTTGCCGGCGCGTGTCTTGACCTCGATGAACACGAGCGTGCACGACTGCCACGCGATGATGTCGACCTCGCCCCGCGCGCAGCGCCAATTGCGTTCGACCAGACGGAATCCGTGGTCTTCCAACCATTCCGCGGCCCGGTCTTCACCGAATCGTCCGAGACTGCTGTTCCGCAGCGGTGTTTGCTCCATGTCGTTGCCTCCGCGTCGACCATCGCGGAGTACGCCGTCGCTCGAGCGGCTCCACGGACGATCAGTGGAGAACTATGGCCAACGCGCGACTGTGGAGGACAAAGCAAGAACCCGGACGACCGAGGCCGTCCGGGTTCTGTGCTATCGCGATCAGTGCGCGGCTGCGTACGCTTCCTGCACCTGGGTGGAGATACGGCCGCGGGTCGAGACCTCGTACCCGTTCTCCTTCGCCCACTCGCGGATCTTCGCGAGTTCTTCGGAGTTGCCCCGCTTCGGTGCCGCCTTCGGAGCGGAACCGCCGGTTCGACGACCGGAGACCTTGCGCGCAGCGGCGACGTAGTCGGAGATCGCTTCGCGGAACTTGTCGACGTTGTCGTCCGTCAGGTCGATCTCGTACGACGATCCGTCGAATGCGAATTCGAGGGTACGACCCGAACCCGGGGTGATGGGCGAGTCGTCGAGGTCGTCGACGAGCTGGACTGTGACCTTCTGTGCCATGGCGCGCTCCTGCAATCGGGGACGTGAATTCCCCATCACATTAGCGCGAAGAAATCACCGGAGTCGAATTGTCGCGGTGTTTCTCAGCAATTGCATTACAAGTTGAAGATCACTCGTCGAGTGCGAGTTCCTTCGGGAGCTCGAGTTCACGCGACGTGAGTTCCTCGACGTTCACGTCCTTGAACGTGAGCACCCGGACGGATTTCACGAACCGGTCGGAACGGTAGACGTCCCACACCCAGACGTCGCTCATCGTCAATTCGAAGTAGAAGTCGTGCTCGGTGTCCCGGCGGGCGAGTTCGACCTCGTTCGCCAGGTAGAAACGCCGCTCGGTCTCGACCACGTACCGGAACTGCGACACGACGTCGCGGTACTCGCGGTACAGGGCAAGTTCGACCTCGCGGTCGTAGTCGTCGAATTCGTCGTCATCCATCGCTCCCCCAGTCTACGGCGACCGGAGCACCCACGGCACAACACCCGACCGGACACACGGCCCGACGCGCGACGGCCCACGAGGGACCACCCGCGTCAGCCCGCCAGCGCGTCCAGTTCCTCGAACCCGTCCAGCGACACGCTCGACGCCTGGTGCAGCCAGCTCTTCCGGTGCAGCGCGTGGGCACCCACCGACCGGATGGCGTCGTAGTGCGCGGTCGACCCGTAGCCCTTGTTCGACGCCCACGCGTAGTGCGGCGCCTCGTCGTGCGCCGCCGTCATCAGGGCGTCCCGAGCGACCTTCGCCACCACCGACGCAGCAGCCACCGACGCACAGTCCCGGTCGGCCTTGACCCGCACGACGACCTCGAGCGGGTCGGACGGCAGCCGCAGGGACGCCGGCACGGCCCGGGTGAGCCAGTCGAACGACCCGTCGAGCACGACGACCGCACCGTCGAGCGACAGACCGTCGTCGACGAGCGTGCTGATGGCGGCGGCCCCGGCCTGACCGAGGGCCGGGACGATGCCCTGCTGGTCGACGACGTCGGCGGACGCCATCCCGACGGCGGTCCGGCTCCACCGTCGGACGACCGGGTCGAGTGCCTCACGACGTGCGGCGCTGAGCAGCTTCGAGTCCGCGAGTCCCTCGGGGACCCGACCGATGTCGATCGTGACGGCAGCGACCCCGACGGCCACGGGGCCGGCGATCGCACCGCGACCGACCTCGTCCATGCCGATCACGGTCACGCGTCCCGCACCGAGGAGCTTCTTCTCGACCCGGAGCGACGGACGGATCGCGGTCACTCGTCCCGCTCCTCCACGCCGGCGAACACGTCGGGGTAGTCGTCGAGCCAGGTCCACCGGCTGGTCGGCCAGGAGATCACGAACGCCCGGCCGGTGACGTCGGACATCGGGACGAAGCCCTTCGACGGGGTGTCGCCGTTGTAGCGGGAGTCCTTCGAGTCGTACCGGTTGTCACCCATCACCCAGATCGTGCCCTTCGGCACGGTCACCGAGAAGTCGGTCCCGGATGCGCGGGTCTCCCCCGTCGGCAGCTTCAGGTAGGGCTCCTTGATGGGCACACCGTTGACGGACATCTGTCCGAGGTCGTTGCAGCACGACACCTTGTCGCCGGGCAGACCGATCACACGCTTGATGAGGTGGTCGTCGCTGTCCCCGGTGCCGAGCCCGACCTGGGTGAGGAGCCAGTCGATCGACTTCGCGGGCTGCGTGTCCGGGGTGACTTTCGGCACTTCCGACCCGGTGAGCCAGCCGCCCGGGTCCTTGAACACGACGACGTCTCCACGCTTGAGTGCCACCATCCCCGGGACGAGCTCGTTGACGATCACCCGGTCGTTGATCTGCAGCGTGTTCTCCATCGACGCCGACGGGATGTAGAACGAGCGGATCAGGAACGTCTTGACGAGGAACGAGACGAGCAGCGCCGCGATGAAGATGATGACGAGGTCCCGGATGAACGTGAGGACGCCGTTCCGCTTCTTCTCGACACGGGGCCGGCGCCCGGTTTCGTCAGTCGTGTCCGTCATTTCCACTCTCGTTCGCACACCCGGGTCCGCACGCCACGACCGGGAGGGAGCCAGCACAAAGGAAAGCCCCCCGTCGATGCACAACCGTACATCGGCGAGGGGCGAGCAGCGGCGTCCGGCTCGCGGACGCTCACTGTGAAGGCGATCAGGAGTCGCGCTTCTCCTTGATCTTGCGGCGGGCCGCCTTGCCACGGAGTTCGCGGAGGTAGTAGAGCTTCGCGCGACGGACGTCACCCTTGGTGACGATCTCGATGTGGTCGATGATCGGCGAGTGCACCGGGAACCAGCGCTCGACGCCGACCTGGAAGCTCACCTTGCGGACCTTGAAGGTCTCGCCGAGGCCGTGGCCCTGGCGGCCGATGACGACGCCCTGGAACACCTGGACACGCGAGCGCGTGCCTTCGATGATGTTGACGTGCACCTTGATGGTGTCGCCCGGACGGAAGTCCGGGACGTCGGTGCGCAGCGATGCTGCGTCGACGTGGTCGAGGAGCTGGCTCATGATTGGGTCACTCTCTGCGGACGCACACGGGTCGCCGCGGATCGAATTCGGTAAGAAGTGTGGTGTGCCCGGTGTCGGCGACTCCCCCGTGGCAGAGTCCAGCCAGGGCACGGCTACCCATCTTGCCACAGCAGACCAGCCGCGCAAAACGCACACCGGAAAACACGCGAGGATGGACGCATGATCGAACTCCGCACCCCCGCTGAACTGGACGGCCTCCGCGTGGCCGGGCGGTTCGTGGCCGACGTCCTCGACGAACTCCTCGAGACGGTCGACGTCGGTGTGAACCTGCTCGACCTCGACCGGGTGGCCGCGCGGATGATCGCCGACCGTGGCGCCGTCAGCTGCTACGTCGACTACCACCCGTCGTTCGGCAGGTCGCCGTTCGGCAGGAACCTCTGCACGTCGGTGAACGACGCCGCGTTGCACGGCCTGCCCCACGACCGGACGCTCGTCGACGGTGACCTGGTGAGCCTCGACTTCGCCGCGAGCGTCGACGGCTGGGTCGCGGACTCCGCCGTCACGGTCCAGGTCGGCACCCCGCGGGAGGACGACCAGCGCCTCATCGAGACGGTCGAGCGCGGACTCTCCGCCGGCATCGCGCAGTTCCGGACCGGCAACAAGCTCGGCGACGTGTCGTACGCGATCGGTCGCGTCGCGAAGGACGCCGGCTACGACGTGAACCTGCAGTTCGGTGGGCACGGCGTGGGCCGGACGATGCACGGCGATCCGCACGTCCCGAACGACGGCCGGCCCGGCCGCGGCCTCAAGCTCCAGAAGGGGCTCGTCGTCGCGATCGAGCCGTGGCTCATGCAGGGCACCGACGAGCTCTACCAGGACGAGGACGGCTGGACGCTCAAGAGCGTCGACGGCTCGCGTGCGGCGCACGTCGAGCACACCGTCGCGGTGACGGAGGCCGGTCCGGAGGTCCTCACCCTGCGTCGCGCCCAGCGCGCCGACGCGACCGCCTGACGGACGGGAGGCACGGTGCCAGCCCGCCCCGCGCCTCCAGTCCGCCGAACGTCGCCACCTCGCCCGCGGAAGCGACAGATCTTGTTGGTCGCGTCATGACAGGACCGCGAAAGCGACAGATGGCTGCGGGCGTTCCGCGGTCGTCTGTCGCTTTCGCGAAACGGGCGCCCGTTCTACGCGGACGGCGGCAGCAGGTCCGGCCGGACGCGCCGCGTCCGCTCCACCTGCTGCTCGTGCCGCCACGCGGCGACGCGGCCGTGGTGCCCGCTGAGCAGGACCTCCGGCACGTCGATGTCCCGCCAGGACGCGGGCTTCGTGTACGAGGGGTACTCGAGCAGGCCGTCCTCGTGGGACTCCTCGACGAGGGACTCCGGGTTGCCGACGACGCCGGGCACGAGGCGTCCGACGGCCTCGATCACGGCCATCGCCGCGACCTCGCCACCGTTCAGCACGTAGTCCCCGAGCGACAGTTCGACGACCGAGCAGCGCGACGCCGCCCACTCGAACACGCGGGCGTCGATGCCCTCGTAGCGCCCGCAGGCGAACACCAGGTGGGGTTCGACGGCCAGCGACCGTGCGAGCGACTGCTTGAACGGGGTACCGGCCGGGGTCGGGACGACGAGCGTCGACGACCCGTCGGGCCGCAGGATCGACTCGAGCGCCTGTGCCCACGGCTCGGGCTTCATGACCATGCCCGCTCCCCCGCCGTACGGGGTGTCGTCCACGGTCCGGTGCCGGTCGGTCGTCCACGAGCGGAGGTCGTGCACGTGCACGTCGAGCAGCCCGTCGGTGCGGGCCTTGCCGAGCAGGGACACGTCGAGCACGGAGAAGAACTCCGGGAAGATCGTGACGATGTCGATGCGCACGCGCGCTAGTCCGTCACGGTCTCGGGACGCGACGTGTCCTCCGGGTCCTCGAAGAGGCCGGTCGGCGGCGTCACGGTGACGGTGCCCGCGGCGATGTCGACCGCGGGGACGATCGCCGAGACGAACGGCACGAGGACCTCGCCACGGTCCGGCGTGTCGATCGCGAGCAGGTCCTGCGCCGGCAGGTGGTCGACGCGGGCGACGGTGCCGACCTCGACGCCGTCGCGGAGGACCTTCAGGCCGACCAACTGGTGGTCGTACCAGGCGTCGTCCTCGCCGGTCTCGGCGTCGGCGTCCTGCTCGACCCAGAGGATCGCACGGGCGAGGGTCTCAGCAGCCGTGCGGTCCCCGATGCCCTCGAAGAAGGCGACCGGGTGGCCGTTGTACCAGCGCAGCTCGTCGAGCGCGATGGTCTTGCCGGCCCACGGCGAGTCGTCGGGGACCTGGAGCGTGAAGACCGCTCCGCGCGTGAACCGACGGTCCGGGTCGTCGGTGTAGAGCTCGAGCTTGATGCCGCCCTTGAGCCCGTGCGCCTTCGTGATTCGACCCACCCGGAGCTGGGTCGTCTCCCTAGGAATCGGTGTCGACCACGTCGACACGCACCCGCTTGCCATCGGCCAGAGCCGTGACGAGGGTGCGCAGCGCCTTTGCGGTCCGTCCGGCGCGACCGATCACGCGGCCGAGGTCCTCGGGGTGCACGCGCACCTCGAGGACCTCGCCCCGCGCGGAGGTGGAACTGGCGACGCGCACGTCGTCAGGGTGATCGACGATCCCCTTGACGAGGTGCGTCAGCGCGGATTCGAGCAAGGAATTACGCCTCGGTCGTCTCTGCGGTCTCGTCAGCCGTCTCCGGAGCAGCGGCCGGGGCCTTCTTCTCCGACTTCGGCTTGAGGACGGCCTTCTTGGAAGCGTCGACCGTGAACGGCTGCTTCGGCTCGGCGACCTTGACCTTGGACTCGGTGTCCTTCTCGCCCTTGAACTTGGCCCAGTCACCGGTGAGCTTCAGCAGCGCGGCGACCTGCTCGGTCGGCTGCGCGCCGACGCCGAGCCAGTAGAGCGCACGCTCGGACTCGATCTTGATGACCGAGGGCTCCTCGGTCGGGTGGTACTGACCGATCTCCTCGATCACACGACCGTCGCGCTTGGTGCGCGAGTCGGCGACGACGATGCGGTAGTACGGCGCACGGATCTTGCCGAGGCGCTTGAGACGGATCTTGACAGCCACAATTACTCCTGTTGCGTGTTGTTGTGGTTGAACCGGAACCGCGGGCGTGGGGGCACACACGGTGGAAGCTCGGAATGAGTCGCGCACAGCTGGATAGAGGGTCGAGCAGGCGCGATTCGACCGTTCATTCTTACAGATTCCCGGCCGGGATGCGAGTCGACGCGCTAGGGGGCGAGTCGCCGGACGGCTTCGAGCGCTTCGGACGTCGCGCGGACCGCGTCCACGCTCCGTGCGTCGCGCGCGCCGCCGACGACGGCGAAGGTCACACCGGCGTCCTGGAGGCGCGTGACGAGTCCGTCAGGCGCGTCACCCCCGGTGTCGATCGCGCGTTCCTGCCCGGCGCAGACCACGACGTTGTCCGCCGGGATCGCGTGCTCCTCGCCGAGCTCGTCGCGGATCCAGAGCACGCCGGGTTCGATGCGGAGGTACTCCTGCACGCCCCCGACCATGTGCACGCCGGCGTCCCGCAGCCGCCCGATCGCGACCCACCGCGAGGTGATCCCGACGCCCTGCCCGAACTTGCCGGAACGGCGGAGCACGGTGACGTCGGTGCCGGGCCGGAGCGTGCGGGTCGCCGCGGGGAGGCGCTGCGGCACGTCCCCGACGACGGCCTCGGACACGTCGAGGTCCCAGCGGGCGGCGAACTCGGTGGCACGGTGGGCCTCGTCGGGCGACTCGACGAGGAAGGCAGCGGTGTCGACACCGATGCCCCCGCCGCCGATGATCGCGACGGTGCCGGCGGGGACGCCCTCGCGCAGGGCCCGCTCGTACGACCGGACGTGGGGCAGTTCGGCCCCCGGGATGTCGACGGCACGTGGGACGACCCCGGCGGCGAGCACCACGGCGTCGCTGCCGGTCAGGTCGTCGGCGGTCGCGGGACGGCCGAGGTGGATGGTCGCACCGCGCTGGTCGAGCTCGGCTCGGGCGGACCGGACGGTCGCGGCGTAGTCCTCCTTGCCGGGCACGAGCGCGGCGAGGCCGAACTGCCCGCCGAGCTGCTCGGACGCTTCCCACAGCGTGACGGTGTGTCCGCGCCGTGCGGCGTCCACAGCGGCCGCGAGTCCGGCCGGCCCGCCGCCGACGACGTCGACCCGCTTCGGCGACGCCGTGGGCCGTGCCGGGAACGCGACCTCGCGGGCGGCACGCGGGTTGACCAGGCACGACACCGGCTGGCCGATGATCGACCGGTCGAGGCAGGCCTGGTTGCAGCCGATGCAGGTGTTGACGAGGTCGAACGCGCCGGCGAGCGACCGGTTCACGATCGCCGGGTCGGCGAGGAACGGGCGGGCGAGGGCGACGGCGTCGAGGAGTCCGTCGTTAAGCACCGTCTCGCCGTCCCGCAGGTCGGTCATCCGGTTCGAGGCGATGACCTTCACGTCCGGGTGTGCCGAGTCGCGCACGACGCCGGCGATGCGCGAAGCGTAGGACAGCCACGCACCGTGCGGCACGGCGGCCTGCACGGTCGGCGTCCGGGACTCGTGCCAGCCGATCCCGACCGAGATTCCGTCGAGACCGAGCGGCAGCAGGTCGTGGACGAGCGCGTCGACGTCCGCGTCGGTCGACGACCCGGGCATCAGGTCGGCGCCGGACAGTCGGATCGTCACGGCGAGGTCCGGCACCGCGGCGCGTACGGCCCGCACGACCTCCACGGTGAACCGGCGTCGGCGCTCCGCGTCACCGCCCCACTCGTCGTCGCGCAGGTTCGTCAGCGGCGACTGGAACTGGTTGATGAGGTAGCCCTCGGACGCCATGATCTCGACGCCGTCGAACCCGATGTCGCGGGCGCTCCGGGCGGCGGCGGCGAAGTCCTCGATGGTCCGCTCGATGTCCGCGCCGGTCATCTCCGCGGGCACGACGCCACGCGCGGCCGCCCACGGCAGGGCCGACGGTGCCAGGACCCGCTGGGGCGCCCCGTGCCGGTCGACCATGCCCGACGCGAGCGCGTACCGACCGGCGTGGAACAGCTGGGCGAGGATCGTCGAGCCCTCCTCGTGCACGGCGTCGACCGCCGTGCGGAACCGCTCGTCCGCTCCCCCGACGCCGAACACCGCGAAGTCGGGACCACCGCGAGCCTCGTCGTTCACCGCGATGCCCCCGGTGATGATGCAGGCGGCACCACCAGCGGCGCGCTCACGGTAGAACGCCGCCATGCCGGCACCGCCGTCGTCGTGCACCTCGAGCCCGGTGTGCATCGACCCCATGACCACCCGGTTCGACAGGTGCAGGGGGCCGAGCGTCCACGGCGAGGAGACGACGGCGAGGTCGGGCATGGCGACGGTGCTCATGCGCCTACTCTGCCGTGTCGGACGCCGCGTCGGCTGCAGGCGGCAGGACCGCGTCGCGCAGCGGCGACGTCGTGTCCGCCCAGAACGGCGGCGCGATCACGGTCAGGCCGCCGTCCACCGACAGCACCTGGCCGGTGATGTAGCCGGCCTTCTCGGAGAGCAGGAAGTCCACCGCGTCGGCCATGTCGTCGGCGGTGCCTGGCCGCTGCAGCGGGAGCTTCTCGAACACGGACTCGATGGGCGCCTGGCCGGGGACCTTCGTGTAGAAGTACTCGAGCGAGTCGGTGTCGATGAGCCCGCCGTTGACCGCGTTGACGGTGATCTGACGCGGTCCGAACTCGACCGCCATGTACTTCATGTAGGACTCGCTCATGGCCTTCGCGGCGCCGAGCGCGGCGTACGTCGGGAACGCGCGGAGCGACCCGTACGAGGTGACCACCACGATGCGGCCGCCCTCGTCCATTAGCTGCGCGGCGCGCTGCGCACCGAGCACGAACGAGCGGGCGTTCGTGGCGTAGCTGCGGTCGAGGTGGTGCAGCTTGAGGTCCGCGACGGGCTTGAAGGCACTGGCTGCCGCGTTCGCGACGAAGTAGTCGAGGCGACCGTAGGTGTCGCGCACCAGGTCGAACAGCGCGTCGATCGACTCCGGCTGCTCGATGTCGACCTGCGCCGTGATCCCGTCGCCGCCGGCGGCCTTGACGTCGGCGAGCGACTCCTCGGCCAGGTCGGCGTTGCCCTTGTACGTCACCACGACGGTGACGCCGCGCTGGCCGAGCTTCTGCGCGAGCAGGCGGCCGATGCCGCGCGAGGCGCCCGTGATGAGTGCGATGGTTGCGGTGGTGGAGTCGGTCACTTCAGTCCTTTGCGTGCGTGCGTGGAGACGGACTGGAGGCGCGGGGCGGGCCCGCACCGCGCCTCCAGTCCGCTGGTGGGGTGCGGTCTAGAACCCGGCCTGGCCGGTCACGACGGCGCGGCCGACGACCAGCTTCTGGATCTCGTTGGTGCCCTCCTCGAAGCGCTGCGCGCGCGCGTCGCGGTAGACGCGCTCGATCGCGTTGCGCTTCCAGTAGCCCTGGCCACCGTGCACCTGCAGCGCCTTGTCGGTGACGCGGGCCAGCATGTCGACCGCGACCATCTTCGAGGCGCTGGACAGCGTGCCGGCGTCCGGACGGCCTTCTTCGTAGGCGCGCGCAGCCTCGAGCACCAGGGCGCGGGCGGCGGCGATGTCGGCGTAGTTCTCGGCCAGGTAGAACTGGATCGCCTGCCGGCTGGAGAGCTGCTTGCCGAATGTCTCGCGCTTGTTCGCGTACTCGACGGCGAGCTCGTTCGCGCGTTCGGCGAGGCCGACGGCGCTCATCGCGACGGACACCCGGCTCGGCAGGAGGAAGCCGCCGAGGGCGACCTCGAGGCCCTGGCCCTCGGCACCGAGCAGCGCGCTGGCGGGCACGGGCACGTCGGTGAAGCGGAGGATCGCGTGGTCGGTGCCGCGGATGCCCATGGTGTCGGAGTCGTCGATCACCTCGGCGCCGGGGAGCCCGGTGTTCGGCATGAGGAACGCGACGGTGCCGTCCTGGCCCGTGGTGCCCTCGAGGCGCGCGGCGATGAGCCAGTAGTCGGCCTTGACGCCGAACGTGATGAGGTGCTTCTCACCGTTCATCACGTAGGTGTCGCCCTCGCGACGGACGGTGGTGCGGATGTCCGCGCCGGTGCCGGCCGTGGCCTCGGTGAGGGTGAACGCGACGAGCTTGTCGCCGGCGACGCTCGGCTTGACGACCTGCTCGAGCTGCTCCGGCGTCGCGTACGGCTCCATGGCGCGCCACGTGCCGTTGATGACGTGCACGAGCATCCGGATCGACGCGTGCGAGCGGGAGACGATCTCCATGATCTCGAGGTACCGCGAGAACGGGATGCCCCGCCCGCCGAGCTCCGCCGGGGCGGCGAGGCTGAGCCAGCCCTTGTCCTTGAGCTCCTGGAAGAGCTCGGGCGACACCTGGCCGGTGCGCTCGATCTCCTCGGCCCACTCCTCGCCGCGGCCGCGGACCCACTCGGTCACCTCGGCCTTGAGCTGCTGGAAGGCGGCTTCGGTCTGGGGCTCCATGACCATCGTCATCGTTCAGTTCTCCTTCGTCGCGACGAGCGCGGCTGCCTGCTCGCGCAGGACGTTCTTCTGGACCTTGCCGACGGCGTTGCGCGGCAGTTCGTCGATGTACTCGAGCCGCTCCGGCCAGTAGTACTTGCTCACGCCGGCCTTGTCGAGCGCGCGCTGCATCCCCGCGAAGTCGAGCCGTTCCGACCCGGCGGCCGGGACGATGAACGCGCAGGCACGTTCACCCAGGCGGGCGTCCGGCATCGCGACGATCGCGACGTCGGTGACGAGCGGGTGCTGGTAGAGCAGGTTCTCGATCTCCACCACCGGGATCTTCTCGCCACCGCGGTTGATGACGTCCTTGATGCGGCCGGTGATCGAGAGGAAGCCCTTCTCGGACACCTTCGCCAGGTCGCCGGTGCGGTACCAGCCGTCCTCGGTGAAGACGTCGTCCGTCAGGTCGGGGCGGTCGAGGTACCCGTCGAACATCGTCGGCGAGAACAGCTCGAAGTTGCCCTCGGTGTCCGCCGGGAGCTCGTGGCCCTCGTCGTCGACGATGCGGATCGTGATCCCGGGCAGCGCCCGACCGTCGTGTCCGTAGGCGTCCGCGGGGTCGTCGCCCGGGCTCGACAGGGCACCGAGGCAGGTCTCGCTCGTGCCGAACGCGCCGAGGATGGCGCTGCCGAGGACCGTGCTCGCCCGCTGTGCGAGCGCGCGGGGCACCGCGGCACCGGTCGGGACGAAGATGCGCAGGCTCTCCGGAGCCGGTGCCCCCGCCTCGACGAGGTCGACGAGGTCCGTCAGGAACGGCGTCGCGCACTGCACGAACGAGGCCTTCGCGGCGCCGAACGCCTGCTCGAGGGCGACGGTGCCGTCCCAGACGGGCTGGATGACCTGGGGCGCGCCGAGGCGGAACGCCAGGAGCATGCCGTACAGGAAGCCGGTCTGGTGGGCGAGCGGCGACGGGATGTAGATCCGGTCCTCGCTCGTCAGGCCGGACTGCGCCACGTGCATCGCGGTCGCGAGCCCGAGGGTGCGGTGCGGGTGCTGCACGCCCTTCGGCTCCCCCGTGGTGCCGCTCGTGAACAGGAGCTGGCAGACGTCGTCCGGACCGGGGGCGTGCGCGGCGATCTGGTCGAGGTCGACCTGCACGGACTCGAGCGCGGTGTCGAAGTAGCGCCAGTTCCACTCGCTCGCGCTCACGCGGTCCATCGCGTCCGACGGCAGCGGCGGCTGGTTCGTCGGGGTGTCCCCCTGGCCGCGTGCCTCTGAGCGCAGGACCACGACGTGCTCGACCGACAGCCGACGCTTCTGCGCCTTCGCCTCGTCGATGACGTCGAGCAGCTCGAGCGCCGGACGACGCTTCCGGAACAGGTTCGGCAGGAACACCACCCGGGCGCGGGAACGCGCGAGGGTCATGGTCGTCTCGCGCGGACCGAACACCGGCATGATCGGCGTCGCGACGGCGCCGATCTGGATCGCGCCGAGGGTGATCGAGACGAACTCGCGCCAGTTCGGCAGCTGCATCGCCACGGACTCACCCGTACGGACGCCGAGTTCGAGGAGCAGCGCGGAGACCTTGTCGGCCTCGTCCTGCAGTTCCTTCCACGTCGTCTTGACCGGCTCCGGACCACCGACCTCGATGACCGCGAGGCCGTCGGGGTCGGTCTGCGACAGGGAGCGGACCTTCTCGCTCAGGACGAGCGGGTCGGCGTCCACGCCGGTCAGTTCGGGCATCTGGTTCGTCGTCTCGTGGGAATCGGTCTCGTTGGAATCGCCGAGGTCGGTGCGCTGCGCCGCAAGCTCCGGGCGGTCCGCGGCTGCCTCGGCGGCGTCGGCCCGGTCGTCGCGGGCGATCTGTGCGGCGAGGCCGTCGCCGACCTCCATGTCGAGGCCGACGGAGTTCATCGCCTCGAGGAAGGTCGGGTACGAGATCCGGTACGCCCGCGGGTAGGTCAGTGCCGACGTGCCCTCGGCCTTCGACGCGGCGACGGCGAGGGACATCAGCACGCGGTGGTCGTTGAACGACGACATCGGGGAGCCGTGCAGCTCGCCCGCACCGACGCCCGTCACGCGCAGTTCGTCGGCGCCCTGCTCGGCCCGGCCGCCCATCCGGTTCAGCTGGAGCATCGCCGCCACGCGGTCGGACTCCTTCAGCCGGATGTGCGCCACGTTCCAGAGGCGGGTCGTGCCCTCGGCGAAGGTGGCCATGGTGGACAGGATCGGGAGCAGGTCCGGGATCGGCTGGCAGTCGATGTCGAGGGGCTTCAGAGGTGAGCCGTCGTGCTCGATGCGCACGAAGCCGGTCTCCTCGTCGATCCGCATCGGGACGCCCATGGCCGTGGCGAGGTCGAGGAACTCGCTCTCCGGGTGGTCGGTCTCGGCGGTGGTGAAGGCCGTCATGCCCCGGAGCAGCAGGTTCGACTCGCGGATGCCCGCGGCGGCGATCCCGAACGCGGCCGAGCCGATGTCCGGCGGGATGACGTAGTCGTGCGGCGTGGCCTGCTGGTTCGCGGGGATCCGGTACTCGAGCCAGTCGTCGGACACCTCGACGGCGAGCCCGAACTGGCGCATCATCCGGACGGTCAACTCGACGTAGGGCTGCTCGTTGAGCCGCCCGCCGGTGATGTGGATGCGGGTCTCCTGCTCGGCGAACGGCGCCACGAGGAGCAGTCCGGAGATCCACTGCGACAGGGTGCCGGCGATCGAGACGTCGCCGCCGCGCGGACGCTTCGGCTGGACGGTGACCGGCGGGCAGTCGTTCGTCGCCTCGAGCTCGACGCCCATCTGCTGGAGCGAGGTGAGCAGCGCCTTGATCGGGCGGCGCTGGAAGTACTTCATGCCCGAGAGCGTCATCGGCTTGTCGGCCAGGGACGCCAGTCCCGTCATGAAGTACAGGGTGGTGCCGGAGGACCCCATGTTCAGGATGCCGTCGGCACCCCGGGATCCGTGGTCGACGACGTCGGTCGCTTCGTAGCGCCCGCCGAGGCCGGTGACGTGGTACTCGTTGCCACGGCGCTTGACGTCGACGCCGAGCGCACGGAGCGTGCCCACGGTCCACTCGACCTGCCGGGTGGCACTGATCCCGGAGACGATGCTCGTCCCCTTCGCCAGCGACGCGAGCACCAGCGCGCGGTGCGCGTGGTACTTCGAGACCGGGATGTCGAGTTCTCCGACGAGCGGTGCGGACGTGCCGCGCACGACCAACTGCATGCGTACCTCTTCCCTGTTGAGCGCTTCTACGGTACGCCCGGTGTGGAACTACTGTGAATCGGATCCGCACGACCGGAGCCGCCGTTCCTTGTGCGTGTCCGACAAGGTTCCGGGCAGGATGTTCAGCATGGACATCCGCTTCACCGAGTCCCGCCCGTCGACCATCGGCGTCGAGTGGGAGCTCCCCCTGGTCGACCGGGACACCGGCGACCTCACCCCGCGCGCCCCCGCGGTCATCTCCGCCGTGCAGCAGCGCCTCGGCGACCGCGACCGGGTGACCGAGGAGCTCCTCACCAACACCGTGGAGGTCGTCACCGGCGTGCACTCGCGGGTGCAGGACGCGACGAGCGAGCTGTCGGGGATCATCGGCGAGGTCATCGACGCAGCCGAACCGCTCGACGCGCAGGTCATGTGCGCCGGCACCCACCCCTTCGCCGTCTGGGACCAGCAGGAGATCACGCCGGACAGCGAGCACTACACGACCCTCATCGACCGGACCCGCTGGTGGGGACGGCAGATGCTCATCTGGGGCGTCCATGTCCACGTCGGCATCGACGACCGCGACAAGGCGCTCCCGATCCTCGGCGCGATGCTCCCCTACGTGCCGCACCTGCAGGCGTTCACCGCCTCGAGCCCGTTCTGGGCGGGCATCGACACGGGCTACGCGTCGAACCGAGCCCTGATGTTCCAGCAGCTCCCCACGGGTGGCCTGCCGCCGCAACTCGGCGCGTGGGCGAACTTCGAGGAGGTCGTCGACGACCTCACCCGCACCGGCGTCATCGAGGGCTTCAAGGACCTCCGCTGGGACATCCGCCCGTCGCCGGGCTGGGGCACGCTCGAGAACCGCGTGTCCGACGGCATCTCGACCCTGCACGAGGTCGGGGCCGTCACCGCCCTGGTCCAGTGTCTCGTCACGGCGTTGTCGGACCGGCTCGATGCCGGCGAGGCCCTGCCGACCATGCAGCCCTGGTTCGTCCGGGAGAACAAGTGGCGAGCCGCCCGCTACGGCATGGAGGCGGAGATCATCACGAACGCCGCCGGCGACGAACGGCTCGTGACCGACGAGGTGCACGACCTGATCGGACGACTCGACCCCATCGCCGAGCGCCTCGGCTGCCAGCAGGAGTTGCACCACCTCGACACGATGATCGAGCGTGGGGCGTCGTACCAGCGGCAGCTCAAGGTGGCGCAGGAGAACGGCGGCGACCTCCGCGCGGTCGTCCGGCACCTGGTGACGGAATTCCGCGAGTCCCTCTGACCGGGAGTCGGGCGCACCTGGTCGTTCCGGGCGTACCTGGTCGTTCGTTCCGACCAGGTACGCCCGATTCCGCTTTCCATCGCGGCCGTTCTGGGAAGGAACGTCGCGACGTGCGCGCAGACAGACGGGAGGCCCGTGGCGGATCCGCCACGGGCCTCCCGTCTGCTGGTGGTCGCGTCAGCGACCCAGGAACTTCTGCAGGCTCGCGAGCTCTTCCTCGGTCGGCGCCTTGCTGCCCTTGGCGCCGCCGCCGAGCCCGAGGCCGGAGCCCTTCGGCGCCTGCTGCGGCGCCGCCGCTGCACCGGCCGCGAGGGCCGCACGCTTCGCCGGGTTGCCGACCTTGGACTTCTTCTTGCCGCCGCCCTGCTGCTGCTTCTTCCCGCCGTGCATGCCGGGGATCGGACCCATGCCGGGCATCTGCGGGACGCCACCGCGTGCGACGGTCTTCATCATCTTCGCGGCCTGCTCGAACCGGTTCACGAGGGCGTTCACTTCGGTCACCGTGGAGCCGGCACCCTTCGCGATGCGGAGACGACGAGAGCCGTTCAGGAGCTTCGGCAGTTCGCGCTCCTGGGGCGTCATCGACTGGATGATCGCCTCGGTGCGGACGATCTCGCGCTCGTCGAAGTTGTCGAGGGCCTCACGCATGCCCTTCGCGCCCGGGAGCATCCCGAGCATGCCCTTGATCGAGCCGGCCTTGCGGAGCTGCTGCATCTGCTGCAGGAAGTCGTTCAGGGTGAAGCTGTCGGACGCGATCTTGTCCGCGACCTTGCGGGCCTCTTCCTCGTCGAAGGCACCCTGGGCCTGCTCGATGAGGGAGAGGATGTCGCCGAGGTCGAGGATGCGGCTCGCCATGCGGTCCGGGTGGAACGGCTCAAAGTCGTCGAGGCCCTCACCCGTGGAGGCGAACATGATCGGGCGGCCGGTCACGCTGGCGACCGACAGGGCCGCACCACCGCGGGCGTCACCGTCGAGCTTCGACAGGACGACGCCGGTGAAGTCGACGCCCTCCTGGAAGGCGCGGGCGGTGTTGACCGCGTCCTGACCGATCATCGCGTCGATGACGAACAGGACCTCGTCCGGGTCGACGGCCTTGCGGATGTTCGCGGCCTGCTTCATGAGCTCGGCGTCGACACCCAGTCGACCGGCGGTGTCCACGATGACCGTGTCGTACTGCTGGTCGACCGCGGCCTTGATGGCGTTCTTCGCGACCTTGACCGGGTCGCCGACGCCGTTGCCGGGCTCCGGTGCGAAGACGTGCACGCCGGCCTGCTCGCCGACGACCTGCAGCTGCTGCACGGCGTTCGGACGCTGGAGGTCCGCCGCGACGAGCATCGGCGTGTGGCCGTCCTTCTTGAGCCACTTGCCGAGCTTGCCGGCGAGGGTGGTCTTACCGGCACCCTGCAGACCCGCGAGCATGATGACCGTCGGCGGCTTCTTCGCGAACTCGAGGCGACGCTGCTGCCCGCCCAGGATGCCGACGAGTTCCTCGTTGACGATCTGGACGACCTGCTGCGCCGGGTTGAGCGCACGGTTGACCTCGTCGGAGAGGGCGCGCTCGCGCACCGCAGCGGTGAACGCCTTGACGACCTCGAGCGCGACGTCGGCGTCGAGGAGCGCCCGCCTGATCTCGCGGACGGTGCCGTCGACGTCGGACGGAGTCAGCCGACCCTTGCTCCGCAGATTGCGGAAGGTCTCGGTCAGCCGATCGGAGAGTGAACCGAATTGCGCCATGATCCGTCGATTCTACAAGGGCGTCGGACGGTTCATCGCAGGAGGACGCCTTCGGCGAGCGCGACGGTCGTCCCGAGGCCGACGTCGACGACCACGGGAGCGGTCGACGGCGCGCGGTCGAGGGTCGGGAACCACTTCCGTCCGGGCGACACCAGGATGAGCAGGCCGTGTACGTCGCCGACGGGTGCGAAGTCCAGGCCGGGCGCGTTCGCGTACGGCTCGAGTCCGTGTCGGCGGAGCGTTTCGACGGCACCCGAGACGTCGGGCACCGCGACGCCGACCTCGCTGACCGAGACGAGTCGGGCCGGGTCGAGTCGTGCCGGGTCGGCAGCGCCAGCCGGGCCGAGGTCGCGCCGCTCGATGAGTTCGAGCAGCTGCCGGTCCGGGCCCTCGAAGTACACCGATCGCGAGTTCCAGTTCGGCGGCCCCTCGAACTCGTCGGTGTCGTCCGCACCGAGCACCGTCGCGACACCCGCGATCCACGACTTCGCCGCCGCGAACGAGCCGGTCGGGATCGTGAACGCGAGGTGGTGCGCCCCGGCCATACCGTCGTGCGCCCGGAAGACGAGCTGCGTCGAGCCGACGGTGACGTGCGCAGCATCCCGGTCCACGACGACCGGGCAGCCGAGTCGCTCGTAAAACTGTGCGGTCTCGTCGAGCGCCCGGGTCGCGAGCTGGACCTTCCTGATCTCCATGCCCCCACTCCACCTCCTCAACCGGGGTTGAGGTCAACCGTTCCGCCCCATCGCACGCACTGTAGGAAGCGGAACTGCGCCTAGGAGGCAGGAACGCCCTGCCTCCTGCGCTCAGAACAGCGCCCTACGAGCGAAACGACCTCCTACGCGCGAAAGAGCTCCGCCCAACCCGCCCGTCCCGTTATTGGACGGAGTACAGAAACTGCCGTAGCCTGTCGCCCATGCCGGAACTCGAGATCGTCCGACGCCCGGGTCTCCTCGACTACGCCGAGGGGCTCGCCCTCCAGCAGCAGCTCCGCGCCGACGTCGTCGCGGGCCGCTCCCCGGGGGCCCTCGTCCTCTGCGAGCACCCGTCCGTGTACACCGCGGGCCGCCGTACCGAGCCGTCCGACCTGCCGACCGACGGCTCCCCCGTGGTCGAGGTCGACCGCGGCGGACGCATCACCTGGCACGGCCCCGGGCAACTCGTGGCGTACCCGATCGTCCGACTGGCCGAGCCGCTCGACGTCGTGGCGTGGGTACGCGACCTCGAGCAGGTGATCATCGACGCAGCCGCCGCCGTGGGGGTGCACGCCGAACGGGTCGAGGGCCGGAGCGGCGCCTGGACCAGCCAGCGTGGCGGACGCGCCGCCGAGGCCGCCACCACCGCGAAGGCCGCCGCCACCGCGAAGGTCGGCGCCATCGGGCTGCACGTCGCCGAAGGCGTCACCAGCCACGGCATCGCGATCAACTGCACGAACGCACTCGACGCCTACGCCGCGATCGTCCCGTGCGGCATCGCCGACGCCGGTGTCACGACCCTCAGCGCAGCCGCTGGCCGCACGACCTCCGTGGACGAGGTCGCCGCGGTGGTCGCTGACCGCACCCAGGCCGCGGTCGACGGCATGCACACCAGGAACCGGATCAGCAGCACCGCACGACAGGAGACCCTCGTATGACCCTCGCCCCCGAAGGCCGCCGGATGCTCCGCGTCGAGGCCCGCAACGCCGAGACCCCGATCGAGACGAAGCCCGGGTGGATCAAGACCCGTGCCACCCAGGGCCCGGAGTTCCGCGAGCTGTCCGCCCTGGTCAAGGACAAGCAGCTGCACACCGTCTGCCAGGAGGCCGGCTGCCCGAACATCTTCGAGTGCTGGGAGGACCGCGAGGCCACCTTCCTCATCGGCGGCTCCCAGTGCACGCGCCGCTGCGACTTCTGCCAGATCGACACCGGCAAGCCGGAGCCCCTCGACCGCGACGAGCCCCGGCGGGTGGCGGACTCCGTCGTGTCGATGGGGCTGAAGTACGCCACGGTCACGGGCGTCGCCCGCGACGACCTGGAGGACGGCGGCTCCTGGCTGTACGCCGAGACCATCCGCCAGATCCACGAGCACTCCCCCGGCACCGGCGTGGAGATCCTCGTGCCGGACTTCAACGGTCGCCCGGACCAGCTCGGCCAGGTGTTCGACGCCCGACCCGAGGTGTTCGCCCACAACGTCGAGACCGTGCCGCGCATCTTCAAGCGCATCCGCCCGGCCTTCACGTTCGAGCGCTCGCTCGACGTCATCACGCAAGGTCGTGACGCCGGGCTCGTCACGAAGTCGAACCTCATCCTCGGCATGGGCGAGGAGCGCATCGAGATCGAGGACGCCCTGCAGCGCCTGTACGACGCCGGCACGGACATCATCACGCTGACGCAGTACCTCCGCCCGTCACCCCGGCACCTGCCGGTCGCCCGCTGGGTCAAGCCGGAGGAGTTCGTCGAGCTCCGCGAGGTCGCGGAGCAGATGGGGTACGCCGGCGTCCTCGCCGGGCCGCTCGTGCGCTCGTCGTACCGCGCCGGACGGCTGTGGGCGCGCGCCACGGTCGCCCGGGGCGGCACCGTGCCGGAGCACCTGTCCCACCTGCTGGACGCAGCGCCGGGCCGACAGGCGGTCTGACCAGCGGCCTGCGGTCCGCAGACGCGACAGCACGACGGACGGGAGGCGGGGGGGGCCCCGGCCCCCCCCCCCCCCCCCCCCCCGGGGGGGGCGGGGGGAGGGCCCGCCCGGGGCCGACCCCGGCCCCCGGGGGGGCCGGGGGGCCCCCCCCCGGGCCCCCCCCCG
>NZ_JBEPKX010000039.1:0-37694 GCF_040544915.1 Curtobacterium sp. 1544
CCGCGCCCCCCCGGGCGCGGGGCCCGCCGGGGCGGGGGGCGCCCCCCCCCCGGGGGGGGGGTCCCCCCCCCCCCCGGGGGGGCGGGGGGGGGGGGGGCCCCCGGCCCCCCCCGCCTCCAGTCCGTTTCCCGGTTGCGTCTACGCCACGCGACGGCTGACCGTGTCGGCCAGCGACACGAGCTGCTCGCGCGCCGACGGCGTCAGCGGCGCCGCCTCGATGGCGGCCTTCGCGCGCTGCACGTGGCGGTCGATCGACCGCTCGACCGCGGCGACCGCGCCGGACTCGGTGAGGGTCGCGCGGAGCATCTGCACCTGCGCTTCGTCGAGGTCAGGGTCGCCGAGCAACTCGTCGAGGAGCTGGCGGGGACCGTTCGCGAGCGTCTTCCGCGCCGAGGCGATGAGGACGGTGCGCTTGCCCTCGCGCAGGTCGTCACCCGCGGGCTTGCCCGTGACCTCGGGGTCGCCGAAGACGCCGAGCATGTCGTCGCGGAGCTGGTAGGCGACGCCGAGGGGGAGGCCGAACGCGCGGAGCCCCTCGAGCTGGGCCTCGGTCGCACCGGCCACGAGGGCGCCGATGAGCAGGGGTGCCTCGACCGAGTACTTCGCCGACTTGAAGACGATGACGCGCTGGGCCCGGACGAGGTGCTCGGCCTCGTCGATCGTCGGCCAGGCGGTCTCCTCGTGCACGTCGAGGTACTGCCCCGCGGTGACGTCGAGGCGCATGGTGTGGAACTCCTGCCGGACGATCCGCCCGCGAGCGGGTTCGAGGAGCGCGAGGCCCTCGTCGAACACCGCGTCGCTCAGGGAGAGCAGGAGGTCGCCGAGCAGCAGCGCCGAGTTCGTGCCGTACAACCCGCGGTCACCGACCCAGCCGGATTCCTCGTGCAGGGACTCGAACCGACGGTGCGCTGCCGGACGCGCGCGACGGGTGTCCGAGCGGTCCATGATGTCGTCGTGCACGAGCGCTGCCGCGTGGAAGATCTCGAGGGCCGCCGCGACGGTGACGATCGCCTCGGCCGTGGTCTGGCGGGACCCCTCGGCGAGTGGGTCGAACGAACCGGACCGCCCGGCCACCGACTGCCACCCCCAGTAGCAGAACAGCGCGCGGAACCGCTTGCCGCCGGACAGCAGGTCGCGGGCGTACGCGTCGAACGGAGCGAGGTCCGGACTGATCGCGGCGAGCCGTTCACGTTGGTCGTCCAGCGCTCGATCGATGCGCGCCGACACGAGGTCCACTAATCGCGTACTCTCAGCCACACTCCCTACCCTAGTGGAGCGGTCGAGTCGTAGACTCGGTCCACCTCAACCACGCGTCGATCCCAGGAACAGAGGGAACACAGATGCCACTCTCGGAGCAAGAGCAGCGACTCCTCGAAGAGATGGAGCGGAGTCTCTACCAGAACGACTCCGACTTCGTGGCGCGTGTCACGCGCCGCCAGGGTCGTCCGACGTACACGTCGATCACGCTCGGGGTGCTCGGAGCACTCGCCGGCGTCGCGATCGTCGTCGTCGGGTTGGTCATGCGCCAGCCGCTCATCGGCATCCTCGGCTTCGTCGTGATGCTCGCCGGTGTCCTCTTCGCGTTGCGTCCCGGCATGCGAGCCCCCAAGGCGAAGGTGCCTCGGGCCGGCAAGCCGACGACGGGCGGAGCATCGCGACCCAGCCAGGGCGGCAACGGTTCCTTCATGGACCGGATGAACGACCGCTGGGACAAGCGGAACGACCAGAGCTAGCGGCTCTCCACACTCCTCCACGGGGTCGGTCCTTCGGGGCCGGCCCCGTTTCGTGTGTCCGGGGGTGGGTTGGTCGGCCCGTCGGCCCGTCGGTTCTCGTCGAGCGGGCGTAATACGTCACGCTCGCCGCCGCCCGGCGGCGGATTCCGCCCGCCCGGTGACTCGCGCGCGGCGCGTCGTGCCCGCTCGCGCCGGTTGGTGCCCAGTCACGGGCTGGCGGCGCGGTTCGGCGCTGCTTCGCGCCTCCCGCCCCGAGCGGAATTGCTGAGCGGGCGAGGCGCGCCGTGACCCGCTCGGCGAGCGGGCCGGATTCGTCACGCTCGCCGCCTTCCAGCGGCGGATTCCGCCCGCTCGGCGAACCAAGTGCGGCATGTCGTGCGACCTCGGGGCGGCGCCGCCGCGCCGCCGCGCCGCTTTGCGGCGGCGGAGGCTGCGAAAGTCCTCCACTTTCCTCCACGTCCTCCACGACGCTCCACCGGCCCGTCGTTCCCCGGGAATCCGGGCGGCCGGACTCGACAGCCGAGCGGATCTCGACCCCAATTCGGGTCACGGGGGCGATTCGGGGAGCGAATTCCTGGGCAAGGGGAGGGCAGTGGAGTAAAGTGGTGCACACAACGGTCCGGTGGAGCGGAGGGGAGGCCCGACGTGCTGCTCGGTACCCATGCCCCGAAGCTCGACGAGAAGGGTCGCGTGATCCTCCCCGCCAAGTTCCGGGACGAGCTGTCCGGGGGTCTCGTGATGACCCGCGGGCAGGAGCGCTGCGTCGTCGTCTTCAGCGCGGACACGTTCGAGCAACTGCACGAGCGCATCCGCACCGCCCCGATGACGTCGAAGCGCACCCGGGACTACATGCGCCTGTTCCTCTCCGGAGCCAGCGCAGAGCAGCCCGACAAGCAGAACCGCGTCACCATCCCGCAGAACCTCCGCGAGTACGCGGGGCTCGAGCGGGACCTGACGGTCATCGGCAGCGGTGACCGTGCCGAGATCTGGTCGACCCCCGCGTGGGAGGCCTACTACGCCGAGGTCGAAGAGGGCTTCGCCGACAACGACGAGGAGGTGATCCCGGGGATCTTCTGATCCGTGGATCGGGACTCCCAGCCGTGGAGCCCTGACATCACTTCCCCGATGTCAGGTCGCATGGATGGGGATCCGGACCCGCGGCCCAGGAGCCGAGGGGCTGCACATGGCCGAGAACGACAGCAACGACACCGGGACGCCGAAGTTCCCGCACACCCCGGTGATGCTCGAGCGCATCGTCGACCTCTTCACGCCGACCCTCGAGGGGCCCGGCAAGGTCGTGGTCGACGCGACGCTCGGCATGGGTGGCCACTCCGAGGGGCTGCTCGAGCGGTTCCCGGACCTGACGCTCATCGGCCTCGACCGCGACACCGACGCGCTCGGCATCGCGGGGGAGCGCCTCGCCCGGTTCGGTGACCGTGTCCGCCTGGTGCACACCGTGTACGACGGCATCGTCGAGGCGATCGAGGGCGAGGGCTTCACGAGCGTCGACGGCGTGCTGTTCGACCTCGGCGTCAGCTCGCTGCAGCTCGACCGGGCCGAGCGCGGCTTCGCCTACAGCCAGGACGCCCCGCTCGACATGCGGATGGACCGGACCGAGGGGCAGACCGCCGCCGACGTCCTGGCCACCTACGACGAGGGCGAGCTGCGCCGCATCTTCCAGCGCTACGGCGAGGAGAAGCTCGCGGGCCGGTACGCCCGGGCGATCGTCGAGCGTCGAGCCACGGCGCCGTTCGAGATGTCCGGCGACCTGGTGCAGGTCCTCCACGACGCGACCCCGGTGGCGATCCAGCGGCAGGGACACCCCGCCAAGCGCGTCTTCCAGGCGCTGCGCATCGAGGTCAACGCGGAGCTGAGCGTCCTCGAGCGGGCGATCCCGGCAGCACTGGACTCGATCGCGGTGGGCGGTCGGATCGTCGTCGAGTCCTACCAGTCGCTCGAGGACCGCATCGTCAAGCGGGCCCTGGTGGAGCGGACGAAGTCCAGCGCCCCCGCCGGCCTGCCCGTCGAGCTCCCCGAGCACGCCCCCACCTTCTCCCTGATCGTCAAGGGCGCGGAACTGGCCGACGAGGCCGAACGCGCCGCCAACCCACGAGCAACCCCCGTGCGCCTGCGCGCGGCCGAGCGGATCCGGAAGTGACATGAGCACGAACCTCGCACTCGTCGACCCCGCCGTCGTCCCGTCCCGTGCCCCGCGCCCGGCCCGTCGTGACCGGCCGGAGCTCGTCGAGGTCACACCGTCGAAGGCCCAGCGCCGCGCGCGCCCCCGCATCGCCTACGCCGTCGTGGCGGTGGCCGCGCTCGGCATCCTGCTCCTGGCACAGCTCGGCATCAGCATGGTGCTCAGCCAGGGCGCGTACACGCTCAACTCGCTGAGCGCCGAGCAGACGAACCTGTCCCGCACGCAGCAGTCGCTGTCCGAGGACCTCCGTGTGCTCGACTCCCCGCAGAACCTCGCTCGCAACGCGCAGGCCCTCGGCATGATCGCGAACTCGACGCCGGTGTACCTCGACCCGAAGACCGGCCGGGTGTACGGCACGCCGACCCCGGCGGTCGCCGACCAGGCCACGGCAGCGACCTCGAACCAGGTGCCGAACTCGCTCCTGAACGACGTCCCCCTGGCGGCCAAGCAGGGCGACACGTCGACGAGCAAGGAGAGCGGCTCGACCACGGGCAGCGACGCGACGGCAGGCGCCACGACGGGCACGACGACCGACTCGAAGGCCGACACGACCGACGACGCTGGGAAGACCGCAGGCGCCAGCGCGTCGGGCGGGGCTTCCTCGACCACCGACGTAGAGTCCGACCCGAACCAGCTCCAGGCGCCCTCCACCCGGTGACCTGCGGGCTCGGGACACCCTGACGCACCACCTGGGAAGGACCGCACCGCGTGACGAAGACGATCCGCAACCGACGACTGCGCTACAGCGTCGTGATGATCGCCGTGATCGCCCTCGTGGTGGTCTTCGTGGTCCGCCTGGTGGACATCCAGGTGGTCCAGGCCGCCGAGCTGAACGAGCAGTCGAAGGCGAAGCGCAGCATCCCGGTGACCATCTACGGCACCCGGGGTTCGATCGTCGACCGCAACGGGACCGAACTCGCCGACAGCGTGACCCGGTACAACATCACCACCGCCCCGCGCCTCGTGAAGAAGTTCGAGGGCAAGCTCGGCGGGTCCCGCGTCAAGGACGTCACCGTCGACACGGCGCTGAAGGCCCTGGCGAAGGCCTCGGGCGGGGACGTCGCCACGATGCAGAAGAACATCGCGGCGAACCCGAAGTCCGACTTCGCGTACCTGGTCAAGGGCCTCGACGTGAAGCACTACGAGGCGGTCCGGGCACTGGGCATCCCGTGGCTGTACCCGGAGCAGCAGTCCGCGCGGACCTACCCGACGGGCGCGACCACGGGCAACATCACCGGGTTCATGGGCACCGACGGCGCCCAGGCCGGCCTGGAGTACGCGTACAACCAGTGCCTGGCGGGAGCGAACGGCTCCGAGACGTACGAGCGCGGTGAGGACGGCGTCCAGCTCCCCGGCAGCACCGTGACGACGAAGGAAGCCAAGGACGGCGGCACGCTCGAGACCACCATCGACAGCGACCTGCAGTACATGGCGCAGCAGACGATCGCGTCCGCCGCGAAGTCGCTGCAGGCGGAGTCCGCCACGGCGACGGTCACGAGCGTGAAGACGGGTGAGCTCCTCGCGGTCGCCGACTACCCGACGGTGGACCCGAACGACGTCGACGCCACCACGGACAAGGGGGCGTTCGGTTCACGGGCGCTGACCGCGTCCTACGAACCGGGATCGACCATCAAGGCGGCGATCGCGGCGGCGCTCATCGACCAGGGCAAGTCGAGTCCGACCGACCAGGCGGTCGTCCCGTACTCGCGGTCGTTCCCGTGGGGCGGGTCGATCCACGACTCCGAGTTCCACGCGACCGAGAACCTCACGCTGACGGGCATCCTGCAGAACTCGTCGAACGTCGGCATCACCGAGCTCGGGGAGCGCCTCACCGCCCAGCAGCGGTACGACTACATGAAGAAGTTCGGCCTGTTCCAGCCCGAGTCCGCGATCGACTACCCGGGCCAGCCGTCGATGGACTACGGCACGAGCCCGAACTGGGACCAGCAGACGAACATCAACTCGATGTTCGGACAGGGCATCTCGACCACCGCGGTCCAGGTCGCGAGCATCTTCCAGACCATCGCCAACGACGGTGTCCGGATCCCGCTGCACTTCGTGAAGGGCTGCGAGACGGCCGACGGCAAGACGATCGACGCGCCCGACGTGCAGCCGACGCGCGTGGTGTCCGCGAACGCCGCGACCCAGGTCACCGACATGCTGCAGAGCGTGGTCACGGGCGGCACGCTCGTGGGGATGAAGCCGATCTCCGGCTACAACATCGCCGCGAAGACGGGCACCGCCGAGGTCGCCGAGGGGTCGAAGGGCTACGGCGGACAGCGCATCACCTCGGTGGCCGGAATGGCACCCGCAGAGGACCCCCAGTATGTTGTCACGGTGACGTTCACGAAGCCGCAGGCCAACAAGTGGTCCAGCGGAGCGGCTCCGGCGTTCCGAACTCTCATGTCCCAGGTGCTCGAGAAGTACCGAGTAGCCCCCTCCACGACGCCGGCGAAGACCTACCCGACCACGTGGTGAGGAAGAAGGAGCACTTGTCCGCACGGATCCCCCCGGTCCTCCGACCCGAACACCCGACCCCGAGGGCCGTTGCCGAACTCGCGAACGCGTTCGGTCTGCGAGTCGTCGGCTCGGTCGACGCCGTCGAGACGACCGGTGTCACCCTGAGCGCCGCCGAGGTGCAGCCGGGTGACCTCTTCGTCGGCGTGCACGGTGCGAACCGGCACGGCGCGGAGTTCTCGGCCGAGGCCGCCGAGCGCGGCGCGGTCGCCGTCCTCACCGACGACGCCGGTGTGGAGCACGCCCAGGCCGCCGGTCTGCCCGTGCTCGTCGTCGACGACCCCCGTGCGGCGCTGGGCGACGTCTCGGCGTGGGTCTACCGCACCCACCCGGACGAGGCGACCGACCTGCCGCAGCTGTTCGCCGTCACCGGCACGAACGGCAAGACGAGCACGTCGTACATCCTCGAGGGGATCCTCAAGCAGCTCGGCCTCGTCACCGGCCTCAGCTCGACGGCGGAGCGCCACATCGGCACGCTCAGCGTCACGAGCCGCCTGACCACACCCGAGGCCAGCGAGATGCACGCGCTCCTCGCCCGGATGCGCGAGAGCGAGGTGCGCGCGGTCGCCGTCGAGGTGAGCGCGCAGGCCCTCAGCCGTCACCGGGTGGACGGCATCGTCTTCGACGTCGCGGCGTTCACGAACCTGTCGCACGACCACCTCGACGACTACGCCGACATGGAGGAGTACTACCAGGCGAAGCTCCCGCTGTTCCAGCCCGAGCACGCCCGCCGCGGCGTCGTCTCGCTGGACACCGACTGGGGCCACCGCGTGGTGCAGGACTCCCGCATCCCGGTGACGACCATCACGGTCCACCCCGACGTCGAGGCCGAGTGGCACGTCGACATCGTCGAGGCCCACGCCGCGTACACCGAGTTCCGCCTGACCGGTCCCGAGGGTCGCGAGCTCACCACCCGTGTGCCCCTGATCGGCTGGCACATGGCCGCGAACGCCGCGCTGGCGATCGTCATGCTCGTCGAGGGCGGCTTCGAGCTCGGCGCCATCGCGCACGCGCTCGAGACGAACCACCGCCGCTACCCGGACGAGGACGAGCGCGAGCAGCGCGACGAGCGGACGAGTGCCATCGAGTGCTACCTGCCCGGCCGCACCGAGCGTGTCTCGGGCGACCACGGCCCGAGCGTCTACGTCGACTTCGGGCACAGCCCCGACGCGTTCGAGAACACCCTCGCGGCCGTCCGGCAGTTCACGTCCGGCAAGGTGCTCATGCTGTTCGGCGCCGACGGTGACCGCGACAAGACGAAGCGTGCCGACATGGCCCGCATCGCCGCAGCCGGATCCGACATCCTCGTCGTCACGGACCACCACCCCCGCTTCGAGGACGCCGCGTCCATCCGGAAGACCCTGGTCGACGCCGCACGCGCCGCGTTCCCGGAGCACGAGATCCACGAGGTCAGCCCGCCCGAGGCCGCGATCCGCACGGCCGTCGGCCTGCTCGGCGAGGGCGACTCGATCCTCTGGGCCGGCCCCGGCCACCAGGACTACCGCGACATCCAGGGTGTCCGCACGCCCTACTCGGCACGCGACGAGGCCCGCCAGGCCCTGCGCGAGGCCGGTTGGGAGCCGAACTCCGGTCCGGCCGACCACACCCGCACCGAAGGCACCCGATGATCGCCCTGACCCTCGCCGAGATCGCGACCGCGATCGGCGGCGAGCTCCTCAGCGGCGCGCCGGAGCGCGTCGTGGACGGCTCGGTGGAGACCGACTCGCGTCTCGTCAGCGAGGGCAGCGTGTTCTTCGCGCTGCTCGGCGAGGAGACCGACGGACACCGCTTCGTGCCGAACGCCGTGCAGGCGGGCGCCGCGCTCGTGATCACCGAACGCGCCGTCGACCTGCCGGACGACGCACGGACCGCCCAGATCGTCGTCGGCGACGGCTACGAGGCCCTCGCCGCGCTCGCGCACGAGGTCGTCTCCCGTGTCCGCGCCGGCGGAGCACTCAAGGTCGTCGGGATCACCGGCTCGAACGGCAAGACGAGCACCAAGAACATGCTCCGCACGATCCTCGAGCAGCACGGCGAGACCGTCGCGCCCCAGGGGTCGTTCAACAACCACGTCGGCGCGCCGATCTCGATGCTGCGGATCACGCACGACACCCGCTACCTGGTCGTCGAGATGGGTGCGAGCGGCGTCGGCCACATCGCCAAGCTCGTCTCGATCGCCGAGCCCGACACCGGGGTCGTCCTCAAGGTGGGCCTCGCGCACGCCGGCGAGTTCGGTGGCATCGAGGCGACGCAGCGCGCGAAGTCGGAGATGGTCACCGACCTGCCGGCCACCGCGACGGCGCTCCTGAACGTGGACGACGACCGCGTCGCGTCGATGCGCGACCTGACGGCCGCCCGGGTGGTCGGCTTCGGCACGTCGGCGGACGCCGACTACCGCATCACCGGCATCGAGACGGACCGCAGCGGCACCCGCTTCACCCTCACCGCGCCTCCCGTCAGCCAGGAAGGCGACCGTCCGACGGACGCGACCCGGTCTGGAGGCACGGATCACCTTCCCGAGACCGTCGACGTCCGCCTCGCGATCCTGGGTGAGCACCACGCCGTGAACGCGTCCGCCGCGCTCACGGTGGCCCACCTGTGGGGCGTCCCCCTCGCCACCGGCGCAGCGGCGCTCGCGTCGATGACGCGCGCCGAGCGCTGGCGCATGGAGCTCCTCCAGGGCGGCCCGGAGGGCGTCACGATCATCAACGACGCGTACAACGCGTCCCCCGACTCCACCGCGGCGGCACTGCGCACCCTCGCGCAGATCGTGCGCCCGGGGGAGCGGACCGTCGCCGTGCTCGGCGAGATGGCCGAGCTCGGGGAGTTCTCGACGGAGGAGCACGACCGCATCGGCCGGCTCGTCGTCCGTCTCGGCATCGGGCAGCTCGTGGTCGTCGGCCGCGCCGCCCTGCCGATCCACCAGGCCGCCACCCTCGAGGGATCGTGGGACGGCGAGTCCGTGTTCATCGAGGACGTCGACGACGCCGTCCGCTCCGTGCAGGACATGCTCCGCCCCGGCGACGTGGTCCTCGTCAAGTCCTCGAAGTCCGCCGAACTGCGATTCCTCGGCGACCGCCTCGGAGGTGTCACCGAATGATCGCCCTCCTGATCGCCGGCGCCGTGTCGCTGGTGTTCACACTGCTGCTCACGCCGCTGTTCATCAAGCTGTTCCACCGCCTCGGCTGGGGACAGTTCATCCGCGACGACGGCCCGCAGTCGCACCACACGAAGCGCGGCACGGCGACGATGGGCGGCATCGTCCTCATCATCGGTGCGGTGCTCGGCTACTTCGTCGGGCACCTGGTCGGCCGTGACTCGATCACGCTGTCCGGGCTGCTCGTGCTGTTCCTGATGGTCGGCCTCGGGTTCGTCGGCTTCATCGACGACTTCCTCAAGGTCCGGCGCCAGCGGAGCCTCGGGCTCGGCGGCTGGGCGAAGGTCCTCGGGCAGGTGATCGTCGGCGTGATCTTCGCGACCGTGGCGCTCGTCGTCCCGACCGCGAACGGCAAGCCGCCGGCGTCGACCATGGTGTCGGCGATCCGGGACATCCCGTGGCTCGACTTCATGGCGCTCGGCACCGTGATCGGCACCGTCCTGTTCCTGGCCTGGATCGTCCTGCTGACGGTCTCGACGTCGAACGGCGTCAACGTGGCGGACGGCCTCGACGGCCTCGCCACCGGGTCGAGCATCCTGGCGATCGGGTCGTACGTGATCATCGGGTTTTGGCAGTCGAACCAGATCTGCGGCGGCGCGCGTCTCGACGCCAGCACCGAGCACGCCTGCTACACGGTGACGAACCCGCTCGACCTCGCGGTCGTCGCGGCGGCGGTCTGCGGTGGCCTGATCGGCTTCCTCTGGTACAACACCTCACCGGCGCAGATCTTCCTCGGCGACACCGGCTCGCTCGGCCTCGGCGGTGCCCTCGCCGGCCTGGCGATCCTCAGCCGCACCGAGCTCCTGCTCGTCCTCATCGGCGGCCTGTTCTTCATCGTCACCGGCTCGGTCATCCTGCAGCGGGCGTACTTCAAGATCACCCACGGCAAGCGGATCTTCCGGATGAGTCCGCTGCACCACCACTTCGAACTGAAGGGGTGGGCTGAGGTGACGGTCGTCGTCCGGTTCTGGATCATCGCGGGACTCTGCGTCGCCGCGGGGGTCGGACTCTTCTACCTGGAATGGATCGCACGAGTTGGTTGACGCCCGCCTGGAAGGTCTCGACAGCTGGTACGCCGAGGGCTGGAAGGGCCTGAACGTCGCGGTCCTCGGCCTCGGCGCCACCGGGTTCTCGGTCGCCGACACCCTCGTGGAGCTCGGCAGCGCGGTGACGGTCTACTCCACCGACGCCCCGTCGGACAGCGTCGAGCTGCTCGACGTGATCGGTGCGCAGTTCGTGCAGACGCCGCTGGACTCCGTGCCCGACGCGCTCGAGACGCAGGCGCCGGACGTCGTCGTCGTGTCGCCCGGCCTACCGCCGCACAACGCCACCGTGCAGTGGTCCGTCGCGAACAGCACCGTCTGGGGTGACATCGAGCTCGCCTGGCGCGTGCGCGACAAGGTCGTCCGCGGCCCGGTCGCCGCCCCGTGGGTGACGATCACCGGCACGAACGGCAAGACGACCACGACGCAGCTCACCACGGCGATGTTCGAGGCCGGGGGACTCCGAGCGGTGTCCTGCGGCAACATCGGCGTGCCCGTGCTCGACGTCGTCCGCGACCCGGACGGCTTCGACGTCCTCGTCGTGGAACTCTCGAGCCACCAGCTGCACTACATGCCGACGTCCGGCGACGGCGCCGTGGTGCCCCTCGCCAGTGCGTGCCTGAACATCGCCGACGACCACCTCGAGTGGCACGGCTCCGCCGAGGCCTACCGCGCCGCGAAGGCCAAGGTCTACGAGCGCACCGTGATGGCGTGCGTCTACAACACGACCGACGAGGTCACCCGGCACATGGTCGAGGAAGCCGACGTCGTCGAGGGCTGCCGTGCGGTGGGCTTCGGCCCGGGCATCCCGGCGCCCGGTGACGTCGGGGTCGTCGAGGACGTCCTGTGCGACCGAGCCTTCGCCGAGAACCGGCAGAGCAGCGCGCTCGAGCTCGCGACCGTCGCCGACCTCGAGCAGGCCGGTCTCGCCAGCCCGCACATGACGATGAACGTCCTCGCCGCCGCAGCGCTCGCCCGTTCCGCCGCCGTGCAGCCGAGCGCGATCCGGTCGGCCGTGCAGGGCTTCCGCGCGGACCACCACCGCACCGAGCTCGTCGCCACCGCCGAGGGCATCGCCTGGGTCGACGACTCGAAGGCGACGAACCCGCACGCGGCCACCGCGTCGCTCGCGTCCTTCGACACGGTCGTCTGGATCGTCGGGGGCCTGTTCAAGGGCGTCGACGTCGACGGGCTCGTCGCGCGGTTCGGGCCGGACGTCCGTGCCGTCGTGGTGATCGGCACCGACCGCGGCCCCGTGCTCGAGGCATTCGCGCGACACGCGCCCGGGGTGCCCGTCCTGCAGGTCGAAGCAGCGGACACTGATCAGGTCATGCCCGAGGCGGTCCGGCATGCCGCATCGGTCGCGAGGCCGGGCGACACGGTCCTCCTCGCCCCCGCCGCGGCGTCGTTCGACCAGTTCGGCTCCTACGCGGACCGGGGCGAGCGCTTCGCGGCCGCGGTCCACGAGCACCTGGGAGGCAACGCCGATGGCGACGACGGATCTTCCGCAGGGGCGTAACGGCCACGACCGGGGCGCTCGGACGGCGTCGGGCACGGGCACGGGTGCCGCGCCCACCCGCACCACGGGCCGCGCCGTCGTCGCCGTCAAGAACGTCTTCGTCGCCGAGTCGAGCACCTTCTACACGATCCTCGGCGTGACGCTCTTCCTCGTCGTGTTCGGCGTCGTCATGGTGCTGTCGTCGTCGAGCGTCGAGCAGTACGCCGCGACGCACGACTTCTTCGGCGCGGCGTCCCGTCAGGGCCTGTACGCCGTCCTCGGCGTGCCCCTCATGCTCATCGTCAGCCGGGTGCCCGCGCGGCTCTGGCGGAAGTGGGCGATGCGGCTGCTCGGCGCGGCCCTCGCACTCCAGCTGCTCGTGTACACGCCGCTCGGCATCGACGTGCAGGGCAACCGGAACTGGATCGGCATCGGTTCGTTCACCGCGCAGCCGTCCGAGGTCGTCAAGCTCGGGCTGGTGCTCGGCATCGGCGCGATCATGTACGTCAAGCGGGACAAGCTCGACGACTGGAAAGAGGTCTTCATCCCGGTCGGGATCGCCTCGCTCCTGTCCCTCGGGCTGGTGATCCTCGGTGGCGACCAGGGCACGGCGATGATCATGCTCATCCTCGTGCTCGGCGCGCTCTACGTCGGCGGGGCCCGGGCGAAGCACCTGCTCGTCGGCGTGGTCGCGATGGCCGTGCTGCTGCCGTTCGTCACGATGGCGTCGGCGTCCCGCCAGGTCCGCATCAGCGCCTGGCTCTCCGGCTGCACGGACTCGAACCAGTACGCCGACCTGTGCTGGCAGCCCGTGCACGGCATGTGGGCGCTCGCGTCCGGCGGCGTGTTCGGCGTCGGGCTCGGCAACTCGAAGGCGAAGTGGTCCTGGCTGCCCGAGGCGGACAACGACTACATCTTCGCGATCATCGGCGAGGAACTCGGGCTCATCGGCGCCGTCGTCGTCCTCGCGCTCTTCGTGGTGCTCGCCGTGAGCATGATCAAGGTCATCCGGCAGTCGAAGGACCCGTTCGTGAAGACCGTCACGGGCGGCATCCTCGCCTGGATCATCGGCCAGGCGCTCGTGAACATCGCCGTGGTCCTCGGCCTGCTGCCCGTCCTCGGAGTGCCCCTCCCACTCATCTCGGCCGGTGGGTCGGCGCTGATCATGACGCTCGTCGCCATCGGCGTCGTGCTGTCGTTCGCGCGCGACCTCCCCGGCAAGAACGGCCCGACCGGCCGTGACCCCCTCGACGGCCCGACCGGCCGCAGCACCCTGAACGGAACACTCCGGTGAGCAAGTACCTCTTCGCCGGCGGCGGCACCGCCGGCCACGTCAACCCGCTGCTCGCGGTCGCCGACCGGTTGACCGAGCGCGAAGCGGACGCCGAGGTCATCGTCCTCGGCACCGCGGAGGGGCTCGAGTCCCGGCTCGTCCCGATGCGCGGCTACGAGCTGCTGACCATCCCGCGCCTGCCGTTCCCGCGCAAGCCGAACGCAGCCGCGCTCCGCTTCCCGCAGCGGTTCTGGGGCGCGGTCAAGCGCACCGAGCAGATCATCCGCGAGCACGACGTCGAGGTCGTCCTCGGCGTCGGTGGCTACGCGGCCGCCCCGGCCTACATCGCGGCCAGGCGCACGGGCACCCCGATCGTCGTGCACGAGCAGAACGCGAAGCCCGGCCTGGCGAACCGCCTGGCGGCCTTCCTCACCGAGCACGTCGGCCTGACCTTCTCGAACACCCGGCTCCGGCACGGCCGGCTCGTCGGCATGCCGCTCCGCCGCGAGATCGAGTCGCTCGACCGCCGTGCCAGCCGCGCCGAGGGCCTCGCCGAGTTCGGGCTGGACGCCGACCGTCCGGTCCTGCTCGTCACCGGCGGGTCCTCGGGCGCGCGGAGCATCAACCGCACGGTGAACAAGGCGGCGGCGACGATCGTCGGCGCGGGCTGGCAGGTCCTGCACGTCGTCGGCGGCAACTCGGACATCGGCCCGAGCGACCTCGACGGCTACCACGTGCTGCCGTACTGCGACCGGATGGACCTGGCGTACGCGGCGAGCGACTTCGTGGTCTCCCGTGCGGGAGCCGGCATGGTGTGCGAGCTCACCGCCGTCGGGCTGCCGAGCGTCCTGGTGCCGTACCCTGTCGGCAACGGCGAGCAGCGCCACAACGCGAAGGACGTCGTCGACGCCGGGGGAGCGGTCCTGGTCGCCGACGCGGAATTCGACGAGGACTGGGTGACGTTCCAGCTCCTGAACATCCTGCAGGACCGGGCCCGGATCGCGGACATGACGGTGCGCGCCGGCAGCGTCGGGCACCGCGACGGCGCCGACCGGATGACCGACCTCGTCCTCGACGCGGCGAAGCGCGCACGGGGCGCGAAGGACTCGCAGGACGCGCCAACCGCGCAGGACGACAGCACCACGGAGGAACGATGACCATCAAGCCGGACCTGACGCAGCCGATCCCGGACGACCTCGGCACGGTGCACTTCGTCGGCATCGGCGGCTCCGGCATGAGTGGCATCGCCCGGCTGTTCCTCGCCGCCGGCCACCGCGTGACGGGCAGCGACTCCCGCGAGACCGCCACCACCGGCACGATGCGCGACCTCGGCGCCGAGGTGCACATCGGCCACGACGCCGCGAACGTCGGCGACGCGGACACCCTCGTCGTCACGAGCGCGCTCTGGCCGGACAACCCCGAACTCCTCGAGGCACAGCGCCGCGGCATCCCCGTCCTGCACCGCTCGCAGGCCCTCGCCGCGCTGATCGCCGAGCACCGCCTGGTCGCGGTCGCGGGCGCTCACGGCAAGACCACCTCGACCGGCATGATCGTCACCGCCCTGGTCGAACTCGGCCTCGACCCGAGCTTCGTCAACGGCGGGGTCATCCAGTCGCTCGGCACGAGCTCGGCACCGGGGTCGAGCGACCTGTTCGTCGTCGAGGCCGACGAGTCCGACGGCTCGTTCCTGCTCTACGACGTCGCGGTCGCGCTCGTCACGAACGTCGACGCCGACCACCTCGACCACTACGGCAGCGAGGAGGCCTTCACCGAGGCGTTCGTCGAGTTCGCCGCGAAGGCCTCCGAGCGGGTCGTCATCTCGAGCGACGACGCGGGCGCGAAGGCCGTCACCGCCGGTGTCCGCCAGCGGGAGGACGCCCCCGAGGTCGTCACCTTCGGCGAGGCCGCCGACGCGGACGTCCGGATCGAGGGCGTCACCGAGTCCGCCGGCGTCGAGGTCGACTTCCGCGCGGGCGGCGAGGCGTACCACCTGACCCTCCGCGTCCCCGGACGCCACAACGCGATCAACGCCGTCGGCGCGTTCGCGGTGCTGACCGGTCTCGGCGTCACCCCGGCGGACGCGATCCGCGGCATCGAGTCCTTCGGCGGTACCCAGCGCCGCTTCGAACTGCACGGCGTCGAGCGCGGCGTGTCCGTCTACGACGACTACGCCCACCACCCGACCGAGGTCGCCGCGGCGCTCAAGGCCGCCCGCAACGTCGTCGGCGACGGCCGGATCATCGCGATCCACCAGCCGCACCTGTACTCCCGCACGCGCCTGATGGCCGGGGACTTCGCGAAGGTCTACGAAGAGCTCGCGGACCACACCGTCGTGCTCGACGTCTACGGCGCCCGCGAGGACCCGGAGCCCGGTGTGACCGGCGCTCTCGTGCAGGAGCGATTCGCGGACCAGTCCCGCGTGGAGTTCCTGCCCGACTGGGACGAGGCCGCCGCCCGTGCCGCCGCCGTGGCGCGCGAGGGCGACATCATCATGACGCTGAGCTGCGGCGACGTGTACCGGATCATCCCCCAGGTCATCGGCGCCCTGCAGCACGACGAGAGCGCGCTGTCCCGGTGAAGCGTCCGGAGGGGTTCGACGAGCGTCCGGAGCAGCCGGACGCACCTGCCGGTGACGCCCAGGCGCCCCGGCAGCGCCGTGCCCCGCTGATCCCGCGGCGTCCGTCCCGGGACGCACGGCAGGACGTCCGGGAGGCGCAGCCCGACCCCGCCCGGCAGGACACGGTCGACGAAGCGGTCGCGTCCACTGCCCCGGAGGAGTCCGGCACGTCGACCCGCGACCGAGCGGGCGCGTTCGCCGGCGCCGCCGGTCGCCGCCTCGGTGCCGGAATCGGCGCCGGGTTCTCGACGGTCAAGGACCGGCTGCGCGAGTACACGCCCGACGAGGACCACCCCGAGTCGCGCCCCGCGGCGGACGTCGCGCCCGACAGTGACGGGGCGCGACGTCCGCAGGCGGGCGCAACCGTGGCGGACCTGCTCGCGGACGAGCGCCGCGACGCGACCACCGACGACCACGAGACCCCGATCGGCGCCGGTGTCCGGGCCGCCGAGACCGCCCGAGAGGCCCGGGTCGCCAAGCGCCGCCGTCGCCTGCTCGAACGCGCCGAGGTCCGCCGCTTCACGCGTCGCAGCCGGCACCGCCGCGCCGCCTGGATCACCGCCGCGAGCATCGTCCTGGTGTTCGGCGTGTCGATCCTCGTCGCGGTGTTCTCGCCGCTGATGGCCCTGCAGACGATCGAGATCAAGGGCACGAACCGCGTCGACGAGACCCAGCTCCGGCACGCCCTCTCCGACCAGATCGGCACCCCGCTCGCCCGGCTCGACTTCGACGCCATCAAGAAGGACATCGCCGGCTTCCCCCTGATCGAGAGCTACGTGACCGAGGAGGCGCCGCCGCACACCCTCGTGGTGACCGTGACCGAGCGCACCCCGGTCGTGGCCGTGCAGTCGGGGAAGTCCTTCGACCTGGTGGACCCGGCCGGCATCGTCGTGCAGTCCTCGCCCACGCAGCCCGCGAACATGCCCGTCGCCGACATCGGCAGCGCGAAGCTCGGCTCGTCGGTGTTCCGCACCATGACCGAGGTCGTGCTCGCGCTCCCGTCGACGGTGCGCCAGCAGGTGACGAGCGTGAAGGCGTCGACTGCCGACGACGTGACACTCACCCTGAAGGACGGGTCGAGCGTGGTCTGGGGCAACCCGGAGCAGTCGGACGCCAAGGCGGCCCTGCTCGCGGCCCTCGTCAAGGACCACGCGGCCAGGAACCCCGGTGTCGTCGTCGAGTACGACGTCAGCGCTCCCGACAACGGCGTCATCCGCGCGAAGAAGTAGCGGAAGAAGTCGCGGAATCGCGCGACACGCGGCGTGGCGGGGCGACAGTGCCCGGAGCGCACCCGTAGCGTCGAAGCCAGCACCACATCTACCAGCATTGCCCCTGAACTTCAAGTAGAGGTTGAGGGTTCGACCGGAGGCCTGACTGACGTGACCACGAACCACAACTACCTCGCCGTCATCAAGGTCGTCGGTGTCGGCGGCGGCGGCGTCAACGCCGTCAACCGCATGATCGAGCTCGGCCTCCGTGGGGTCGAGTTCATCGCGATCAACACCGACGCGCAGGCACTGCTCCTCAGCGACGCCGACGTCAAGCTCGACGTCGGCCGCGAGATCACCCGTGGCCTCGGCGCCGGCGCGGACCCCGAGGTCGGCCGACGAGCCGCCGAGGACCACGCCGAGGAGATCGAGGAAGCACTCGCGGGCGCCGACATGGTGTTCGTCACCGCCGGCGAGGGCGGTGGGACCGGCACGGGTGGTGCGCCCGTGGTCGCCCGCATCGCGAAGTCCATCGGTGCGCTCACCATCGGTGTCGTGACGAAGCCGTTCAGCTTCGAGGGCAAGCGTCGCCAGTCCCAGGCCGAGAACGGCGTCGCCGGGCTCAAGGACGAGGTCGACACGCTCATCGTCGTGCCGAACGACCGCCTGCTCGAGATCAGCGACCGCGGCATCTCCATGGTCGAGGCCTTCGCGACCGCCGACCAGGTGCTGCTCGCCGGCGTGCAGGGCATCACCGACCTCATCACGACCCCGGGTCTCATCAACCTCGACTTCGCCGACGTCAAGTCGGTCATGCAGGGCGCCGGCTCCGCGCTCATGGGCATCGGCTCCTCGCGGGGTGCCGACCGGGCGATCAAGGCGGCCGAGCTCGCCGTCGCGTCCCCGCTGCTCGAGGCCTCGATCGACGGTGCGCACGGTGTGCTGCTCTCGATCCAGGGCGGCTCGAACCTCGGCATCTTCGAGATCAACGACGCCGCGCGTCTCGTGCAGGAAGCCGTCCACCCGGAGGCGAACATCATCTTCGGTGCGGTCATCGACGACACCCTCGGCGACGAGGTGCGCGTGACCGTCATCGCCGCCGGCTTCGACGGTGGCGAACCGCAGCAGCAGCAGAAGGAACGCCGCTCGAGCTACGTCGACCCCGAGGCCGGCGCGACGCTCCCCGTGGCCTCCGCCGTCGGTACCGGGTCGATCGAGGACTCGTCGCCCTCCTGGGCGTCGCAGGAGCACGAGGCGCCGGCGCAGCGCGCCGCCGACCCGGCCTTCGACGACGATGACGACGAGCTCGACGTCCCCGACTTCCTGAAGTAAGCAGCGTTGTCAGACGACCCGCGCCTCCAGACCGATCCGTCACCGTACGGCGGACTGGAGGCGCGTCTCGCGTCCGTCAGGCAGGGCGTCTGCGACGCGGCGCGAGCCGCAGGGCGGTCGGCTGACGAGCTGACGCTCGTCGTCGTCACGAAGTACCACCCGGCGTCGCTCGTCCGCGAACTCGCCGCGCTCGGCGTGACCGACGTGGGGGAGAACCGGCACCAGGAGGCGCAGGCGAAGGCCGCCGAGCTCGCCGACCTGCCGCTCACCTGGCACTTCGTCGGACAGCTGCAGTCGAAGAAGGCCCGGCAGGTCCGGCGGTACGCGCACGTCGTGCAGTCGCTCGACCGCGCGTCGGTCGTCGACGCCTTCGCGCCGACCGAGGCGGAACCCGAGCCACCCGTCGTGGACGGCTTCGTGCAGGTGAACCTGACCGACGACCCGGGTCGCGGGGGCGTGCAGCTCGACGACGTCGAGGCGATGGTGTCGCGGGTGCTCGGCACCGGCACGATCCGGTTGCGCGGGGTGATGGCCGTCGCGCCGCTCGACGAGGAACCCCGCGCGGCCTTCGCCCGGCTCCGGTCGATCTCCGAACGCGTGGTGTCGCTCGCGCCGGACGCCACGGACATCTCCGCCGGGATGAGCAACGACTACGCCGAGGCGATCGCGGAGGGCGCGACACACCTCCGGATCGGCACCGCAATCACGGGAGAACGCCCGGTCACGCCCTAGCCTCGTCCCAAGGGCATCCACGAGCACGAACTCCGGAGGAACCATGGCCAACCCGCTGAAGAAGACGATGGTCTACCTCGGCCTCGCCGACGAGGAACTCGAGTACGAGGACGAGCAGCCGCAGCAGCAGCCTGCGCGGCAGCAGTCCGCTCCGGCCGCGGCTCCGACGCCGTCCCCGGCAGCGCAGGAGGCCCCCGCGGCGACTGCGGCGCCCGTGGCGCCCGCCCCCGTCGAGACCAAGACGCACACCCACCAGCGCGGTGCCCAGGTCACCCCGCTCCGCCGCTCGCACACGACCGCACAGAAGGCAGCACCGGTCCAGGAAATGAACGAGATCCTCACCGTCCACCCGCGCGAGTACAAGGACGCCCAGTCCATCGCCGAGAGCTTCCGCGACGGCATCCCCGTCATCATCAACCTCTCGCAGATGACCGAGGCGGACGCCCGTCGCATGATCGACTTCGCCTCCGGCCTGTCGCTCGGCCTCTACGGCAAGATCGAGCGGGTCACCAACAAGGTGTTCCTCCTGTCCCCGGCGCACGTCGCGGTGAGCGGTGAGGCGCCTGAGGTAGAGTCCGACATCGAGGCGTCCTTCTTCGCCCAGTCCTGAGTCCCTCAGGCCCACCCGCCCCGTGAGCGTCGTCACGTGACGACGCCCACCCGAGCCGAGCGAGCCCCATCGTGTCCGCGATCTTCACGATCCTGTACTTCCTCCTCCTGCTGTACTTCTTCACGATGTGGGGCCGGTTCGCGCTCGACATCGTGCAGGCGTACAACCGCTCCTGGCGGCCCCGCGGGGGACTCCTCGTGGTCTCCGAGTTCGTCTACACCGTGACCGACCCGCCGATCCGCACCGTCCGCAAGGCGCTCCCGCCGCTGCGGATGGGACCGGTGGCGCTCGACTTCGGGTGGACGATCGTGATGCTCGTCGTCATCATCGCGATGACGGTCGTGCGCTACCTGATCTAGTCGCGGACCAGCCGCGACACGCGCCACGCCCGGTCATGGTCACGGTTCACGGTCCCCGTCGGTGTACGGTGGTCGGGATCGATGCTCGCCCCGGCGTGGCATCCGCACCGCCCGGCACGACTGGTACATTCGGTCGGACCGAGACGGTTCCACACGTTCAGCAGTTCTATTGAGGTGACGGCAATGGCTTTGACGCCGGAAGACGTAGTCAACAAGCGGTTCCAGCCGACGAAGTTCCGCGAGGGCTACGACCAGGACGAGGTCGACGACTTCCTCGACGAGGTCGTGGTCGAGCTGCGCCGCCTGACGGCCGAGAACGACGAGCTCCGTCAGCGCCTGCAGGCCGCCGAGTCGGCGCCGAAGCCGGCCCAGGCGGAGCAGCCCGCTCCGGTCGCGACCCCCGAGCCCGAGCCGGAGCCCGCCCCCGTGGCCGCTGCTCCGGAGCCCGCTCCGGTCGCCGCCGCCGCTCCGGCCACCACGGTCGCCGCGGACGAGGACACCGAGGGCACCACGAACCTCCTCACCCTGGCCCGCCGTCTCCACGAGGAGCACGTGCGCGAGGGTGTCGAGAAGCGCGACGCGCTCATCGCCGAGGGCACCGCCCAGGCCGCCCGCCTCGTCTCCGAGGCCGAGGCCAAGCAGCGCCAGATCATCGCCGACACCGAGAACACGAACCGTCAGCGTGTCGCGGTGCTCGAGCAGGAGCAGCGCCAGCTCGAGGGCAAGATCGACGAGCTCCGCACCTTCGAGCGCGACTACCGTGCGCAGCTCAAGAGCTACATCCAGGGGCAGCTCAACGAGCTGGACGGCTCGGCCCCCGAGCAGTCCGGTCTCACCCCCGCGCCGGCGTCGGCGCAGGGCGTCGGCAACTGACGTTGTCGCGACCAGCATCACGAGCGAAGGTCAGTGTCCGCGCGATCGCGGCACTGGCCTTCGCCGCTGTCGTGGTGGTGGCGCTCGACCAGGGCGTGAAGGCGCTCGTCGTCGCCAACCTGCCGTACGGCACCGTCGTCCCCGTGCTGGGCAACGCACTGCAGCTGCTGTACGTGCGGAACCCCGGCGCCGCGTTCTCGTTCGCGGTGAACATGACGTGGGTGTTCTCGATCGTGTCGACGGCCGTCGTGGTCGCGATCATCGTGTTCGCGCGTCGCATCCGCTCGATGTGGTGGGCCCTGGTGCTCGGCATGCTGCTCGGCGGGGCCCTCGGGAACCTGCTCGACCGGCTCTTCCGTGAGCCCGGCTTCGGTCGCGGCCACGTGGTGGACTTCATCTCGACGCCGTGGATGATGCCGGCGATCTACAACATCGCGGACTCGTTCATCTGCGTCAGCATGGTGATCTTCGTCCTGCTCGTCGTCTTCGGCGTGAACCTCGACGGCTCACGCGCCCTCACCGCGAAGCAGCAGCGCGCGGCGGACGCGGCCGGCTCCGGGGCCGGTGCGTCCGCGCCGGACGCCGCCGGCGCCTCCACGTCCGCTCCCGCCTCCGACGACCCGCGTGCGCCGCGTGACGGCCGCGAGTCCCTCGGGCACGACGCGACGTGACGGAGTCGCGTTCCCTGCCGGTGCCGGACGGGCTCGCCGGTGAGCGTGTCGACGCCGCCATCGCCAAGCTCCTCGGGTTCAGCCGCTCCTTCGCGGCCGACGTCGTCGCTGCCGGTGGCGTGACCGTCGACGGGGTCACCGTGGACAAGTCCGACCGGCTGCACGCTGACTCGTGGCTCCAGGTCGAGTGGACCCCGAAGGAGGCCCCCCGGATCATCCCGGTGGAGGTCCCCGGCATGACGATCGTGCACGACGACGACGACATCGTCGTGGTGGACAAGCCCGTCGGCGTCGCGGCGCACCCGTCGCCCGGCTGGGACGGCCCGACCGTCCCGGGTGGGCTCGCGGCGGCCGGGTTCACGATCGCGACCTCAGGCGCCGCCGAGCGTGCGGGCATCGTGCACCGGCTCGACGTCGGGACCTCCGGACTCATGGTCGTCGCGAAGACCGAGCTGGCCTACACGCACCTCAAGCGGGCGTTCAAGGAGCGCACGGTCGAGAAGGTCTACCACGCGCTCGCGCAGGGGCACCCCGACCCGACCTCGGGCACCGTCGACGCACCCATCGGTCGGCACCCGTCGAGCGACTGGAAGTTCGCGGTCACGGCCGACGGCAAGCCGAGCGTGACGCACTACGCGACCCTCGAGGCCTTCCGGTCCGCGACCCTGCTCGAGGTCCACCTGGAGACCGGGCGCACCCACCAGATCCGGGTGCACATGGCGGCGACCCGGCACCCGCTCGTCGGCGACACGATGTACGGGGCGGACCCGGTGCTCGCGGACGAGCTGGGGCTGACGCGGCAGTGGCTCGACGCGGTGCGGCTCGGGTTCGAGCACCCGCGGACGGGCCAGTGGGTCGAGTTCCAGGCGCAGTACCCCGAGGACCTGCAGCTGGCGCTGGACCGCATCCGCGCCGCGTAGCGCGCGCGGCGGGCGCTTCGCGCCGTTGCGCGAGGTCGCACGAAGTGCCGTCCGGAACGTGCCGGAACGGCAGTTCGTGTGACCGGCGCGCCCGACGTGCGGCGTGTCTCGCGACCTCGCCCCGTGCCCTGGACGCACCACGTCCCGGCCTGGAGGCGCGTGGCGGCGCCGCCCCGCGCCTCCAGGCCGTCGTGGGCCGCGCCCACCCCGTCGAGTGAGCGGAAATCGTCGGGTCCCGGCGCAGGACCCGACGATTCCTGCTCACTCGATGCGACCTCGGAATCCGACGTGATCGACGCGCCCGGGAATGTGGGTGGGCGAGGTTAGGCTGTTCCGAGACCGCAGCAGCTCCCGCGAACCGGAGGTTCCGTGTCGGATTCCGACTCCTTCGTCCACCTGCACGTGCACAGCGAGTACTCGATGCTCGACGGTGCCGCCAGGCTCTCCGACCTCGTGGCGGAGACCGCCGCGCAGGGCATGCCCGCCGTGGCGGTGACCGACCACGGCAACATGTTCGGCGCGTTCGAGTTCTGGAAGGCCGCGAAGGCCGGCGGGGTCAAGCCGATCATCGGGACCGAGGCGTACATCACGCCCCGCACGCACCGCTCGGACAAGACCCGTGTGCGCTGGGGCGACGGTGGCGGCGACGACGTGTCGGGTGCCGGTTCGTACACGCACATGACGATGTTCGCCGAGAACACCACGGGCATGCACAACCTGTTCCGGCTGTCGTCGAAGGCGTCGCTCGAGGGGTACTACTTCAAGCCCCGCATGGACATCGAGCTGTTGCAGGAGTACCACGAGGGCATCATCGCGACGACGGGCTGCCCCTCGGGGGAGATCCAGACACGCCTGCGCCTCGGGCAGTACGAGGAAGCACGTCAAGCCGCTGCGGACTACCGCGACATCTTCGGCAAGGAGAACTACTTCGCCGAGGTCATGGACCACGGGCTCGAGATCGAGCGTCGGATCATGAGCGACCTGATCCGGCTGGCGAAGGACCTCGACATCCCGCTGGTCGGCACGAACGACCTGCACTACACGCACTCGCACGACGCCAAGTCCCACGCGGCGCTGCTCTGCGTGCAGTCCGGCTCGACGCTGAACGACCCGAACCGCTTCAAGTTCGACGCCGACGAGTTCTACCTGAAGACGCCGCAGCAGATGCGGCACGTCTTCCGCGACAACCCCGAGGCCTGCGACAACACGCTTTTCATCGCCGAGCGGTGCAACGTCGAGTTCGACACCACGGCGAACTACATGCCGAAGTTCCCGGTGCCCGAGGGCGAGACCGAGCACTCCTGGTTCGAGAAGGAGGTCGCGAAGGGCCTCGAGTACCGCTACCCGGGCGGCATCACACCAGAGGTGCAGGAGCGCGCCGACTACGAGGTCGGGATCATCAACCAGATGGGCTTCCCGGGCTACTTCCTCGTGGTCGCCGACTTCATCAACTGGTCGAAGAACAACGGCATCCGCGTCGGTCCGGGTCGTGGTTCCGGTGCCGGGTCGATGGTGGCGTACGCGATGCGCATCACCGACCTCGACCCGATCCGGCACGGCCTGATCTTCGAGCGGTTCCTCAACCCGGACCGCGTCTCGATGCCCGACTTCGACGTCGACTTCGACGACCGGCGCCGCGGTGAGGCGATCAAGTACGTCACCGAGAAGTACGGGTCGGAGCGCGTCGCGCAGATCGTCACGTACGGCACGATCAAGGCGAAGCAGGCGCTGAAGGACTCCTCGCGCGTCCTCGGCTTCCCGTTCGGCATGGGTGAGAAGCTCACGAAGGCGATGCCGCCGCCCGTGATGGGCAAGGACATCCCGCTCACCGGGATCTTCGACAAGGACCACCCCCGCTACAAGGAGGCCGTCGACGTCCGCACGGTCGTCGAGACCGACCCCGAGGCGAAGACGGTGTTCGACACCGCACTCGGGCTCGAGGGGCTGAAGCGCCAGTGGGGCGTGCACGCGGCCGGCGTGATCATGTCGAGCGACCCCCTGATCGACATCATCCCCGTGATGAAGCGCGAGCAGGACGGCCAGATCGTCACGCAGTTCGACTACCCGGCAGCGGAGTCGCTCGGCCTGATCAAGATGGACTTCCTGGGGCTCCGCAACCTCACGATCATCAGTGACGCCCTCGACAACATCAAGACGAACCGTGGGATCGAGCTCGACCTCGAGACCATGGGGCTCGAGGACCCGGAGGCCTACGCGCTCCTGCAGCGCGGCGACACCCTCGGCGTCTTCCAGCTCGACGGCGGCCCGATGCGCGGCCTGCTGCGTCTGATGAAGCCCGACAACTTCGAGGACATCTCCGCGCTCATCGCCCTGTACCGTCCGGGGCCGATGGGTGCGAACTCGCACACGAACTACGCGCTCCGCAAGAACGGCGAGCAGGCGATCACGCCGATCCACCCGGAGCTCGCCGAGCCCCTGCAGGACATCATCGGCACGACCTACGGCCTGATCATCTACCAGGAGCAGGTCATGGCCATCGCGCAGAAGGTCGCGGGCTTCTCCCTCGGCCAAGCGGACATCCTCCGCCGCGCGATGGGCAAGAAGAAGAAGTCGGAGCTGGACAAGCAGTACGCCGGCTTCGAGAAGGGCATGCAGGACAACGGCTACTCGGCCGCGGCGATCAAGACCCTGTGGGACATCCTGCTGCCGTTCTCCGACTACGCGTTCAACAAGGCGCACTCGGCCGCGTACGGCGTGGTGTCGTTCTGGACCGCGTACCTCAAGGCGCACTACCCGGCCGAGTACATGGCCGCGCTGCTGACCTCCGTCGGCGACGCCCGTGACAAGCTCGCGCTGTACCTCAACGAGTGCCGCCGCATGGGCATCAAGGTGATGCCGCCGGACGTCAACGAGTCGATCGGCTTCTTCGCGGCCGTCGGCGACGACATCCGCTTCGGCATGGGCGCGATCCGCAACGTCGGGTTCAACGTCGTCGACGACATCGTGAAGGCCCGCACCGAGAAGGGCGCGTTCGAGTCGTTCCACGACTTCCTCCGCAAGATCCCGATCTCGTCCGCGAACAAGCGCACGGTCGAGTCGCTGATCAAGGCCGGTGCGTTCGACGAGTTCGGCGACAGCCGACGGGCGCTCGTGGAGATCCACGAGGGCGCGGTCGAGGGCGCGGTGAAGGTCAAGCGCGACGAGGCCCACGGCAACGTCGGGTTCGACTTCGACTCGCTGTTCGCCGAGGTCGCCGAGGAACAGCCGGAGACGGCTGCCGTGTCGCAGGTCCCGGACCGCCCGGAGTGGTCCAAGCGCGACAAGCTCGCGTTCGAGCGCGACATGCTCGGCCTGTACGTGTCCGACCATCCGTTGGCCGGGCTCGAGATCGAGCTCGCGAAGCACCAGTCGATCACCATCGCCGACCTCATCGCGGCCGACGACTCGGTGGAGGGCGAGACCGTCACGGTCGCCGGCCTGCTGACGAGCGTGCAGCACCGGGTCGCGAAGACGAGCGGCAACCCGTACGGCATCGTCCAGATCGAGGACTTCGGCGGCGAGATCGGCGTGATGTTCCTCGGCAAGACGTACCAGGAGTTCGGGCCGTCGCTCGTGGCGGACTCGATCGTGGTCCTGCGTGGCCGGGTGAACGTCCGCGACGACGGCAAGGCCCTGCACGCCGTGAGCATGTTCCAGCCGAACGTCGGCGACGCGATGGGGTCCGGCCCGCTCACGCTCTCGCTCCCGGAGCGTGCGGCCACGACGAGCACCGTGACGGAGCTGGCAGCGGTCCTCGGACGGCACCAGGGGGAGACCGAGGTCCGCCTCAAGCTCCTCAAGGACGACGTCGCGCGGACCTTCGAGCTGCCGTTCCCGGTGAACCTCACCCCGGACCTGTTCGGCGAGCTGAAGAGCCTGCTCGGCCCGCGCTGCCTGGTGTGACCACGGCCGGGCCGCCCGGCACCGGCCCGTCATCGACGCACTGGTCTGACGGCCTGGAGGCGCGGGTCGGTCCCGCCACGCGCCTCCAGGCCGTCAGCTGGTCACCTCCGCGCTGCCTGTCGGCACGGCTCGGTAGGCTTGGCGCCTGATGATGCAGCGAATCGACCTCCGCGGCGGGCTCCCCGCCCGTGCCGAACTCCTCCGACTCATGCCCCGCGCCGCTGGTGACGTCTCGCACGCCGTCGACGCCGCCCGCGAGCTCGTGGACGCGGTCCGGGAGCACGGCGAGTCCGCGTTGCGCGAGCAGGCCGAGCGGTTCGACGGGGGAGCGCCGGAGCACGTGCGCGTGCCGGCCGCCGAGATCGCCGAAGCCGTCGCCGGGCTCACCCCGGCGCTCCGCGGATCCCTCGACGAGGCGATCCGTCGCGTCCGCGCCGCGAGCGCCGCACAGGTGCCGGCCGCGTCCGTCACCACGCTGGCCGACGGCGCCGAGGTGCACCAGCGCTGGCAGCCGATGCGCCGCGTGGGGCTCTACGTGCCCGGTGGCAAGGCCGTCTACCCGTCGAGCGTCGTCATGAACGTCGTCCCAGCCCAGGTCGCCGGCGTCGGGTCGATCGCCCTCGTGTCGCCGCCGCAGCGGGACCACGGCGGTGCGGTGCACCCGACGATCCTCGCAGCCGCCGGGCTCCTCGGTATCGACGAGGTCTACGCGATGGGCGGTGCCGGGGCGATCGGCGCCTTGGCGTACGGCGTGCCGTCGATCGGTCTCGAGCCGGTCGACCTCGTCACCGGCCCGGGGAACAACTACGTCGCCGCGGCGAAGCGCCTCGTGCGCGGGGTCGTGGGCATCGACGCCGAGGCCGGCGCGACCGAGATCCTCGTGATCGCCGACGACACCGCCGACGCCGGGTTCGTGGCCGCCGACCTGATCAGCCAGGCCGAGCACGACGAGCAGGCCGGCAGCGTCCTGGTGACGACGTCGGCGGCGTTCGCCGATGCGGTGGAAGCCGCCATCCCGTCACGGGTGGCGTCCCTGGGGACTGCTGCGCGCCTCCAGACCGCCCTGGACGGACCGCAGTCCGCGATCGTGCTGGTGGACTCGCTCGCCGACGCCGCGACCGTGAGCAACGCCTACGGGCCGGAGCACCTCGAGATCCAGACGGCCGACGACGACGCGGTCCTCGCGTCGATCGACGCAGCCGGTGCGGTCTTCGTCGGGCCGAGCACACCGGTCAGCCTGGGGGACTACCTCGCCGGATCGAACCACGTGCTGCCGACCGGCGGTCAGGCGCGGTTCGGCTCCGGGCTGTCCGCGTCGACGTTCCTCCGGCCGCAGCAGGTCATCCGGTACACGCCCTCGGCGTTGTCCGAGGTCGCCGAGCACATCGTCGCCCTCTCCACCGAGGAACAGCTCCCCGCGCACGGCGCCGCCGTGACGGAGCGCACGAACCGATAGCCTGGGGGACGCCATGTTCTGCCCCTTCTGCCGCCACCCGGACTCCCGCGTCGTCGACTCCCGCACGAGCGACGACGGAACCTCCATCCGTCGCCGTCGTCAGTGCCCCAACTGCGGGCGGCGCTTCTCGACCACCGAGACCGCCTCGCTCAACGTGGTGAAGCGCAACGGGGTCACCGAAGCCTTCAGCCGCGACAAGATCGTCTCCGGCGTGCGCAAGGCGTGCCAGGGCCGCCCGGTGACGGACGGCGACCTGGCGGTGCTGGCGCAGCGCGTCGAGGAGACCGTCCGCTCGTCCGGGTCCAGCCAGATCGACGCGAACGACATCGGACTGGCGATCCTCGACCCCCTCCGGGAACTCGACGAGGTCGCCTTCCTGCGGTTCGCGAGCGTCTACCAGGCCTTCGACTCGCTCGAGGACTTCGAGGACGCCATCGGGCAGCTGCGCATCGACCACCACGGCGGGGCCGGGGCCGCATCACCGGCCGGGGCCGGCGCGTGAGCGGCATCGCGGAACGCATCGTCCGCGGCGGGTACGCCGTCGTGTTCCGCTCCGTGTTCGCGAACATGGACCCGGAGCGCGCCCACCACATCGCCTTCGCCGTCATCAAGGCCCTGCCGCACGTGCCGATCGTGCGTGGACTCGTCGAGCGGTACTCCCGCCCCTCGGCGATGGACGGCGTGACCACGATGGGGATCCACTTCCCGTCGCGGTTCGGTCTGGCCGCCGGGTTCGACAAGGACGCCCGCGGCATCGCCGGACTCGGGGTCCTCGGGTTCGGGCACGTCGAGGTCGGCACCATCACCGCGAAGCCCCAGCCCGGCAACGAACGCCCGCGGCTCTTCCGGCTCATCGCGGACCGCGCGCTCATCAACCGGATGGGCTTCAACAACCACGGGGCCGCTGCCGCGGCCCGCAAGCTCGAGCGCGCCCGCCGGAACCCCGGTCGTCCGGTCATCGGCGTCAACATCGGCAAGAGCCGGGTCGTCGACGTCGCCGACGCGATCGACGACTACCTCGAGTCCACGCGGCGCCTCGCCCCGTTCGCGGACTACCTGGCGGTCAACGTCAGCTCGCCGAACACGCCGGGGCTCCGCGGCCTGCAGGAGCTCGACCAGCTCCGTCCGCTGCTCACCGCCGTGCGCGATGCCGCCGGGAAGGTGCCGGTCCTCGTGAAGATCGCGCCGGACCTCACCGACGAACAGGTCGACGCGATCGCCGAGCTCGCGGTGTCGCTCGGATTGGCCGGCGTCATCGCGAACAACACCACGATCTCGCGGGACGGCCTCGTCACCCCGGACGCCGAGGTGTCGGCGATGGGTGCCGGGGGACTGTCCGGCGCTCCCGTGGCGGCTCGTTCCCTCGACGTGCTGCGGCGCGTGCGGGCTGCGGTGCCGGACGACTTCTGCGTGATCGCGGTCGGCGGCGTGACGAGCGAGCAGGACGTGCAGGACCGCATCGACGCGGGGGCCACGCTCGTGCAGGGCTACACGGCGTTCCTCTACGAGGGGCCGAGCTGGGCGACGCGCATCAACCGCCTGCGGCGGCGGCGCCTCCGGCGCGCAGCGCGCTGACGCGGGGTCGCCCGCGCTGGTTCCGGGCGGGTCGTGTTCGTCGAGCGGGCGAAACACGTCACGCTCGTCGCGCTCTGGCGGTTTGTTCCGCCCGCTCGGTCAACCGGCGGCGGCGTGTCGTGCCCATCCGGGGCGCCACCGGCGCGGCGTGACCGGCTGACGGCCTGTGGAGGCACGTGGCGGCGCCGCCACGTGCCTCCAGGCCGGTGGTGGGCGGCGTGCACTCGCACACGGGGCCGGGTGTTCCGCGAGCGGTCACGACTCGCCGGGCGCGTTCCGCGAGCGGGCGGGAAGGGCTGTCCTGCAGGCGTGAGCGCGACGAATACTGCCCGCTCGATGTCCGCCCCCGTCGTTCGGCGGCGGACGCCGGTCCGGACGTGACGAAGCGCCGCCCGGCGAGCCGGACGGCGCTTCGCGGTGGGTCAGACGGTGGGGTACTCGCCGCGCTTGACCTGCGGCTTCGGCAGACGCAGGAAGCGCAGCTGCCACGCACGCGTGAGGATGTAGAGGAACGTGCCGCGCTGCATCGAGCCGAACTTGTTCGTCAGCTTCTTGCGGAAGGACAGCCAGAGGATGACGCAGTCGAGCACGAAGAGCGCCACGAACGCCCAGACGAGCAGGAGCGCGTAGGACGCGATGACCGTCTGCGATGCCGCGAACCCGACGATCAGGAACAGCACGAGCACCGGCATCATGATCTCGCCGACGTTCCAGCGGGCGTCGATCCAGTTGCGCACGAACCGGCGCTGATCGCCCCGGTCCTTCGCGGGGAGGTAGCGCTCCTCGCCGTTGGCCATGCCGACGCGGGCCCGCTCGCGCTCGTTCGTGAGGCGTGCGCGTGCGGCCTTCTTGTCCACCGGGCTGTTGCCGACGAGGGGGCGGCGGTTGGCGGCCTCACGCTCGCGACGGCTCGGGGTCGGCCGACCCTTCCCCTGCTCGAGGAGTTCGTCCTCGGTGGGGTTCACGGTCGTGTTGGTCTTGGGGGCTGCCTTCGCCACGGTGCGTTCCTAACGGCGGTGTGCGTGCTGGATCGTCCTCTAGATTACCGGGCATGACCGACACCGCACAGCACAGCCCCGCGACCGACCCCGCACTCCTCGACGCCCTGCGCGAACACGTGCAGGGGGCGCTCCCCACGACGATCGCCGACCTCTCCGCCCTCGTGCGGCTGCCGTCGGTGTCCTGGTCGGCCTTCGATCCGGCCGACGTCCGGGCCAGCGCCGAGGCCGTCGCGGACCTCGCGCGGTCGACGGGCGTGTTCGCGGACGACGCGGTGCGGATCGTGCGTTCGGCGGTCTCCGGTGACACCGCGGACGCCGAGTCCACCGGCGGCGAGCTCGGGCAGCCGGCGGTGCTCGCGGTCCGCCCGGCCCGCAACGGCAAGCCCACCGTCATGCTCTACGCCCACCACGACGTGCAGCCCCAGGGCGACGACGCGCTGTGGGAGACCCCGCCGTTCGAGCCGACGCTCCGCGGTGACCGCCTGTACGGTCGCGGCGCCTCGGACGACAAGGCCGGCGTCATGACCCACATCGCCTCGCTCCGGGCGGTGCACGCGCAGTTCGGCGACGACCTCGACCTCGGGGTCGTGCTGTTCGTCGAGGGCGAGGAGGAGTTCGGCTCCCGGTCGTTCCGCACCTTCCTCCGCGAGCAGAAGGAGCACCTGGCGGCGGACGTCATCGTGGTGGCCGACAGCGACAACTGGTCCACCGAGGTCCCGTCGATCACGGTGTCCCTCCGCGGCAACGTCACGTTCAAGCTGACCCTGACGACGCTCGAGCACGCGAGCCACAGCGGCATGTTCGGGGGAGCGGCACCCGACGCCATGATCCCGATGGTCCGGCTGCTCGCGTCCCTGCACGACGACGACGGCTCGGTCGCGGTCGAGGGGCTGACCTCCTACGACGCCCCGGTACCGGCCCGCACCGAGGACGAGCTCGCGACGGACGCGGCCCTCCTGCCGGGTGTCCGACCGGTCGGCCGCGGCGACGTCCTGTCCCGCATGTGGTTCCAGCCGTCGATCACCGTCACGGGCATGGACGTGCCGAGCGTCGCGAACGCCTCGAACACGCTGCTGCCGACGGTGTCCGCCCGGGTCTCGGTCCGGGTCGCTCCCGGCCAGGACGCATCCGAGGCGGCCGCGGCGGTCGAGCGCCACCTGCGCGAGCACGTGCCGTTCGGTACGCAGATCGAACTCACCGAGCCGGACGCCGGCGACGGGTTCCTGGTGGACACCGCCGGCTGGGCTGTCCAGGAGGCGCGGACCGCGATGCGCGAGGGCTGGGGCAACGACGCCGTCGAGCAGGGCATCGGCGGGTCGATCCCGTTCGTGTCGGACCTCGCGGCGGAGTTCCCGGAGGCACAGATCCTCGTCACCGGCGTCGAGGACCCGGACACCCGTGCGCACAGCCCGAACGAGTCGCAGCACCTCGGCGTGCTGCACCGCGCGATCGCATCGGAGACGATCCTGCTGGCGCGTCTCGCGACTCGCGGCTGACGGTGCTTACAATCGGACCAGGAGCGGTGAACCACACCGCCCGGAGGGAGACGCGCGGATGAGCGACACCATCACCGAGAACGCACCGGCGACCGAGACGCCCTCGCACGGCGTCCTGCTCAGCGACGCGGCCGCGGCGAAGGTGGCGAGCCTCCTCGAGCAGGAGGGTCGCGACGACCTCCGCCTGCGTCTCGCGGTGCAGCCCGGCGGCTGTTCCGGACTGATCTACCAGCTCTACTTCGACGAGCGGCTGCTCGACGGCGACACCACGGCCGAGTTCGAGCCCGGTGTCGAGGTCGTCGTCGACAAGATGAGCGTCCCGTACCTCGACGGTGCCTCGATCGACTTCGAGGACACCATCCAGAAGCAGGGCTTCACGATCGACAACCCCAACGCGCAGGGCAGCTGCGCGTGCGGTGACAGCTTCCACTGATCACCCGTCGACCCGACACGAGCGGGGAGTGACCGACACGGTCGCTCCCCGCTCGTGCGTTCCCCGGGCGTGGCATCCGTCACGACCAGGGAAAACGCGCCCGGGGCGGGTGCGGATCGCGGCCGATCGCGTGTCGCGTGTGCGCGAGGGGTCTCCAGCTGCGAGTAAGCTAGGAGTGTTCCAACCAAGCTGGGAGCGGGCCATGCGCGACCTTCGCGTCGCAGGCTGCTCCGGTTTCACGTCTTCCGAGAGGTAACAGTGCGTTCGAATCGCCGTATACGTTGGGCGGCCGTCCCGGTGGCCGTCGGTCTGGTCATCGCACTGGCTGGCTGCACGCAGCAGCAGCTGAACGGATGGCTCCCCGGCACGGAGGAGACGAAGGACGTCACCAACCACACGAGCCGCATCGTCGGCCTGTGGACCACCAGCTGGGTCGTCCTGCTCGCGGTCGGTCTGATCGTCTGGGGCCTCATCATCTGGGCCGCCATCGTCTACCGCCGCCGCAAGGGCCAGACCGGCCTGCCGGTGCAGATGCGGTACAACATGCCGCTCGAGATCTTCTACACGATCGTGCCGCTGATCCTCGTCCTCGGCTTCTTCGCCTTCACCGCGAAGGACCAGGCCGCGATCGAGAAGCCGTTCACCAACCCGGACGCCACCGTGCACGTGTACGGCAAGCGCTGGGCATGGGACTTCAACTACATCGACCAGAAGAACCCCGACGAGAGCGTCTACTACCAGGGCATCCAGGCCCAGGAAGAAGAGAACGCCAAGGGCGCGATCGACGAGTCGCAGCTGCCGACCCTGTACCTGCCCCAGGGCAAGAAGGTCAAGATCGAGCTGTCCTCGCGCGACGTCGACCACTCCTTCTGGATCATCGACTTCCTGTACAAGAAGGACATGCTCCCGGGCAAGACGAACTACGAGTACTTCATCCCGGAGAAGCTCGGCACCTACCAGGGCAAGTGCGCCGAGCTCTGCGGTGAGTACCACTCGCTCATGCTCTTCCAGGTGAAGGTCGTGACGCCGGCGCAGTACCAGGACTACCTCGACACCCTGAAGGACCAGGGCAAGGTGGGGCTGCTCGGCAACGAGTACAACACCAACACGAACGAACCGGACAACAAGGCGCCGGTGGCGTCGAGCGAGAACGAGTAGGGGCTCCGAAAGATGACAACGTCATTTGTCGGCCAGCCGACTGCACAGACCACGACGCCGGACTTCCAGGCGTCGAAGGTCGGTCGGAAGGGCAACATCATCGTCCGGTGGATCACCTCCACGGACCACAAGACCATCGGGTACATGTACCTGATCGCCTCGTTCATCTTCTTCCTGCTCGCAGGTGTGATGGCGCTCGTGATCCGTGCCCAGCTCTTCGAGCCCGGCCTGCACGTGGTCGCGACGAAGGAGCAGTACAACCAGCTGTTCACGATGCACGGCACGATCATGCTGCTGATGTTCGCGACGCCGCTGTTCTCCGGGTTCGCGAACGCGATCATGCCGCTGCAGATCGGTGCGCCGGACGTCGCCTTCCCGCGTCTGAACGGCTTCGCCTTCTGGCTCTACCTGTTCGGCTCGCTCATCGCGGTCGGTGGCTTCCTCACCCCGCAGGGTGCGGCGTCCTTCGGCTGGTTCGCCTACGCGCCACTCAGTGACACGACGTTCACACCAGGACTCGGCGGCACGTTGTGGGTCTTCGGGCTCGGCATGACCGGCTTCTCGACGATCCTCGGTGCGGTGAACTTCATCACCACGATCATCACGATGCGTGCCCCGGGTCTGACCATGTTCCGCATGTCGATCTTCACCTGGAACACCCTCGTGACGGCGCTCCTCGTGCTGATGGCCTTCCCGGTCCTCGCCGCGGCGCTCTTCGGCCTCGGGCTCGACCGTGTGTTCGAGGCGCAGATCTTCAACCCGGCCAACGGCGGTGCCCTGCTCTGGCAGCACCTGTTCTGGTTCTTCGGGCACCCCGAGGTGTACATCATCGCGCTGCCGTTCTTCGGCATCGTCTCCGAGGTCTTCCCGGTGTTCAGCCGCAAGCCGATCTTCGGGTACAAGACCCTCGTCTACGCGACCATCGCGATCGCGGCGCTCTCGGTCACGGTCTGGGCGCACCACATGTACGTGACCGGTGGCGTCCTGCTCCCGTGGTTCTCGCTCATGACGATGCTCATCGCGGTCCCGACCGGCGTGAAGATCTTCAACTGGGTCGGCACGATGTGGCGCGGCTCGGTCACCTTCGAGACGCCTCTGCTCTGGGCCGTCGGCTTCCTCATCACCTTCACGTTCGGTGGTCTCACCGGTGTGATCCTGGCGTCGCCGCCGCTCGACTTCCACGTGTCCGACTCGTACTTCGTGGTCGCGCACTTCCACTACGTGGTCTTCGGAACCGTCGTCTTCGCGATGTTCTCCGGCTTCTACTTCTGGTGGCCGAAGTGGACCGGCAAGATGCTCAACGAGCGCCTCGGCAAGATCCACTTCTGGCTCCTGTTCATCGGGTTCCACACGACGTTCCTCATCCAGCACTGGCTGGGCGTCATCGGCATGCCGCGTCGTTACGCGACGTACCTGCCGAACGACGGCTTCACCTGGATGAACCAGCTGTCGACGATCGGCTCGATGATCCTCGCGATCTCGTTCCTGCCGTTCATCTTCAACGTCTACGTCACCGCCCGGAACGCGCCGAAGGTCGCCGTGAACGACCCGTGGGGCTACGGCCGCTCGCTCGAGTGGGCCACCAGCTGCCCGCCGCCGCGCCACAACTTCACGTCGATCCCGCGCATCCGTTCGGAGTCCCCGGCGTTCGACCTCAACCACCCCGAAGCGGGTGTGCCGATCGGCGTGGGTCCCGCGAAGGACGCTCCCGATGCCCCGACCTACGACGCCGCGAAGGGCGAGGTGAAGTAAGGCGATGCGCGCCAACACCAACCTGTTCTGGATCCTCTTCGGGTTCTTCATCCTCGCGGACGCCGCGTACACCATCTGGTCGCTGATCTACTACGGCGAGCCGGAGTGGGTCGGCACCGTGGCCATCGGCCTCACCGGGATCATGTCCGCGTTCATCGCGTTCTACCTCGGCAAGGTCATGTCCTCCCAGGGCGGCGAGCTGCCCGAGGACCGGCCGGACGCCAACATCGAGGACGGCGACGCCGAGCTCGGGCACTTCAGCCCGTGGTCGTGGTGGCCCATCCTTCTGGCGGCCGCCGTCGCGGTGTGCTTCCTCGGCGTCGCAGCCGGCCTGTGGATCGTGCCGATCGGTCTCGCCCTCGTGGCGATCACGCTCGTCGGCTGGGTCTACGAGTACTACCGCGGCAACTTCGGTCACTGACCCGAACCCGCAGCGCACCTGACACATTCGGGCGGCACCACACCGGTGCCGCCCGAAGTGCGTCCGGCACCACCGCCGGAAGCGCCGCAGGACCACGAACGAACCGGCCCCGACCGGGAATCAACCAGTCCGCCCACGGCTTGGCTTCAAGCGGACCACCCCCACCACAGCGAAAGGAGTCACCTCCGGTGACCGACAAGCGCACTCTCATCATCTTCGGCGCGACGGGCGACCTCGCCTCCCGCCTGCTGCTGCCGGGCCTCGGCACGTTCCTGCAGAGCGGTCGAGCGGTTCCCGTCCAGCTCATCGGCACGGGCCGCAGCGCCCGCAGCGAGGAGCAGTGGAAGGACGTCGTCACGAAGTCCTTCGCGTCGCAGGACGTGAAGGGCCCGGAGGTCGACGCCACGGTCGCCTCGACGCAGTTCATCCAGGGTGACCCGACGGACCCCGAGCACCTCAAGGCGCTGTTCGCCGCGGCGGACGACGACGCCGAGCCCATCCTGTACTTCGCGCTGCCCCCGCAGATCGCGTCGGACATCTGCGAGGCGCTGCAGCAGGTCGAGCTCCCCGAGGGCACCACGCTCGCGTTCGAGAAGCCCTTCGGCACGGACGTCGCCAGCGCGAAGGCGCTCAACGAGACCGTGCTCAAGCTCGTCCCCGAGGAGCGTGTGCACCGCACCGACCACTTCCTCGGTCGGACCACGGTCCTGAACATCATCGGCCTGCGCTTCGCGAACCGCCTGTTCGAGCCGATCTGGAACGCGGAGAACATCGAGAAGGTCGACGTCTTCTACGACGAGACGCTCGGGCTCGAGAACCGCGCCCAGTACTACGACGAGGCCGGTGCGATGGTCGACATGATCCAGTCGCACCTGCTCCAGATCCTCGGCATCGTGACGATGGACGCCCCGGCGGACATCGACTCCGTCGAGTTCCGCTCCTCCCTCGCTCGCGTGCTCCGTTCGACGGAACTCAAGGGCGGGGACCCGAAGATCGCATCGCGTCGCGCCGTCTACACGGCCGGCACGATCGACGGCAAGGAGCTGCCGTCGTACCAGGACGAGGAAGGCGTCGACAAGTCGCGCAGCACCGAGACGCTCGCGGAGATCTCGGTCGAGGTGGACACCGCTCGCTGGAAGGGCGTTCCCTTCACCCTGCGTTCGGGCAAGGCGCTCGGCGCCAGCCGGAAAGAGGTGCTCATCACCTTCAAGCCGGTCACGCGCCTGCCCTCCGGCCTCTCCGGTCGGCCGAAGGCGGACACCCTCCGCATCGTGCTGAACCCGGACGAGATCGAGCTGACGGTGTCGGCCAACGGCGGCGGCAACCCGTTCGAGATGGGTCAGGTCACGCTGTCCTCGTCCTTCGCCGACGGTGAGCTGACCCCCTACGGCGAGGTCCTCAACGGGATCTTCCACGACGACCCGCTGCTCTCGATCCGCGGTGACGTCGCCGAGCGCTGCTGGGAGATCGTCGAGCCGGTCGTCAAAGCCTGGAAGGCCGACGAGGTCCCGCTCGAGGAGTACCGCGCGGGTTCGCGCGGCCCTGCGGACTGGGAGTCCTCGTCCTGACTCCCTGACGGACGCGACGGTCGCGCCCTGAACGGGCGCCCCTGACGGACTGGAGGCGGGGGGGGCGGGGGGCCCCCCCCCCCCCACCCGCGGGGGGGGGGGGGGGGGGGCCGCGGCGGGGGGGGCCGCGCCGCCACTAACCCGGACCCCGGACCCCGGGGACCCCCCCCCCGCGCCCCCCCCCCCCC